>NZ_JBEXPK010000124.1:0-14833 GCF_040612015.1 Streptomyces sp. NPDC006476 | reverse complement strand
CCCGGCCTCCACGAAGCTGTCGTTCATCACCGACTTCGGCTGGTCGATCGGCCCGGTGCTGTTCGTGGTCTGGGCGCTGTTCATGATCCTCGCGACCCGTATACGTGAGCACGACGACCGCGCCGAGCATCACAGGGCTGTTCACGTACACCACGGCGAGGGGGCAGAGCGCGGCCATCAGTGTGAAGACGATCAGTGTGCTCTTGCGGCCGAACCGGTCCGAGATCCCCGGTGTGACGAAGCCCCACAGGACCCATGCCACCCCGAGACAGGTCACGACGCCGCTCATCGTCGTGGGTGAGAATCCCTTGACCGAGATCATGTAGACGGGCGCGAACGTGATGATGACGAAGAACCAGGTCATGTACGCGCAGGCAATCAGTACGCAGAGGATGATGTTGCGCTGCCGGAGGATGCTGCCGATGGTCGGCTTGGCCGCGACATTCCCGCTCTCCACCGCGGGCTCAGTCATCGCACGGCCGCCCGGCGGCTCCTCACGCACCGACCGCCAGATCCACAGGGCGAGCAGCAGCCCCGGGACGATGGTGATGACGAAGGCGAGTCTCCAGTTGTACTGCGTGGCGATCCACACCACCGCGAGTGGGCAGAGGATGCCGCCCAGCAGCCCGGCCGAGGATCCCTGCAGCAGACCCATGTTCAGACCGCGCCGGTGCTCCTGGGACGCCTCGACCATCAGGGACTGCGAAGCCGGCAGGACGGCACCTTCCGCGAGACCCATCAGTGCCCTGGCTGCCAGCAGCGCGGCGAATCCGGTGACCAGTCCGCTCGACGCCGAGAGACAGGAGAAGAGCACCACCGCGATGATGATCACGGGCTTGCGTCGGCCGAGCCGGTCGGACAGGCGTCCGGAGACCATTCCCGACAGGGCCCAGGTCAGGGCGAGGACTCCGGAGAGCGTGCCCAGGGCGGTGTTCGAGAGGGGGATGTCCTTGCTGATGAAGGGGACGAGGAAGAAAAGTGCCTGCCGGTCGAAGAAGACGAGGCCGAAGCCCAGGAACAGGATGACGAGCAGCTTGTTCTCGTAGCGGCGGGCGTCGGGGCCGGCGCCGCCGTTCGGAGTGGGCGCGGCGGATCGCTTTCTCAGCATGAATGCCTCATTCGTCGGATGAGCGGGGAGCCGAAGAGACAGGAAGGGAGGGTGCCGTGGGGAGAAGAGACAGCACCGGGCTGTCGATCAGCGCGGTGATGCCTTCCGGCCCTGGGGGGAGGCCGGGACGTCAGCCCGTTCCGTGTCTGTGGATGTTCCTGCGGAAGCCGCTCACTGCCGCCCGCGAAGCGGGCCCGTGAGTAGTGTGCGGCTCTCTCTCACGACCGGAGGGTGCACCTCGGTGGCCCACTCCGGCTTGCACGATGGTGCACCGGCCCTTGCTGTGGCGGGCACGATCGGCAGAGCCGCCGTGCTCGGGCGTACCACGGTGACAGGCGGCGAAGCCGCGTGTCCGGGCAGAGAAGCCCGCTGTGCGTATCCGGGCTGAGAGGTCCCCTATGCGCCCAGCGCCGTCCGTCCGGCGTCGCGCGCCTCCGACGGGCTCATGCCGTACGCGGTCTTGAAGGCGTGGCTGAAGTGGGCAGGGTCGGGAAAGCCCCAGCGGCCTCCGACTTTGGCGACGGACATATGGGCGAGCGTGGGGTCGGCGAGGTCGCGCAGGCACTCGGCGAGTCGACGTTCCCGAAGCCAGCCCGAGACCGTGTACCCCCGCTCGGCCAGCAGCTTGTAGAGGAAGCGCCGCGAGATGTGGTGGGCGGCCGCGATCCGGTCGGGGCCGAGGCCCGGGTCGGAGAGCCGCTGTTCCATGTACGTGAGGATCCGCTGGGCCAGCAATTCCCGCCCGTCGTCCTGCTGCGCCACGTGATTACCGCACCGCTCCGCGAGCATGGCGCCGACCAGGTCGACCACGCTGTCCGCGAGCCGGTGCGCGTCGAGGGCGTCCAGTTGCCGTACCTGCCCGGCCAGTCCCCGGAGGAACGGATGCACCACGGGCCCGAGTCCGTCGCTGCACGACACGGTGGTCGCGATCATGCGGCTCAGGTCGCGTTCGGGCAGCCGGAGCATGACCCGCGGGAACATCAGTACGAGTGTGCGGTATCGCTGGTCGAAGTCGAGTGTGTACGGATACCGGGTGTCGTAGATGGCCAGCTCGCCCGGCTTGAGCAGTGCCTGACGATCCGCCTGGGTAAGCAGGCACTGCCCGGCCAGCTGAAGACTCACCTTGACGAAATCGGCCGGGTCGGAGGCGATGTGCCTACGGGTGTGGGCGATGCTGTGCGGATCCGCGGCCACCACAGACACCTGCACCGCGCCGAGCTGGGCCGTGTGCAGGGAGGCGTGGAAGTCGGGAACCTCGCGCGGCAGCGCTTCCAGCGGCACGAAACTCCGGCCGACCATGTCCCGCCAGAACTCGAAACGTCCTGCGGAGGTCTCGTCCGACGGAGTCGTCATCGTGGGCATGGGTCTCCTCTGCGGGCCCTTCGGCAAGCCGACAGGCAGGCGTGCCGCCGGATACTAACTGCCGCATCCGGTTTTCACAAAGGGCGATGAATGGGGTGTATGGGGAGATCCCGCTTGTGTTCAGGAGCGAGGGAGGGGTCTCGGATGGGGGTCCGAAGTACCTCCGGGCCTCTCCCTCGCCCGTGGCGTCAGCCGAGGCCGTCCGCGCCGACCTGGACGGCGGACTCGTCGAGGACGGTGTCAGTCACGGGCTGCGGGTGCCCGTCGAGGTCGAGGACCGGGGCGGCCTCCTTGTACCAGGACTCGATGACGGCGTTGCCCCAGAAGTCGCGGCGGCGGTCGTCGCGCACGTTCCAGCGGTACGTCTCGTGGTCCGGGTCACCGGTGTAGTAGTCCGAGGTGTAGATCTCCACGCGGTGGCCGTCGGGGTCCCTCAGGTACAGGTAGAAGGCGTTGGAGACGCCGTGCCGGCCGGGGCCGCGCTCGATATGGTGCTCCTTGCGCAGCGCGCCGAAGATGTCCGCCGCGCGCAGGACCTGGTGGGACTCGTGGGTGGCCACCCCGAGGTGGTGCAGGCGCGGTCCGGCGCCACCCGTGAAGGCGACGTCGTGGACGGTCTGCTTGCGGTACATCCAGGCCGCGTACAACTCGTGTTCGTCGCCCTCGATGGTCTCCGAGCAGCCGAACCCGAGGGACTTGTAGTGCGCGTAGGCGGCCGGGATGTCGGGGGTACAGATGTTGAAGTGGTCCAGGCGGGCGATCTCGGCACCGTGACGGATGTCGTAACGCTGGATGAGGCGCTCGGCGCGCTCGATCTCGTGGAAGAACTCGACGGGGAAGCCGAGCGGGTCGATGACGCGGACCGCGTCGCCAACACCGTGTGTGCCCTCCCCCTTCTTCAACCGTTTGACCGGGCGGCCGAGTTCGGTGAAGAACTTCTCCGCCTTGTCGACGTCCTCCGGGGTGCGGACCCGGTACGAGATGTGGTCGAGGGCCGCGATCTCACCCTTGCGCAGCACCAGCGAGTGGTGGGTGAGTTCGTCCGTGCCGCGCAGGTACAGCGACTCGGTGTCCTCGTACTGGACGTAGAAGCCGAGCATGTCGACCCAGAACCAGCGGGCGGCGCCGAGATCGGTGACGGCGAGCTGGGCGTAGGCGGACCGGATGACGTCGGGGGCGGTCGAGGTGGTCATGATGTGGCTCCGAAGCGTGGAGTGTGCACCTCGGTGAGGGCGACGTGGACGATCTTCGATTCGGTGTAGAAGTCGATGGAATGGGCGCCGCCCTCGCGGCCGACGCCGGAGGCCTTGACCCCGCCGAACGGGGTGCGCAGGTCTCGTACGTTGTGGGAGTTGATCCAGACCATCCCGGACTCGACCGCGTGCGCGATGCGGTGGCCGCGCTTGATGTCCGAGGTCCAGACGTAGGCGGCCAGGCCGAACTGAGTGGCGTTCGCGAGTTCCACGCCCTCGGTCTCGTCGTCGAAGGGTGCCACGGCCACGACAGGGCCGAAGATCTCCTCCTGGAAGATACGGGCATGGCGTTCGACGTCGGCGAAGACGGTGGGCTGGAGGTAGTTGCCGTCGGCGAGGTGGTCGGGGCGGCTGCCTCCGGCGACGAGACGGCCTTCCTTCCTGCCGATCTCCACGTAGTTCAGGACACGCTCGTAGTGCTCGGGGTGCACCAGTGCGCCGACCTCGGTGGCCGGATCGGAAGGAGGCCCGACGCGTACGCTGGCGGCCCGCTCGGCCAGGCGGCGCGTGAACTCCTCGTACAGCGGACGCTCGACGAGCACGCGTGAACCCGCCGTGCAGCGCTCGCCGTTGAGGGAGAAGACACCGAAGACGACGGAGTCGAGGGCGGCTTCGAGGTCGGCGTCCGCGAAGACGACGACCGGGGACTTGCCGCCCAGCTCCATCGACACCGTCTTCAGGTGCTGGGCGGAGGAACGGACGATGTGGCGGCCGGTGTCGGTTGAGCCGGTGAAGGAGATCAGCGGCACGTCCGGGTGGTCGACGAGGGCCTGGCCGGCCTCCTCGCCGATGCCGTGCACGATGTTCACCACGCCGGCCGGGACCCCCGCCTCCTCGAAGATCTCCGGCCACAGGCTCGCCGACAGCGGGGTCCACTCGGCCGGCTTCAGCACCAGCGTGCAGCCGGCGGCCAGAGCCGGGGCGAGCTTCCAGCTCTCGAGCATGAACGGGGTGTTCCAAGGCGTGATCAGCCCGGCGACCCCCACAGGTGTGCGCACCACATAGCTGAACTGGTCGTCGCCCTGCCGGAACGCCTCCTCGCCCAGGGCCACGATGACATCCGCGAAGTAGCGGAAGTTCTCGGCGGCGCGCCGCGCCTGGCCGCGGGCCTGCGTGATCGGCAGCCCGGAGTCGTACGACTCGAAGGCCGCGAGCCGGTCATGACGGGCCTCGACGGCGTCGGCGATCCGGTACAGGACACCCGCGCGCGCCCGGTTGGACGACCCGGCCCACTCCGGGAACGCGGCCCGGGCAGCCGTGACCGCCCGGTCCACGTCGGCCGCGGAGCCGCGTGCGGCCTGTGTGTAGGCGCTGTTGGAGACCGGGTCGGCGACGTCGAAGGTGCGTCCGTCCGCGGCGTGGACGAGGTCGCCGCCGATCCAGTGCGGGATCACGGAGGGAAGGTGCTCAGGGGTGGCGCTCACTGCGCGGCTCCGATCTGCTGGGTGAGGTCTCCGCCCTCGCGGAGCAGTGTGCGGATCTTCGCCAGGCCCACGTCGGTGGGGGACGTGAGCGGCGGGCGGACATGGGATGACGCGATACGTCCCTGCTGGTGCAGCACCCACTTCGCCGGCGCCGGGTTCGTCTCGACGAACAAGAGGTCGACCAGCGGGTGGAGGCGGTAGTGCAGATCGCGGGCTGCGTCGAAATCACCCGCCTCCCACAGCTCGTACATCCGCGCCACCGCGCCCGGCGCCAGATTGGCGACGGCTGAAACGAACCCCGCGCCGCCGAGCGCGAGCAGCGGCAGGCAGAGCAGCTCGATTCCGGACCACACCAGCAGCGAGCGCCCGCAGGCGTGCAGGACACGCGAGAAGTGCTCGAAGTCCTTCGTCGTCTCCTTCACGCCGACGAAGTTCTCGAAGTCGGTGAACAGCCGCTTCACTGTCTCGGGCGCGATGTCGACAGCGGTGCGCGAGGGCACGTTGTAGGCGACGATCGGCAGGTCCGGGAACTCTCGTGCGACGGTCGCGTACCACTGGTACAGCGCCTCCTGCGTGGGGCGCGCATAGTAGGGCGTGATGACGAGCGCGGCGTCGGCGCCCAACTCCGCTGCGGCGGCGGTGAGTTCGATGGTCTCGTCGAGCTTGTGGGATCCGGTCCCGGGCAGGAACGGGACACGGTCGCCGATCTCCTCGACCGCGGTCCGCATGCCGGCTATCCGCTCGGTGACGCTCTGCGCGCTGGGCTCGCCGGTGGAACCGCCCAGCGAGATGCCGTGCGAACCGGACTCCAGCTGGAAGCGGATCAGCGAGCGCAGGCTGTCGTGGTCGACCGCGCCGTCCGCGGTGAAGGGAGTGACGGTGGGGGCGATGGATCCGCGGATGGCGGACGGGTCACTGCGGAACTTCATCTGGGTTCTCCTTGGGTGCTCTGCTGCTTGCGCCACCGCTCGTACAGCTCGTGCCAGTCGGGACCGAGGGGGTAGAGGCCGTCGATGTCGTGCCCGGCCCGCACCTGCTCGGTGATGAAGCGCTCCCGCTGTTCCTGCTCCCGGCAGTCGCTGATCAGGTCCTCGGCCAGTTCGGGCGGTACGACGACCACGCCGTCCGCGTCTGCGACCAGCAGGTCACCGGGTTGCACGAGGGCTCCACCGCAGGCGATCGGCACCCCCGTGTCCCATGGCACATGGCGGCGGCCGAGGACGGAGGGGTGCGCTCCGCCGTGGTAGACGGGCAGTGCCAGTTCGGTGACGGCGGTGCTGTCGCGCAAGCCTCCGTCGGTGACCACCCCGGCCGCGCCGCGCTGCTGGGCACGGAGCGCGAGGATGTCGCCAAGGGTGCCGGCGGAGGTGTCCCGGCGGGCGTCCATGACCAGCACATGGCCCGGTCGCAACTGCTCGATGGCCCGCTTCTGGGCGTTCATGCCGTTTCCGTACCGCTTGAACAGGTCCTCGCGCAGCGGCAGGTAACGCAGCGTGTGGGCTACGCCGACCATCTTCATGTCCGGCTGGGTGGGACGTACCCCGTCGATGGACATGTGCGGCAGCCCACGCGCCCGCAACTGCGCGCTAAGCGTCGCGACCGCGACCGAACGCAGTCCTTCCTCGATGCGTTTGCCGAGGAGTGGCTCGGGGGCGAACGCGGGTCCGTAGGCGGCCTCGCGTTCGGCCGTGTCCGTCCTCGGCATCGCTCCGTACGTCTCCAGGGCGGGCCCGGCGGCGATGGGATTGCGCAGCCGCCCGCTGGACTGCCCGCTGCCGGTGACCTCGACCTCCACCGTGTCGCCGGGAGAGACGACGGACGCGCCGGCCGGAGTGCCCGTAAGAATCACGTCCCCGGGCTCCAGCGTGACCAGTCTCGACAGGTCGGCGACGAGCTGTCCGAAGGGGAAGAGGAGCGTGTCGGTAGTGTCGTCCTGCACGAGCTCGCCGTTGACCCAGGTACGCACCTGGAGCGCTGCCGGGTCGAGCCGACGGGCGTCCAGCAGGCGCGGACCCATCGGGGTGAAGCCGTCCGCACCCTTGGAACGGAGGTTGGAGCCGCGGTCGGCATACCGCAGGTCGTAGACCCCGGCGTCGTTCGCGGCGGTCACCCACCGCACATGGGACCAGCCGTCCTCGGGCCGCACCCGCTGGGCCCGGCTGCCGATGACCAGGGCGATCTCACCCTCGAACCCGAGAAGTTCACAGCCCTGCGGGCGGACGATGGCCTCCTTGGTGCCGGCCAGCGACGAGGGGGGCTTGAGGAAATAGGAGGGCTGGGTTGGGATGCGGCCGCGCTCCTTCGCCCGGCTGGGGTAGTTGAGATGAACAGCGATGATCTTGGACGGGGGGTTCCCCAGCGGGTGCGTCATCAGGAGCGCTCCAGGAACGCCTGGACCTTCGCCTTGTGCGGCTCGCGGTCGTACGACTTCACGTACGCGCCGGCCATCCGGACGGGGTCGCCGAAGAAGTAGTACTCGTACAGCGCCTGGCGGCTGGAGAAGGCGGAGATACAGGTGTCCCAGACCAGACGGAACAGCTTCACGCGCTCGGGGCCGGTGAGGGTGGCCGACTGGAGGTACGCCTCAATGTCGGCGGCCGCCGGGCCGGTGATGTCGAGCTCGGTCGGGGTGGCCATCAGGCCGGAGGCGCCGAGCTTGCGCAGGATCTGCGGGAAGCGCTGGTAGAGCTTGGGGTAGAGGTTACGGGCGGCGTTGAGCGGGGCCCAGGCCGGGGTCAGCACCCCGTACTCGTTGACCTCGGCGTCCGCCTCCGCCGCACGCAGGAAGGCGCGCAGCGTCTCCAGCGTGGTGATGATCTCGGCGATGTCCTCCTGGACGTGCTGGAACTGCTCGATGCCGATGGCCTCGGTCAGCAACGTCACCAGGCCGAGGACGTACTCGGTCTTGGCGGTCGTGCGGGTGACGACCTGGTGGGTCATGTGCACCACGGAGGACGTCTGGGAGTAGAAGCCGTTGCAGAGTTCGGCGTCGCCCAGGGCGAAGCAGCGCTCGAAGGGCACGTGCACGTCGTCGAAGACGACGACACAGTCCGACTCCTCAAAGCGCGACGCGAGCGGGTGGTCGTGGCGAGGGCGGTCGTAGTCGAGCGGTTCGCGGGCGATGTAGCGCAGGCCGGAAGTGTCGTTGGGGATGGCGAAGGCATACGAGTACGGCTTGTCCTCCGGTGTGCCACGAAGCACCGTCGACGGGAAGACGAGCATCTCGTCGGCGAAGGGGGCGATGGTGGCGAGCATGCGCGCCCCGCGGATCACCACGCCGTTGTCGTCTTCTTTCACGATGCGTGCCGCGAGCTTGCCGCCCGCCTGCTGGGTACCGGCCACGGCACGGTTGACCTGCGGCGGGATCAGTGTGTGCGTGCACAGCAGGTCCTCCTCGCGGGCCTTCTCGTAGTAGCGGCGGATGTTCTCGCCGAAGGCGGGGTTGGCCTGGGCGAACCAGTCGGCGGCCGAGGCGAGCGCCATCAAGGAGCTGTTCATGTAGTCGCCGGTGCGGCCGAGCATGCCGTTGCTGTGGTCGGCCCACACCTTGAACGCCTTGCGCCGCTTGACGAGGTCGTCCGAGGTGCGCGGAGTGAGGAAGGACGTGCCGACCGGCTCACCGGAGGTAGGGGAGACGTATGTGAGGACATCCTTGTGTTCGTCGCTGTGCTGGAGGTCGTACAGCTCGGCGTAGGTCTGCACCACGTTGCGGAAGGCGGGGTGTTCCTGGATTCCTCCGGTGAGCGTCTCCCCCTGGATGTGCACGGTGGGGCGGGACTGGGAGAGGCGCTCGAGGAATTCCTTGCCGGTGCGTGCGGCCATGGTCGTTCTCCTGGGAAGTGGGGCTTGAAGAGGGGGACGGGACGGGCGGAACGGCTTCAGAAGAGGTGCTCGATGCCGTCGGTGGACTCGGTCGTGGCTCCGAAACGGCTCCAGGCGTAGGTCAGGGCGTCGCCGTCGCGGTGACCGAGGTCGGTGACGCGGCCGAGGACCAGGGTGTGGTCGCCGCCGTCGTATGAGCGCCAGGGCTCGCACTCCACCCAGGCGAGCGGATCGACCAGCCGGGGGACCCTCGCGCCCTGCGCCCAGCGGGGCTCCGCGGTGGTCTGGGCCCCGGCGAACAGACGGGCCAGCTGCTCCTGCTCGGCGCCGAGGATGTTCACGCAGAAGGGCCCGTCGGCCAGCTGGTCGTGGCAGCGGGCCCGGCGGGCGACGCTGACCAGGACGAGCGGCGGTTCGGTGGACACGGACGTGAAGGAGTTCATGGTTGCGCCCCGCGGACCGTTGTCGGTCGCGTACGACACCACCGTGACGCCGGTGGCGAATCGGGACATGCAGGCACGCAACGCGCCGGGGCTGGGGGGAGCGAGTGCTTCGGGCATAAGAGGTTCCTTGGGATCGATTGCCCACCGCACCGTCCCCCGTCGATGGGGAAGGAACGGCCAGGGCTGCCCGGCCGCGCATGGGGACGAACGGCTAGGAAGAGACCTGTCCCCTGACAGGCTCAGGGAACAAAACGGGACGACTACTGCTCAGAGCATGTAATCAACGCTTTGATTAATTGGGGACCGTACGCCTCTCGGTATCGCGGGGGAAGCCCTCGGGCGAAGGTTTTTAATCGTTCGGAAACCCGGCAGCCGCGCCGACGGGCGCCTGCCTCCTGGGTGAGGTCCTTGACGCGGCCCCACCTAGACTCCGACTGTGACCCAGGAACCGGAACCGCTGGATGCCGACCACCTGCACTTCTGGTCGTTCATCGACCACGCCGTCGACCGGGCCTCTCGGGAACTCCCCGGCATCGACCCGCTTGCCATGCGGCTCGTGCTCACCCTCCACCGCGCGGCCAACATGCTCGTGTACGACCTCGAATCCGCCGTGCACCGACCTCGCGGCTGGTCGTGGCCCGGCTTCCGAGTGCTGTTCGCCATCTGGCTGTCCGGCCCGGTCGAGGCGAAGAAGGTCGCGGAACTGTCCGGCATGAGCCGGGCCGCGGTGTCGGCGCTGGTGAACACGCTGGAACGGGACGGCCTGGTGAGCAAGGAGCGTGCCTCCTACGACGGGCGCGCGCTCCAGCTCGGCCTCACCGAAGCCGGTCGGCATGCGATCACGACGGCTTTCCAGGCGCACAATGCCCGTGAACAGGAGTGGGCGGGCGCCCTCAGTGAGGACGAGCAGCGAACCCTCATCGAATTGCTCGGCAAGCTGACGGCGCACTCCGCGCACTTCGACGTCCGACACCGCACCTGAGCTGTGTTCCCGGGGCGAGGAGTCGGCGTCATGTGCCCTTCCTGACGGACGGTGACCGATTCGCGGCCCGATCCGCCGACCAGAGTCGACCGCACGCGCGTCACGCGTGCTCGAAACCGCCGGCAGGGCGGGGGGAGAGCCCACTGGTCGTGCCGAGGGGCGGCTGGGCCGACCGCAGCAGGCCGGTTACCAGCACCAGCAGGGCGTTGCGCGCCGTTTCGATCTCAAGCGGTGACATGCACACGAAACTGCCGACCCCGTGCACTTGATGCGGGTCTTTGGAATCTCCGACACGACCGCATTGAAGTACGTCAGAGCAGCCCACCCCCACCGATTCGGGCTAGAGCCCACCCAAGCCTGAGCGGCTGGCCCCGGGCTTGAGGAACATCGCTACATGAGGCGTTCGGCTCGATCGGCGCTCTGGGCGTTGGGCACGGCCGAAATCGCGCTGCTTCGGTGGATGAACCGATGCCGCGCGATGCCCGCAGGGGACCGCCGTTGGGTCAGTGCCCGGCGCGTGCGAGCAGGCCGGTGAGGAGGATGGCGAGTGACCGTCCGAGGGCCTCGGTGAAGTCCAGACGCAGGACGCCCAGGGCGGGGTCGGCGTCGTAGGCGGCCTGAACGGCGGGGGCGGGGTGGGCGTGAGTCCACAGGGCGCCGATGAGCACGATGGCGGTGTTCGCGGCAAGCGCGGCGGCGTCCTGGTCGAGCTCGGGGAGTAGACGGCGGATCAGATCGGAGAAGCCGGTGAGGCTGTCGAGGGCGGCGTGCTTGTAGCGCAGGGCAACCTCGGTGGAGACGTTGTGCTCCAGCACTGCGGCTTGGGCGCTGAGCAAGTCGCACAGCACCCGGTGATCTGCGAGGGAAGCGGCCAAGGCGTCGGCGAGTCTCTCGGAGCGCTCGCGCGGGCCGGCTCCGGCATCGATGCGGGCGGGCATGTGATCGGTGACTTCGGCGAGCCATGTGCGGGCCGCGAGGTCCAGGAGGTCGAGCAGGACCGCCTCGCGGGACTCGAAGTACCGCAGCACATTGGACTTGGCCAGGCCGACGCGGCGGCTCAGTTCATTAAGGCTCACGGCCGAGACCGGCATCTCGTCCAGCATCGCGGCCGCGGTATCCAGGATTGCCTGGCGCCGGATCTCTCGCTGCTCCTGGCTGCGTGCGCGCTTGAAGGTCATGCCGCCATTTTACGCACCACCGGTCTCTTGACATCAGACCTGCGGTCTCTTACGTTGGAATTGCAAGAGACCGATGGTCTGTAATTGCGGTCTGTGCCCCGCAGCGCGGCTGTGGTGAGCCCCGCTCACCGCCGTGCCCTACGCTCAACAAGGTTCGATCATGTCCCGCAAAGTTGCCCTGGTCACCGGTGCTTCGTCCGGCATCGGCGAAGCCGTCGCCCGCCAGCTGCAGGAGGCCGGCTACTCCGTCTACGGCGCTGCCCGCCGAATAGACCGCATGGCCGCCCTGGCCGACTGCGGCGTCCACGTGCTGCCCCTGGACGTCACGGACGATGCCTCACTCACGGCGGCGGTCAAGCACATCATCGACGCCGAAGGCCACATCGACGTCCTGGTCAACAACGCCGGATACGGCTCCTACGGCGCCCTCGAAGACGTCCCCCTGGACGAGGCCCGCGCCCAGATCGAGGTCAACGTCTTCGGCCTCGCCCGCCTCACCCAGCTCGTCGTGCCGCACATGCGCGCCCGACGCCGCGGCACCATCGTCAACATCGGCTCGATGGGCGGCAAGTTCACCACCCCCCTGGGCGCCTGGTACCACGCCAGCAAGTACGCCGTCGAGGCCCTCAGCGACGCCCTGCGTATGGAAACCCAGCCGTTCGGTATCCACGTGAGCGTCGTCGAGCCCGGCTCCATCCAGACCGACTGGGGAACCATCGCCGCTGACAAGCTCCGCCGAACCTCAGGCCACGGCCCCTACGCAAAGCAGGCCGAAGCGATGGCGAAGTCCCTGGAGAACAGCTCCCAGCCCGGCGCCCGCATGACCTCGCCCCCTCGGGTCATCGCCAGGACCGTCACCAAGGCCGCCACCGCCCGCCGCCCGAAGACCCGCTACCGGGCCGGCTTCGGCGCCAAGCCCCTGGTCTTCCTCAGCAAGATCCTCTCCGACCGGACGTTCGACGCGCTGATCAAGCGCGCCTCGGGCGTTCCGACCTGACACGCGCACCCATTTCCCCGCGTCCGAGGTCACTCAGCTGTCGTACGGGCACGTCCGTGCGCTGCTGGACGAGCACACCACCCTGCGTTGATTCCCGGCCGGGAATCAAACCGGAAGCGAACGAAGGAGTTCGAGCATGAGCACGGTCGTCCGAACAACAACCCCTACGCCCCAGCACGTAAGCCGTCAGGAGCTGGACCGGCTCGTCGCCGTACAGCGGGCGGCCTTCCGCGCTGAGGGTGACCCGACCGCCGAAGTCAGACGCCATCGGATCGACCGGCTGATCCTCGCCGTGCTCGACGCCGCCGACGACATCGCTGCGGCGCTCGCCGAGGACTACGGTCGGCGCCCCGGCACTCTGACGAAGGCCACTGAGATCCTCGGACTCCTCGAGGAGGCACGGACGCTGCGTCAGGGGCTGGAAGAGTGGATGAAGCCGCTCCCGCTCGACGGCCCCGTCCCCGCCTTCATCCAGCACAAGCCTCTCGGTGCCGTGGGTGTCGTCACCGCCTGGAACTTCCCCATCACCCTGGCGGTCCACCCGGCGCTGGACGCCCTGGCCGCGGGGAACCGCGTGATCATGAAGTTCACGGACGTCCATGTGCGCACCGGCGAGGTCTTCGCTCGGGCTGTGGCCAAATACCTCGGCGAGGACGAGGTCGCCGTCGTGTGCGGCGACATCAGGACGGCCCAGGAGTTCTCCGACCTGCCTCTCGACAAGATCATATTCACCGGCTCGCCAGCCGTGGGCCGACTGGTGGCCGCGGCCGCCGGGGCGAACCTCGTGCCCGTCACCCTGGAACTGGGGGGCAAGAACCCCGTCGTCGTCGCCCCCGACGCCGACCTCGACATGGCCGCGCACCGCATCGCGAGCACCCGGATGCTCAACGGCGGCCAGGTCTGTCTCTGCCCGGACTACGTCTTCGTACCTCGGCAGCACCTCGAGGAGTTCACCGCTTCGCTCCAGGCCGAGCTGGCCGGCCTCTTCCCGACCTACGTGGACAACCCGGCGGCTGTTTCCATGGCCAACGAGCGCAACTTCGACCGGGTTCTGGGGCTGATCGAGGACGCGGCGGCGAAGGGCGCCCGGAAGATCACGGCCGTGGCCGAGGAACCGTCCCGCGACGCCCTGCTCATCCCACCGACACTGCTGCTCGACGTTCCGGCCGATGCGCGGATCATGAGCGAGGAGGTCTTCGGACCGGTGCTGTCGATCCACCCCTACGACGACATCGCCGAGCCCCTCGGCCACATCGCCGACCACCCGGCGCCCCTGGCCGCCTACTGGTACGGCGAGCACGCCGACGGCTTCAATCGCTTCCTCGACAACACAACCTCCGGCGGTGTCACCCGCAACGACGGTCTCCTGCACTACCTGATCGACGCTCCCTTCGGCGGGGTCGGCAACTCCGGGAGCGGGGCGTACGGCGGCAAGGCCGGCTTCGATGAGTTCACCCACCGCAGGACGGTGGCAGCCCAGACGGGCCCTCGCGGTGTCACCGACGACATGGTGGGCTCCGTTTTGCTGGCCGGCGAAATGCAGTTCGGCATCGACCAGGCGATCAGCGGCGCGGCAGCGGAGATACGCGAGCGGCTCGGGATGTGAGGAGAGCGTCATGTCATACACAGGCGTAGAGGCGGCCGCGCACTCGTTGAGGACGCCCTGGCGGTGCTGAGCCGGCTCACACCGCAGGAGTGGGTGGCACCAGTGCCTGCAAGGGATGGAGCGTTCAGGATGTCGTCACCCACTTGGGTCACTTCTTCCAGACGATCGCCGACCCGGGCCTGGTCCTGCCGGACAACCCCTCCGGCAAGGCCGAGCAACTGAACGACCTGGCCGTCGCGGAGCGCCGTCACTGTCACTGGAGCCAGGAGGAGGCACTCGCCTACTACGAGAAACAGGCGTCGGCGGCGCTGCCCGTCCTCGCCGCGCTCCAGGAGCCGCCGGCAGCGGACACCCCGCTGCCGGCGCCGAGCTGGGCATGTATCCCATGAGTGCCCTCGCCGACGCCGTCGCCTTCGACCACCTCATGCACCTCGGCCTCGATCTCGCGGCACCGACAGGACCTCTCCCGTGGCCTGGTCCTTCCCTGGACGGTACGTGCGCGTCGTCCCATCGGCGCCGGCCGGTGGGCCCCGGGGTTCGGCGACCGGGACCGCCAGATGCTCGGCCTCGCCGACATCCCCCGGCTCCCCTTCGAACCCGCCCCGCTGCCCCGCGTCGACGCCCGCACGGTCGCCGTCTCCTGGGCCGGGCACGCCAG
>NZ_JBEXPK010000123.1:0-14990 GCF_040612015.1 Streptomyces sp. NPDC006476 | reverse complement strand
GTCTGCTCTGCCTGCCCCACGCGGGCGGATCAGCCAGTTTCTACTTTCCGCTGTCGGCGGCGCTGTCTCCCGCCGTGGAGGTCTGCGCGGTGCAGTACCCGGGGCGTGGGGAGCGCCTCAACGAGAACACGGTCGACAGCCTGGGCACCCTGGCCGCCCACATCGTTGACGCGCTGGCTCCATGGCGGGAGGACCAGCTGGCCTTGTTCGGGCACAGCATGGGTGCCGCACTCGCCTTCGAGGTCGCCAGTTGTCTGGAAGCCAGCGACACGGTGCCCGCAGCCCTCTTCGTCTCCGCACGCCGTGCTCCCTCGCGACCTCGTGCCGGGCGGGTACACCTCATGAGCGACAGTGAACTGCCCGCGGAAATGGAGAGGTTGAATGGCACGGACTCCCGGCTCCTCGATGACGACGACCTGCTGCAGCTGTTCCTCCCGGCCATCCGTAGCGACTTCAAAGCGATCGAGACCTACGTCCACCGTCACGGTCCCGCCCTCTCGTGTCCCGTGTTCGCCTTCTACGGCGACCGCGACGCCGATCTGACGCGGGACGGCCTGGCGGCCTGGCGGAGCCATACCAGGGGGGAGTTCGAGCTGATGGAGTTCCCCGGCGGTCACTTCTATCTCAGCGACCAGGTAGCGGCCGTCGCCGAGATCGTCTCTGCACGCCTCCAGCGGCCGCAGAGCCCTCCGCGGCTTCGGAAGGAGGGGCATGGCACGGCGGACGAAGCCTTTGAGGGGATCAGTTTGCAGCCTTAGCGGGGAGTCAGAAGAACTCCTGCAGGACCGGGAGCGCTGCGACCGTCCGGACGTGGGAGAGGAGCAGGGAACAGCTGGCGAGGATGATCCCGGCGGTGCCGAGGACGAGGACCGGCAGGGTGCCGAGCCAGGTGCCGAGTGCGCCGCCGAGGAAGGCTCCGGCGGGTGCCACGCCCATGACCACCATGCGGATCGAGGCGTTCATCCGGCCTTGCAGCCGGTCGGGAGTCAGGGCGGAGCGCAGACTGCGCTGGTTGACATTGTAGACGATCACTATCACCGAGTTGACGAAATACACGGTGACTATCATGAAGTGGGCGGACCAGGAGGGCACGAGGACCGTGGCGGGGATCAGCAGCGCGGCCAGACCTGCCAGGAGCAGTGAGCCGACGAGCGCGCGGCCCAGGCCGAGGCGGCGGCTGACCCGCCCGGCGATGAGCGCTCCGGTGAGTGCCCCGGCGCCGGACGCGGAGAAGACGAGGCCGATGGAGAAGGCCGGCAGGTCCAGGGTCCGGGTGAGGAAGAGCAGAAGGACCGGCTCGATGACGAAGGTGAAGAAGTTGAAGATCATGGTGGCCAGGACGATCCTGCGGATGGTGGGGTGGCCGAAGGCCGCATGGACGCCCTCTCGTATCTCCTGGAGCATGCCCGGCCGCTGGTCGTGAACCTGCCGCTGCGGCTCCTGGTGCCGGATGCGGAAGGTGAATGCGGCGGACAGCAGGTACGCCGCCGAGTTAAACAGCAGCGTCAGCGGTGCTGAGACGAGTTGGAGCACCACTCCGCCTAGTGCGTTGCCGCCGATGTTGGAGGCGGAACTGCTCAGCTCCAGCTTGCTGTTGCCCTCGATCAGCTGGTCGCGGCCGACGAGCGAGGGCAGGTATGCAGTGCTGCCGATGTCCGAGACGACGGTGCAGAACCCGATGAGGAGCGCCACGGTGAGGAGCAGGGGGACCGACAGGACGTCGAGGAACCAGGCCACCGGAATGGTCATGAGCAGACCGGCGCGGGCGATGTCGCTCAGGATCAGCAGGGGCAGCTTGGGCCGGCGGTCGAGCCAGACGCCGGCGGCCAGGCTGATGACCAGGTAGGGCAGGTACTCCATCGCCACGAGCGAGCCCATCTCCAGCGGTGTGGCGTGCAGCGTGCGGCTTGCGATGAGGGGAACGGCAATCGCGGTGATCTTGGCTCCGAAGAGTGAGGCCGTCAGACCGAACCAGAGGTTGCGGAAGTCCGCGTTCCGCCACAGCCCTCGCTGGAGTACCGAGGCGCGCCGGGGCATCAGCTCGCCTCGTGGCACGCCGCATCCCCGCAGCGAACCGTGGCCGAGTGCATCCTTCACCGCGGACATCTCCTCTCGCCGTCCTGCCCTTTGACTCCGCAAGGACGCTCACTCCAGGACACGGACCGACGCGCGCGGCTCCAACTGGACAGGCAGCGTACGGAATCCATTGACGACTATGGATTCCAGGCGTTCAGCCTGTTCGTACGGGACGATCCGGTACACCTGGCGGGTCAGCTCCTGGAGCACGGCCCGGATCTCTAACTTGGCGAGCTGAACTCCGACGCAGTGGTGGGGCCCGCTGCCGAGCGAGACATGGCGGTTCGGCGTCCTGGTCAGGTCGAACCGGTCCGGGTCGGTGAACTCGTCCGCGTCCCGGTTGGCCGAGGGCAGCCACAGCACCACACGGTCACCGCGGCGGATCCGCTGCCCGCCGATCACCGTGTCCTGGCGCGCGGTCCGCACCAGGTGCGTGGCGCTTGCCGTCCACCTCAGGATCTCGTCCACGGCTGTGGGAATCACCTGGGTGAAATCGTCCCGGAGCAGAGCCCACTGGTCCGGGTGGCCGATCAGCGAGTGAATGCCGCCGGCCAGCGCGAGCCGGACGTTCTCGGTGCCGCCCACCAAGAGGTTGTCGCAGTTCAGAACCACCTCTTCCATCGGGAGGAGCCGGCCCTCGAACTCGATTCCGGCCAGAACGCTCACCAGGTCATCGCCCGGTTGTTCGCGACGCTTCTTCGCGAGGGAACTGAAGTATTCGAGGATCTCCAGGTGCGCCATACTGCGCTCTACCGCGGTCGTCGCACAGAAAGCGGCCATCGACCAACCGGTGACCGCGGCCCGGTCGTTCGCGGGAATATCGAAGAAAGTCCACACCACTTCTAGCGGAAGCCTCGCCGCGACCTCGGTGACGAAGTCGACACGGGACTTCGACACGGCGTCGGACACGATGCCGCGTGCGGCGGCCTCCATCGACTCCGTCAGCAACCGGAGATTGCGGGGCGCGAACCAGCCGGCGACCGCGGAACGCAGGGTGGCGTGGCGCGCGGCGTCGGACAGCGCGAGGGTCTTGTCGCCGCCCGGATCGCCTCCCTGCGCCACGGGCCGGAGCAGGATCCCGGAAGACGAGGTGAACGTATCCGCGTCGCGAAGAACCGCCTTGACGTCGGCGAACCGCGTCAGAGACCAGATCGTGCCGAACTCACCGGCGTCGTAGTGGACGACGGGGGCGTTCTCGCGCATCCACTGCCAGACCTCAAAAGGGTTGCCGGCTCTGTAGGTCGCGCCTTCCACAAGTGAGCTGATGTCGTATTCCATGCAGTTGCCCTCAGGTTTTCGAAGGTGCCGGAACGGCGCGAGACGACGTGATGAATCGCGCGAGACGGGCGATCCCTTCGACGATTTCCGGGAGCGAGAGGTAACTCACCGAAAGCCGCAGCGACTTCTCCCCGCCGCCGTCCGGATAGAAATAGGACATGGGTGTCCAGATGACTCCGAACTGCTCCGCGGAGCGGGCCAATGCCGCTTCGTCGGCCACGAAGGGCACCGTCACGGTCAGAAAGAACCCGCCCGAGGGCCTGTTCCAGCTGACGCCGAGCGCGGATCGCTCCGGCACGGGGAAGGCCGCTTCGAGCTGCTCCAGTACGGTCCGCATCGCGTCGCCGTAATGGGCCGCCGCCTTCACGCCGTGCTGCTCCGCGGCACGGCCGCCGTCGGAGAGCAGCATGCCCGCGACGACGGCCTGCGTCACCGGTGACGTGTTCACCGTCACCATGCTCTTGAGCTTGGCGAGTTCGTCCGCCAGCAGCACGCGCGCACCCGTCGTCTCGTCCACGACAGTCTGGTCCGCGACGGCGAAGCCGACTCGGGCTCCCGGGAAGAGGGTCTTGGCCAGCGAGCCCAGGTGTACGACCCGCCGGTCGCGGTCGAGGGACTTGAGGGTCGGCAGCCGCTCGCCAGGGCTCACCAGCCGGTAGGGGCTGTCTTCAAGGAGCAGGATGTCCTCGCGAGCCGCCAGTTCGAGCAGTTCCCGTCGCGTGGCGAGGGGCAGCGTCGCACCGGACGGGTTGGCGTGGTCGGGGACCAGGTAGAAGGCGCGGGGCCGGCGCCCACGCGCCCGCTCCCGTCGGACGACCGCCCTCAGGTCGGCGCAGCTCAGTCCCTCAGGTCCCTCGGGGACCGCGGTCACCTCGGCGTCGAGTAGCCGTGCCGCGCCGTTGGCGCCGACGTAGCAGGGGCTGGAGACGAGCAGGACATCCTGGGGGCCCGAGATGAGGGCGCGGATCGCCAGGAGTATCGCCTCCTGGCAGCCGACGGTCACGACCACGGACTCCGCCGGGACATCGATGTCCTCGTGTTCGCGCAGCCAGTCGGCGATCACCTCGCGGATCTGGCCGGCCGTGGGACCGTACTGGAAGAGAGCGGAGCGCACCTGGTCGGGCGAGGCACCGCCGGCCTCCAGGTGGTCGAGGTAGCGGCGCAGATTCTTGAAGACGTCCTCAGTGTCGAAGAAGCCGTCGCAGGGACGGCCCGGAGCGAACGAGACCGCCGCGGGATAGCGGTCGGTGATCTCATTGAGGAAGGTCATCGTTTCTAGCAGCGGGTCCCGCAGACTGCCGTGCAGATCCGCCTTCCGCAGGTCGTCAGCGGAGTGCGGGAGCGGACCGGAGCCGGCGCGCGAGGTACCGACGTCGGACACGTGCGGTGGCGTGGCAGGGGCCCGTGGGCCGAGCAGGGCCGCAGCCACGTCGCCGGTCGAGGACGTGCCGGTGAGGATCATCGCGTCCGCCAGCTCACTCGCCAGGATGTCCAGCACATGCTGCGCGCCGACCTCGCGCGCCACGGCCAGGCCGTGCAGGACGGGCCGTCCCACCAGCACCCCGTCGGCACCGGACGCCAGAGCCGCCAGGATGTCGGACCCGCTGCGCACGCCGCTGTCCAGCAGCACCGGGCAGGCACCCGCGACCGCCGCCGCGATCTCGGGCAGTACGTCCAGGGTGGCCGGCGCGCCGTCCAGCTGCCGTCCGCCGTGGTTGGACACCACGATGCCGGCCGCTCCCGCGGACAGCGCCAGCCGTGCGTCGGACGCGGTAAGAACCCCCTTGACCAGCACCGGCAGTGAGCTGACGCCGAGCAGCCACTCGACGACCGACCAGTCGAGAGCGGGGGCGAACTCGGCGCGCGCATGGTCGCTGGGCGAGGAGAACTCGCCGTCGGGAAGGTTGACGGGCCCGATGTCCTTGGGGAGCCGGAAACGGTTGCGCAGGTCCCGGTGCCGGCTGCCCAGGATGGGGGCGTCGACGGTCAGGACCAGGGCCTCGAAGCCGGCGCTCTCGGCGCGTGCGACGAGGTCCCGCGTCAGGGAGCGGTCCCGGAAGCAGTACACCTGGAGCCACAGCGGGCCGCGGGCCGCTGCCTTGATGTCCTCGAAGGTGCGGCTCGCGAACGTGCTCACCACCAGGGGCACTCCGGCGGCCCCGGCGGCCCGCGCGGTCGCGACCTCGCCAGCCGGGTGGGCCAGCCGGTGGTAGGCCATGGGGGCGACGGCGAGAGGGGTCCGCCAGGTACGGCCCAGGACCGTGGTCGCGAGGGAGGGCCGGTCCGTGCCGGACAGCGCCCGCGGGAACAGCCGTACCCGGTCGAAGGCCGCCCGGTTGGCGGCGAGGGTGCGTTCCTCGCCGGCGCCGCCCTCGATGAAGTCCCAGACACTCCTCGGCAGCATCGTGCGGGCCTGTCCGGCGTAGTCGGTCAGGGTGAACATGTTCACGGCTGTGGCGCGACCGGCAGGGGCGGTCACGAGGCGGCGAGCCGGTCGCGCTCGACGGCCTCGTACAGGGCCCGGATGTTCGCGCTGCCGAACCCTCGAGAGCCTTGACGCTGAATCAGCTCGAAGAAGAGGGTGTTGCGCTCGTACGGTGACTTGGTGAACAACTGCATCAGATGCCCCCACTCGTCGCTGTCGGCCAGCACCTGCGCGTCCCGTAGGTCCTCGATCCGGTCCGCCAAGCCGGGCAGCCGCGTGTTCAGGATGTCGTAGTAGCCGTTCGGCGTGCTCAGGAAGTCCACGCCCCCGTCCCGGAACCGGCGCACTGCGGAGACGATGTCGTCGACGAGGAACGCCAGATGCTGCACTCCGGGCCCCCCGTTGCGATCCAGGAAGGCTTCGAGCTGGCCGGACTCCTTGCCAGGGTCGGGTGCGACCAAGGTGAAGGTGACGTTCTCCGACGCGCTGCGCAACACGACGGAGTCCATGGCCTGCCCGCCGAGCGTCACGTACTCGGCCGAATAGAGCGTGAAGGCGAAGGCGTCCCGGTAGAAACCGGCGTACTCGCCGAGCCGGCCGCCCTCGACACAGACCGCGATGTGGTCCAGCAGCCGGACGGTCTCCGGCGACTGCGGGACGGA
Source organism: Streptomyces sp. NPDC006476 (assembly GCF_040612015.1). NCBI lineage: Bacteria > Bacillati > Actinomycetota > Actinomycetes > Kitasatosporales > Streptomycetaceae > Streptomyces > Streptomyces sp. NPDC006476. The sequence goes on along the minus strand of NZ_JBEXPK010000123.1, from coordinate 8,549 downwards.
GGCCGCGACGGGCACCCAGCGGCCGGTGGGCGGAGTCCGGCCGGGGTCGCCCTCGGCCGCGGGCAGCAGGGTGTGCCGTACGTCCCCGAACCCCAACACGACCGGCGCGCCGCAGGGGGAACCGAGGTCGGCCGCACCGGCGGCCACCGCGCGCTCGACGGCCGCTGGGACGTCGTCACAGGTCAGGGCAATGTCCGCGACACCGTCCCCGTGCTTGTCAAGGAAGTCCCGCACCGCCGGTCCCGACGTCACGGCCAGCCGCAGGTCGCCCTGCCGGAGCAGCGTGGAACAGCGGTCGTTGTCCTGGGATTCCGCCATCCGCGCGAATCCCAGGCCGGCGAAGTAGTCGATCGTGGACGCGTGGTCCTGGGTGTAGAGGTCGAGATACGCAATGCCGTGAACAGTCATGGTGTCTCCGTACGTTGGGGGTGGCTGCGCCGGCCGGCGGGGCCGCGACCGCTAGCGGCCGTCCTCGGCGGCGGCGCTCATGGCGCGTACGAGGCTCGCGGGACGCATGTCCGTCCACTCACGCTCGATGTACTCCAGGCACGCGGCGCGGGGAGCCGGGCCGTGCACGGTGGTCCAGCCCGCCGGGACGTCGGCGAAAAGGGGCCAGAGCGAGTGCTGGTTCTCGTCGTTGACCAGAACGAGGAACGTGCCGTCCTCGTCGTCGAAGGGGTTGTCGGCCACAGCGTTCTCCTTATCTTCCAGAGGGTGAGGTCCTTCAGGTCTTCGCGGCGCCGTCCCGTACCGGCTCGCCCACGTTCTTCAGGGCGCGCAACGCGGCGAGTTCCTCGCGGGTGGGCGGTTCGGTGACACCCAGGGGCTCGGCGACGCGCAGGTCCCAACCCGTCGCGGTCCGCACTTGGTCGACCGTCACTCCGGGATGCACCTCGGTGAGGACGAGTTCCACCGTGGCCGGATCCGGCCGCAGGACTCCCAGGTCGGAGATGACGGCGACCGGCCCGGCGCCGGGCAGCCCGAACCTTTCGCGGTCACCGGGTCCCGAGCCGTGGCCGAAGGTGGTCACGAAGTCCGCCTTCGCCACGAAGTTACGGGTGGTGTGCCGCACCACGATCAGCACACCGCCGCAATGCGCGGCGATCTCGGGCGCGCCGCCGGCACCGGGGAGGCGTTTCTCGGGCAACTCAGGACCGCGGTCCACGACCGTGCTGTTGATGTTGGCGAACCGGTCCACCTGGGCGGCGCCCAGGAAGCCGATGTCAATGCGGCCACCCTGTATCCAGTAGTTGAACATCTCCGGCATCGGGATCACCAAGTCCGCGGTCTCCGCGAGTTCGCCGTCGGCGATGGACAGCGGCAGCCGGCTGGGCTTGGAGCCGATGACGCCCGACTCGTAGATCACGACGAGATCCGGATGGTACGCCCGGCGCGCGAGGTTGGCCGCCGTGCTGGGGATCCCGACGCCCGCCAGACAGGTCCTGGCCCCGGCCAGCGCTCGGGCGGCGCAGATCTCCATCAGCTCGTACCCAGTGACGGCAAGGGGCTGCTCAGCGGTGCATGTCCCGGTCATCGAATGGTGGCCCCCTCCGTGCGCAGGATGTTCCCCTCGACCCAGCTCCCGAAGACCTCGCGGTCCCGGGACACCTCGCTCCACGCCCGGTAGTAGTCGTTGTCACGGCTGCTGTACCCGGCGGCGTACGACGGGTGGGCGCCGCCGGGGACGACCGCGACGGCGTCGATGACCCAGGCGGGCAAGGTGACCGCGCCCGGAAGCGGAGTGAGGCGGTCGACCAGCTCCTCCACCGTGACCAGCACCCGGTCGGCCGCGAGGACCGCCTCCTTCTGCACCCCGAGCAGACCCCAGAGCTGGACGTTGCCGGCCCGGTCGGCCCGCTGGGCGTGGATGACGGTGACATCCGGGTTGAGAGCGGCGACCGCGGCCAGCTCCTCGCCTGTGAAGGGACAGACGACGGGGGCGACGGAGCCGGTGCGTCCGGCGATGTCGTTGCCCCGGTAACCGCGCAGAACAGCGAACGGCAACCGTGAGGCGCCCGCGACATAGCGGTTGACCATGCCGGCATGGCTGTGCTCGTCCAGTTCCAGCGGGCGGGGCCAGCCGTTCTCCACCGCGTCGCGGAACCGGTGCAGCGATCCCACACCGGGACTGCCGCCCCAGGAGAAGACGAGCTTCCGGGCCGCCCCCACGCCGATGAGCTGGTCGTAGAGGAGGTCCGGGGTCATGCGCACAAGCGTGAGGTCGGTGATGCCCTGGCGGATGACCTCGTGCGCCGCGCGGAAGGGGATCAGATGCGTGAAGCCCTCCAGGGCGACGGTGTCGCCGTCGTGGATCAGCTTCGCCACGGCGTCACGAAGATCGTGGATCTCAGACATGGTCCTCGCTCGGGAACGGTGTGGTCGAGGGAAAGCCGTCGTGCTCACGCCGGATCGAGCCGGTCCGCGTGCACACGGGCCAGGCCGGCGGGGGTGGGGGTGTGGAAGACGTCGCGGAGGGTGATGTGGGTGCCGAGTTGGGTCTGGGCGCGGGCGGCGAGGCGGACGGCGAGGAGGGAGTCCCCGCCGAGGGCGAAGAGGTTGTCGTCGATCCCGACTCCGGGGACGCCGAGGAGGTCGGCGAACAGGGCGCACAGGGCTTCTTCGTGGGGGGTGCGGGCCGGGCGTGAGGTGGTCAGGGCGGTGAAGTCGGGTGCGGGCAGGGCCCGCCGGTCGAGTTTCCCGTTCGGGGTCAGGGGCAGCGCGTCCAGGACCACACACACGGCAGGGACCATGTACTCGGGCAGGCGGCGGGCGGCGAACTCCCGCGCCTCCGCCCCGTCCAGCACAGTCCCGGCGGTGCCGGCGGTCCTGGTGGTCCCGGCGGTCCTGGTGGTGTCGGTGGTGCCAGTGGGGGTGAGGTAGGCGGCCAGGCGGCGGGGGCCGGCAGGGTCGTCGTGGACGGTGACCGCGGCCTGCGCGACATTGGGATGCCGGGTCAGGACGGCCTCGATCTCGGCGGGTTCGACACGGAACCCGCGGATCTTGACCTGGTCGTCCGCACGCCCGAGGTAGTCCAGCCGCCCGTCCCGCCGCCGGCGCACCACATCCCCCGTCCGGTACATCCGCTCGCCCGGCTCGAACGGACAGGCCACAAACCGGCAGGCGGTCAGTCCCGGACGCCGGGCGTAGCCGCGGGCGAGTCCCGCGCCGGCCAGGTACAGCTCACCCGCGACACCCGGCGGCACCAGGCGCAGTGCAGAGTCCAGGACGTACAGGCGAGTGTTGGCCGCGGGCACCCCGATCGGAACCGGACCCTCCGGAGAGACGTCACGGCAGGCGGTCACATCGACGGACGCCTCCGTGGGGCCGTAGAGGTTGTGGACCGGCACATCCAGCACAGCGGTGAGCTGGGCCACGGCGGACGCGGGCAGGGCTTCACCGCTGCACATCACCCACCGCAGACTCGTGCAGCGGGCGGCGGCGGGTTCCTGGGTGAAGACCTCCAGCATCGACGGCACGAAATGCGTCCCCGTGACCTCCTCGGCGGTGATCAGCTCGGCGATGTAGCGGGCATCCCCCTGACCGCCGGGCCGCGCCAGCACCAGCGCCGCGCCCGCCGCCAGCGGCCACAGCAGCTCCCGCACCGACACGTCGAACGTCACCGGCGTCTTGTGCAGCAGCCGGTCCCCCACACCGATCCCGTGCTCGGCCTGCAGCCACGACACATAGTTCACGACCCCCCGGTGCGGAACCACCACACCCTTCGGCCGACCCGTCGAACCCGACGTATAGATCACGTACGCCGGATGCTCCGCCCGAAGCTCAACGGCCAAGTCCAGGTCCGCTGCTGGCTGTCCGGCGATCTCGGCGGCGGCAGCACCGTCCAGTGCCACCACCTCCACCCCCGCTACCACCGGCAGTTTGTCCGCCACGCCGGTCGTGGTCAGCACGAGCGCGGGACGGGTGTCCTCCAGCATGAACACCGTCCGCTCCTGCGGATACGCGAGGTCCAGCGGCAGATACGACGCCCCCGCCTTCAACACCCCCAGGATCGCCACCAGCATCTCCACACCCCGGGGGACGGCCACCGCGACCACACCCTCCGGACCCACACCCCGCCCCCGCAGCCAGCCGGCCAGCCGCCCAGCCCGCGCGTCCAACTCCGCATAGGACAACGGTCCTTCGTCCTCCTCCGGACTCACCACCGCCACCGCGTCCGGCACCGCCGCCACCCGCGCCCGCCACAACTCCACCCAACTCCCCGCCGGCACCCCACACCCCGTGTCGTTCCACTCCTCAAGCCGCTCACGCTCACCCCCCACCAGCAGATCCACCGCCCCCACCCGCACCCCCGGATCAGCCACCACCTGCTCCAACACCCGCAAAAAACGCTCCTGATGCCCCGCCACACCCACCCCACCCCACAACTCAGGATTGGCGAGGAACGACACCAGCATCCGGTCGCCGCTGACGCAGAAACCCGTCATCAGGTCGACCGGGCAGGCGAAGAAGATCTCCCGCTCCGTCCGTTGGCCGTCGAAGTCCAGGTCGCTGCCGGAGATGATGTTCACGGTGACGCCCGGCAGTTCCTGGCCCGCCGAGGTCGTGCCGATCTCGCGTACGAGGTGCTCGTTACGGAAGCGCTGGTGCCGCATCACCCGGCGCACCTCCTCCGCGGCCTGCCGGGCGAGCGCGGTGAAGGGCGCCGTGCTGTCGATGTGGAGCCGCAGGGGCAGGATGTTTGACATCACACCCGGAGTGGCCTGGGCGACGGGACCCACCCGGGCGCTCACCGGCAGGTTCACCACGACGTCCGCTGTGCCGTTCATCGCGCCGACGTACGCCGCCATCGCCGCGATGATCACGGCGGAGCGCCGCACGCCGGCCGCGTCGGCCGCGCGGTTCAGCCCGGCCAGCTCGATGCTCACCTGGTCGGCGCGCACACAACCGCGGGTCACCTCGGCCGAGTTCCAGCCGACGCCGGGCCCGCCGGTCAGCAGGGACGGGCTGAGGCCCTCCTCGGCCCGCTCCAGCCAGAACCGCCGGTCGGCGGCGTAGTCGGCGGACTCCTGGTACGCCAGCTCCGCGTCGACCAGGCCAGCGAGGGAGCCGTATCCGGGGTCCGGCACGGTCTCGCCGCGCACCAGGGCGCGGTAGACCTCCGCGACCCGCTGTTCGATGAGGGAGAACGCCGAGATGTCGCCCATGATCTGGTGGTACTGCTGATGCCACCGGAAGTGGTCCGGGCCGAGGGCAAGCAGCGCGTAGTGGAACAGCGGTCCCCGGTCGGTGGGGTAGGCACGGTTCCAGTGGGTGTCGACCCAGGCGTCGGCCGCGGCGCGCGGATCGTCCGCATCAGAGAGGTCGACGACCGTCAGTTCCCATGCGAGCGACGGATCCGCCACCTGTCGTACCAGCGGGCCGTCGGAGACGAAGTACGTGTGCAAGGAGTCCGTCTCCGAGACCACCCGCCGTAGCGCGGCCTCGAACGCCGACAGCTTGAGAGTGCCGAATATCTCGCGCTCCACCGACGCGATTCGGGGATTTCGCAGGATCTGCAGCGAGAGCCAGATCTCCAGTTGCGCGGCGGTCAGGGGCAAGGCGGTGTGCTTGTCCAGCTCAGGCATGGCACCTCGTCTCTTTCGCGTGCCTAACGGGCCGACACTGGCATGGGCGGTCGGCACCGCACATCACCTACCTGAATAGTCGGCGACCACTACCAAGGCTGGTGATGCGGCGGTGCACGGCCGGACCCTAAACTGGCGAAATCCCAGCACAGCGGGCATGCCGCAGAGTCACTCCCCAGGAGTGAGAAACGAGTGGTTGTGCAGGAAATAGTCAGTGCTGCTCTCTCCGATAACGCGACAGCCGCCGATTTCTCCGGAACCAGAATTCCGGAGAGTTATCGGGGAGCTGTCGTCCGTAAATCCGATACCGATGCATTCGAGGGAATGGCGACGGCCGACAAGGATCCGCGCAAGACCCTTCACATACAGGACGTGCCGACGCCCGAACCCGGTCTGGGCGAGGTGCTGGTCGCAGTCATGGCCAGCTCGGTGAACTACAACACCGTGTGGTCCTCGATCTTCGAACCGCTGCCGACCTTCGGCTTTCTGGAGCGCTACGGCAGGCTCAACGACCAAGCCCGCCGGCACGATCTGCCGTACCACGTCATCGGTTCCGATCTCGCCGGTGTGGTCCTGCGCACCGGGCCGGGGGTCAACTCCTGGGCGCCCGGCGACCGGGTGGTCGCGCACTGCCTGTCCGTCGAGCTGGAGAGCGCCGAGGGGCACGGGGACACCCTGCTCGATCCGGAACAGCGGATCTGGGGCTTCGAGACGAACTTCGGGGGCCTGGCCGAACTGGCCCTGGTGAAGGCGAACCAGCTGATGCCGAAGGCAGGCCACCTGAGCTGGGAGGAGGCCGCCTCACCCGGTCTGGTCAACTCCACCGCCTACCGGCAACTGGTCTCCCGCAACGGCGCCGGGATGAAACAGGGCGACAACGTCCTCATCTGGGGCGCCAGCGGCGGACTCGGCTCCTTCGCGACCCAGCTCGCGCTGGCCGGCGGCGCCTTCCCGGTGTGCGTGGTCTCCTCCCCGGACAAGGCAGAGATCTGCCGCGCGATGGGCGCCGAGGCGGTCATCGACCGCAGCGCCGAGGGCTACCGGTTCTGGAAGGACGAGCACACTCAGGACCCGAAAGAGTGGCGGCGCTTCGGCACGCGCATCCGCGAACTGACAGGTGGTGAGGACATCGACATCGTCTTCGAGCACCCCGGACGTGAGACGTTCGGGGCCAGTGTGTACGTCGCCCGGAAGGGCGGCACGATCGTCACCTGCGCCTCGACCTCCGGCTACACCCACGAGTACGACAACCGCTACCTGTGGATGTCGCTGAAACGGATCGTCGGCTCGCACTTCGCCAACTACCGGGAGGCCTGGGAGGCCAACCGCCTGGTGTGCAAGGGCAGGATCCACCCCACCCTGTCGAAGGTGTTCCCGCTGCCGGAAGTCGGCGAGGCTGTGCACGAGGTCCACCGCAATCTGCACCAGGGCAAGGTGGGCGTGCTGTGCCTGGCGCCGCGCGAAGGACTCGGTGTCACCAACGCGGAACTGCGCGCCCGGCATCTGGCCGCCATCAACCGCTTCCGCTGACAGCGGGCCAGCTGAGCGAGGACGGCGAAGCACCTCCCACCGTGAACCTCCCTGAAGCGAGACCTCGTGAAACCGCCGGGCGCGCAGGTGGCGGCTCTCCTTCTCCCTTTCTCGCCCCGTCGGCCGCGACCGCCCGCGAAGCGACCGGATCCTCATCGGAAGAGACATGGTGACATGCCCGAGCACACGAAGCGTTCCGCCCTGCCCCTGACGGCCGCACAACTGGAGATCTGGCTCTCGGCGCAGATCCGCGGAGTCGACCCCGTCTTCTCGATGCAGCGCGAAATCTTCGGGCCGGTGGATCCGCTGCTGTTCACCAAGGCGTTGCGGCAGGTCGTCGTGGAGACGGACGCCCTGCACACCCGCTTCGTGGCCGAGGACGGGCAGGTACGGCAGATCCCGGATCCGTCGCTGGAGTGGGAGCCGGCCGTCGTCGACCTCTCCGCCGAGGCTGATCCGCGCGCGGCGGCCGACGAGTGGGTCGACCGCCACTGGGAGCGCTCGTACGACGTCACGGGCGGCCCGCTGTTCGCGTTCGCGCTGCTCAGGCTCGCCCCGGATCGCTTCCTGTGGCATCAGCAGTACCACCACCTGATCAGCGACGCCATCGGCGCCTCGCTGGTGGAGCGGCGGGTGGAGGAGGTCTACCGGCGGCTCGTGCGCGGGGAGCCCACCGGGTCCCCGTCCTACGGCTCGCTCGCCGCCCTGGCCGACGAGGAGACGGCCTATCTCGCCTCTGAGGAGTTCGCCCGGGACCGCGCGTACTGGCTCGACAGAGCGGCCGGCGGCCTGGTCCCGTCCGCGCTCGACCGCGAGAGCGGCGCGCTGCCGGACCCCCGAGGCCGTGACGTCGTGCGCGGCAGTCTGCGGACCCCGCACACGGAGATCGAGCTGGCCGGGCTGAACCGCGCGGCCGACGCGGCCGGGGTGCGGCGCTCCGCGGTGATCTTCGCCGCCGTGGCCCTGTACCTCAGCGCGGTCGTCGCCGAGAGCGAGGTCGTCGTCGACCTCCCCGTCGGCGCCCGCACCGGACCCGCCGGCCGGGCCACGCCCGGCGTGATGGCGAACGTCCTCCCGGTGCGTGTCCGCGTCGACAGGGATGAGTCGTTCGCTGGCCTCGCCCGGCGTGTGGCGGAACTGATCAGGGAGGCCGTCGAACACCAGCGTTTCCGGGCCGAACTCCTCGCCCGCGAGGCGGAGACCGGGCCGGCCGCCCACGGCCAGGTACGGCGGGGCGTGCTGGTCAACATCATCGCCGCGGGCGGAGAACTCACCTTCGACGGCCACCGGACGGAGCGGGAGATCACGTTCGCCCGCCCCGAGGACCTCTCGATGCGGTTTCACTCCGTCGACGGCGACCGCATGGTCTTCTTCCTGGGCGCCAATCCTGAGTTGTGGGGTGGGGTGGGTGTGGCGGGGCATCAGGAGCGTTTT
>NZ_JBEXPK010000122.1:0-15901 GCF_040612015.1 Streptomyces sp. NPDC006476 | reverse complement strand
CGACCACCTCCACCGACGACGCCACCCCGCACACTCCCAGCCAAGCACCGCACACAGGCAGCCGTCAGCGATTTACCAACATCACCAACAGAGTCACGGCATTGCCTCTAAGTAGGCGCAGTCGGCGACCACCGCCCGGCAGCCGAAGCCCGCCTGGTTCCCGCGGGCCGCGAGGGCAGCCGCCAGCTGCGGCCTCGTGCGGAAGGCCGGATCGGAGCGGCCGCGGGCGAAGTGGTGGGCAGGGGTGTACGGCTGCGCGTGCAGTGGGTAGTACACGCGGCCGTCGGTCCACACCGTGGTCACCGTGACGATGCCGTTGTCCGTCTGGCCCAGCCGGCCCAGCCACTGCCGGCCCACGTGCGCGGTCGCCGTGCCGTCCTTGCGGTCCCCGGAATCGTCGATCACGATGACCCCGCCGTCGTGCGGAGCCGTCGCCGGCTCCTCGCGCAGCAGCTCAAGCCGCCGGTCGTTGACCAGCTCCGCCTCCCAGGGCGACTCGGACAGGAAGAACTGCAGCCGCTGCACCCCCGGCATCCCCGCGCCCGCCACCGGTTCCGCGCCTGCCAGGCAGGTGATCGTCTTGTTCCGCTCCCGCAGCGCCAGCAGCCCGGTCAGGTACTCGCGAAATCCCCGGCGCTGGGCCAGGCTGAAGAAGAGGTCGTCGAACCGGGCCGCGGCGTAATCCTGCACGGACCCGGCGCAGGCGGACACGGACGGCGAGCGGTCATCTTCAGCCCCCAGCAGGCCAGTTGACTCCTACCACCGGCCTACGGCCAACCTGATTTGCCGTCAACACGCGCCACCGCCGAATCTAACGAACTACCGATAAGTAGCCGCGGTGGCTGACCGTAACACTGCCAGTCCAGCATGGGTGAAGCGACTGTCGGCACCGTTCACGCCTGCTCGATGACGCGTCTGTGACTGCTCTCCCCCGGAGCTCGGACCTGGCCCATGAAAGGTAACGCTCTGTCACCATCGGATGTTGGGCCAGAGCCGTTGGCTTGCCCTCTCGTAGTTGTCAGCCGAAGTCGAGCGTCAAATGGGCGCAGTCGGCCGGGGCTGGTCTGGGCGGGCGGCGATGTGCAGGCGTCCCGCGGTCATTCCGTAGCTGGTCAAGTGGGCGTGCACGAGGCGCACCGGACCTTCGAACGTCCAGCCGGGATTTGGTACTTCACTGCCGTGTGGGATCAGTCGTGGATACGATGTTTGCCAGTTTTGAGTGGTACGCAGTTCCTGAGGGGGGATCTTGACACAGCAGCTGGTCGAACTTGCCATGCCCGACGGGCAGACGGTCTGGGCCATGGTTGAACGGCAGGGACCGCGGGACACCGGACTCGGTGAGCAGGTTACGCAGCGCATCGAGGGCTTTCAGGAGTCGTTGCGTACCGTGGCGGCGAACGTGCGTGCCGCGGTGGCGACCGCTCGGCCGGATGAGGTGGGGGTCGAGTTCGGGCTGGAGCTGGCTGCGGGCAAGCATGGTGTGGTCGCGGCCTTGGCAGGCGTTGGTGGGAAGGCTGCGTTCAAGGTGACGCTGAAGTGGACCGCACCGGGACCCGACGCTGGGGAACCTGCGCAGCCGGATCCGGTTGTGACGCCTGCGTCCTCTGACGAGGCGTGAATGTTCTGCCTCGCCAGACGGATATGAGATTCCGGCACTCGCTATGCGTGGATTCAACCCGATCGCAGCTCTCCAGGAGCTCCTGGAGAGCTGCCGAGTGCTGGTGAACGGTGCAACCGAGGGCACGGGATTTTTCGTTGCCCCTGGATTCGTCGTTTCCTGCGCCCATGTCGCCGGCACTGAAGCGGGTCTGCCCGCACGGGTTCGGTGGGGTGATCAGGACTATGAAGCGGTGGTCGTAGCGGCCTCTGCGGACGCGCCGGACCGGAGCGGTGCGCTGTTTGCGTTCCCCGACTTGGCTGTTGTGGAGCTCGTCGATCCACCGGACGGTCATCCTTGTGTGTGGCTCGACGCGGGCGGGCCCCCGCAGGGGACTGAGTTGACGGCGGTGGGCTTCACAGACCTGCTCGAAGCAGGCGCGGCTGCGCCGCGTCGGGTGATGCTGACCGCTGGCGGCCGCACCGCCCAGGCGGGCGGCCAGCTGGTGGAGCTCGTAGCCGGGGAGATCAATCCGGGGCTCTCCGGGGGGCCCGCGCTGAGCCATTCCAGTGCCCGCGTGTGCGCGGTCGTCAAGGCGACCCGCCTGGAGGACACCACCATGGGCGGCTTCGCAGTCCCCGTCGATGCGCTGCGGCTGCTCGATCCGGAGGTCTACCGGAACGTCATCACGAAGCACGACCAATTCCACCAGTCGGACCCTCGATGGTGCAGGCTGTCCCATCGGGTGGACCAGAGTCCCGACGACAAGTTCTCCGCTGCCATCGACCGACACTTTCTCGGCCTGCTGTCTGCGCTTTCGGATTCCCCCGATCCGGATCGATCACACTCCGCTGCATTCCTGGCTGTAGCCGCGCCTGGTACGCCGCTGCCAGAGCGACCGATGCTCGCCCATCGGGACGTCTACACGGAGTTGACCGCACTCATGCCGCCGCCGGACGGTCAACTTCCCTATGAGCTCGCCTACTGCGCCGACCTCGTCCGTGACCTGGCACGGGCACCGGCCCAGGCATCGGACGCCGTGACAGCGTTGCGCGACAAGGTGCTGATCGCCGCTGGCCGGCTGGAGCTGGGCGACGGGGTGCAGGCCAGGCTGGCGGGCGACGGAGTGCCTGCACGGCGGCCCTCTGTGATCGGCAGGGTCCGGCATTCGCTCCGAAACCGGAATCTGTACCACGTCATGGTCTGGCGGTTCCGGTCGCCGCACGACATCGTCCCAGGTGGTTCGGAATCCTCGGCCCTGCCCCTGCGGGAGGCACTCGGTCTGCTGTCCGAGGCGCTGGCTGAGCAGATCGCTCTCATGGTTGACACTCCCCAGCGCCGCGGGCTCATCGAACTGATCCTGCCGCGCGAAGTCCTCGACGAGGATTTCGCCGACTGGCGGCTGTGGCCGGAGGTCGGGTACTGGGCGCTGGGACGCAAGTACGACCTGGTGGTACGGCCCCTAGAACGACACGAAGCTCCGCATCTCCACGCGGCCTGGGAAGAGCGCTGGCGCCATCTGGAAGGAAAGCGGGTGGGTGAAGCACTGGTCTGTGTCTGCGGGCGCGACCGTCAGCGCCAGGCAGCGCTCGACGCCCTGTTCAACAACGACCCGGCGCTGGCCGCGCTTGCGCTGGCCGGGTCGCCGCGCCAGTCGCCGGTCACCGACGCATACACGGTCGCTCTCACGTCCGGAGTGCCGATGATGTTGTGGCGACGCGGTTCCGTGCCCGGGCCGCCGGTCTGCGGGAGGCCGTGCGGAATCCCGGGCCGGGACGCCTGCCCCGATCCGGAGTTCCTCACGCAGGCACGTGAGGTCCTCTCCGCCACCTCGCGTGACGAGGTTCCGGACAGGATCTGCGTACTGCGTAGTGATGCGGAGCTCGATGCGGAAGACGAGGGTCACATCGGTGAGCATGTCGTCCTGCTGTGGGACGACCCCAGCCGACGGATTCCTCGCACTCCCCTAGCCCCGGCTGCCAAGGTTGAGGAAGGACGAGCCGTTGAGTGAGTGGAGGATCTATCAGGGCGTCGGCGAGCCGCACGATGGCATCGACCGCCTGCCCGATCCGCCGCCGTGGCGTGACTTCGGCAACGCCGAAGATGAGGTGACTCTCTTCGACCGAGAAGTACCCGTGCAGGGCCGACGCCGGCTGCCGCGGGCCGCGGCCTACCAGGCCGACACAAACATCGTCGAGGCAGTGAACACGGCCCTCTATCTGCGCAGACCACTGCTGGTCACCGGAGACCCCGGCGTCGGCAAGTCGACGCTCGCAGACGCGGTCGCGGGCGAGTTGAAGCTGGGCACGGTGCTGCGCTGGCCCGTGAACAGCAAAACCACGCTGCGCGACGGGCTGTACCGGTACGACTCACTCGGCCGCCTGGAGGAGGCCGGTGTGAGCAGGCACCAGCCCCAACCGGGTGCGCAGCCGCAAGCGGCGGGGCCCGGCCGGTATGTCAGCCTCGGCCCGCTGGGTACCGCTCTGGCCCCCTACCGGCTGCCGCGCGTGCTGTTGATCGACGAGATCGACAAGAGCGACATCGACCTGCCGAACGATCTCCTCGACGTCTTCGAGGAAGGCGGCTTCGAAATTCCCGAGCTGGCACGGGCCGCGGACACGCACGAGGAGGTCAAGATCCGGCCAGCCGACGGCGGCGAGCACGTAACGGTCCGCCGCGGCATGGTCCGCTGCCGCGCCTTCCCGTTCGTCGTCATGACCAGCAACGGGGAACGAGACTTTCCCCCCGCGTTCCTACGGCGGTGCGTCCGCCTCCCCTTGCCAGCTGTCACCGACGATGAGACGCGGCTGCGGGCCATCGTGCGCGCCCATCTTCCCGAGGCCGACGACCGGGCGGAAGAAATCATCGCTTTGTTCATGGAGCGGGCGACGACCGGTGAACTCGCCACCGACCAGCTGCTCAACGCGGTCTATCTGATGAGCCGGACCGTCCGGGAGGGCGCGCCCGACCAGGACGGAATCGCCCGACTGGTGCTCCAGCATCTCAACACGACAGCGCCCCTCGAGTGACAAGCGACAGCGGCGGCATCGCACGCCTCGGCGCGCTGCTCGGCGCCCTCGACCCCGACGGGCTGCCACCCGGTCCACGCGAGGTCGCCGAGCTGCTGTGGCTGGCAACGAATCTGCCTGCAGGGACCCTCATCCGGGCGCATACATCACCTGACGAAGGCACTGGCGGTGAGACTCCGCCGTCTCCCCCAGGCCAAGAGGCGGCTGCCGCCGATGCCCCAGGGGTGGCCGCCGATGAGGGTGATGCGGAGCCGAAAGGGCGCCTGTACCTGCCGGACAGGAGCGCCTCAGGCCAGCAACGCACCCGATTCCATCCCGCCTCCCTGATCCGAGTCGCCGGCGCCCCCGCTCTGCCACGTCGGCGTGCTCTGGCCAGGGCGCTGCGGCCGCTCAAGCGCCGGGTGCCCTCGACAACACGCCTGGTCCTCGACGAGGAAGCCACCGCCGACCGCATCGCCGACGAGGCCCGGTGGATGCCAGTCCTCGTGCCAGCTCAGGACCGATGGCTCGACCTCGCACTCGTCATCGACGTCCAGGGGGACGCCGCCACCCTGTGGCAGCCGCTGGGCCGCGAACTCCTCGGCGTGCTGCAGGTTCTCGGCGCCTTCCGCAGCATCCGGACATACTGGCTGCGTCGTCGTCCCGATGGCACGCCCGGGCTCGCTGCAAGCCCACGTCAGGCACCACGCTCGGCCGCGACCGCGAGCGATCCCACCGGCCGCACGACCACACTGCTGCTTACCGACGGAGTCGACCCGGGCTGGGGCACCGAAGCCCTGCGCGGCATGCTGCGACAGTGGGCACGCAAGGGCCCCACTGCAGTACTGCAGACCCTGCCCGAGCATCTGTGGCAACAGACGGCACTGGCACCGGAGCCAGGCCGCTTCCGCAGCACCGGGACGCCTGGCTCCTCCTCACGGCTGCACTTCAGCCCCTACACCCTCGGCTCTCGCGCCCTGCAGCAGGGCGAGATCCCCGTGCCAGTGCTGGCCATTCATCCGGAATGGCTGGCCCCCTGGGCTGTGGCCGTCGCGGGCACCTGCGAGTTCGACGGCGCAGCAGTACGCCTGCCGGCGGACGACGCCGCAGCGGGCCACGCCCTCACGGCACCACCCTCCGGGCAGCCGGTCGCCTTCGAGGACTTCCTAGCACAGACGCAACCTCGCCCTTTCCGCCTCGCCGCCTATTTGTCCGCTGCCCCGCTCAACCTCGCCATCATGCAACTGGTGCAGTCCTCCATGCTGCCGGACAGCCCGCCCTCGGACCTTGCCGAAATCGTCTTCAGCGGCATCCTGCGCAAACTCCCCACCAGCAGCACGGACAGCGACCCCCTACACCAGGCCTACGAATTCGCACCCGGCATCCGCGAGCAACTCCTCAGCACCCTGCGCCGCGACGAAGCCGCCCAGGTGATCGCCAACGTCTCCGCCTACCTCGAGCGCTATAGCCCAGCCGGCGCTCCACGCTTCACCGCCGCAGTCACCGATGCGGATGGCCCACTTCTCCTGCCAGCCGATACACAGCACTGGGCCGAAGTGCAAAACCTAGTACGCCGTCGCCGACACCGCAGGGCTCCGGTGGGCTCTAGCCCAGCCGATGACTTCCTTGCCACACGGGGGGCAGCGGGGAGGGGCGGCATCCGGGCGATGGCCCGGGACGCCCCGCCGTACGCCCACCGTGAAAGCGCAGCGTCACCGGTGGGGCGGCCCGTCCGGGAGGCCTCGACCTCCTACGGAGAACAGTCACTGCCGTCCGTAAGACGCGACGCGCACGCTCCGCTGCTCGAGGCCGTCCGTCGGGCTGCCCACGGCGCCAGCGGCATCGTTCTCGTGGTGGGAGAACCCGGCTCAGGCAAAACCTATGCGATCACGCGGGCCCTCCAGTGGGTCCCGGACGACTGGCGCGTGTGGTCGCCCGACCTGGCACTCACACTGACGCAAGGAGCACCCAGGGTCGGCCAGCGAACGATCGTCCTACTTGAGGATCTGGAGGCGTACGCGGAGCTTCCCGGGTTCACCATCGACTCCTTGGCAGGCACCGTGTGTGACCTCGCCGAGAGCACCGAGCAAGCCCCTGTCCTGGTCCTGGGGACGATGACTCCCTCGACCTGGGACACCCTTGTGGCGAAGGCCCAAGAGAATGTTTCCGACGAGCACAACGGCTGCCGTCGTCTGATCGCCCGCGCCGAGGTCATCTCGCTATCTTTGACCAGCCCCGAGCCTCCCCGATGGCAAGGCGAACCATCACGCACACGGCTCGTTGTGATCGCCAACACCACGGATCCCGTACGCGCCGGGAGCAAGTTCACGCACCTGGGTACGGGCTTCCTCCTGACGCCCCGTCTGGTCCTGACCTCCGCGCACATCATGGATCAGCCCGGACCGTCCGGGACCGTGAAGGTCAGCAGGAGTCAGAGGCCCCTCACCGCGGGCACCTGGGTCGACTGCCGCGTCCTGTGGAGGAACAACGCCTCTGACGCAGCCCTGCTCCTGGCCGACCTGGACCTCGCCGCGAGCACCACCGACAGCCACTTCTCCACTCCCGGCTGGGCGGAGCCGAGTACCGAGGCCCTCAGCCCCTGCCACATCACCGGCACCACCATTGCGATCATGACGTCCCGCACAGGCGCCTATCTGGCGGGAACCCTGTACCCCACCTCCACTCATCCTGCTGCCTCGTACGAGTTCGAGCCTACCGACGCCCTCTCCAAGCCCAGATCGTTTACGAGAGGCCTGTCCGGGGCCCCGGTCTTCTTCGGAAGTCACCTCGTGGGCCTTGTCGCCGCACGAGCAGACCGCTCCAGTCGCCTTCGGCTCAGCGTGGTCAGTATGGGGACTCTGGCCAGTGACCCCTCCTTCACAGAGGTCTGCAGCCAGTACATGCCGCGCGTCCCCCGCCTGAACGTCCTGCCATCTTCGGCTCCAGCCGGAAACAGGCGGACAAGCGACGGAGACGGATCGGCCACCGGACCCCGACCTCTGCGGGTGTTCATCTCCTACGCCCACGAAAACAGCAACGACGCCCATGCACAGGATGTCCGCAGCCTGGCACTAATGCTTCGTGCCGAAAGCATCGAGGTCCGTCTCGACCACATCGATGCTGACGTCTCCCGGGACTGGACGGCCTGGATGCGACAGGAAATCGAGACCGCCGACGTCATCGTGGTGATCGTCTCCCCCGCGTACAAGCGCCAGGCGGAAGGTGACACTTCAGCCGGGGTGCCCTACGAAGCCCGCCTGCTCCGCAACGAACTCGTCCACGCCCCCGGAGACCACAGCCGGCTCATTCTGCCTGTCCTCCTACCAGGCAGCACCACCGCGGATCTCCCCACCTTTCTCACCCCCTTCCACCCGATCGCTATCAGCTCACTCACGAGAACTGGCATCGCCGACCTTCTGGCTCACCTCTCTGATCGTTCCCCTGCCACAGACCCAGGCGAGCAGGCGCGCCGTTACAGCAGCCTGGCAGAGCAGTACTGGGATGCCGGACGTCATCGCGACGCACTTGCCGTCGCCGGCCAGGCCATCGACGCCATGAGACGGTTGGCCTCAGAGAACCCGGCCGCCTATCAACCAGCCCTCGTCTCCACCCTCGTCATCCAGTCCGACCGTCTGGCCGAAACTGGCCTCATCCGCGAAGCGTTGCAGGCCGCCCGCCAGGCCGTTGAGGTATCTGAGACCCTGGTCCAAGCCGATCCCGACGCCTACCGCACCGTCCTCGCCATGGCCTGGTCCACTCTCAGCAACCGACTCGCCGACAACGGCGAACGGGAGCAGGCACTTGCAACAGCCCAACGGGCAGCGACCCTCCGCCGACACATGACGGACACCACCTCGCGGGCGTACCAGTCCGACCTTGCGCGGTCACTGTCCAACCTCAGCAACCGGCTCAACGACCTCGGACGGCATCAAGAGGCACTTGACGCGATCAACGAAGCAGTCGGCCTGTATCGACACCTCGCGCAAAACGACCCCCACACCTTCCTTCCCCTCCTCGCCACCACGCTCAACAACCAAAGCGATGCCCTCCGGGAGGCAGGCCGACTGACAGAAGCAGTCAACGCACTCGACGAAGCCGTCGACATCCTCCGGCAGTTCACCCGCACTGATCCTGACGCCGGCATTCCCTCTCTGGCCAGCGCACTGATCAATCTCAGCTCGATGCTGTCACAAACGAGACGCCATGCAGAGGCCCTGGATATTGCCAGGGAAGCGGTCGACCTCTGCCGTCAGACGGCCGAGGCAGGCCCCGCAACCGCCATCGCTCGACTGGCGGCAGCACTGCACAATTTCGGCCTTCGCCTATCGGAGGTCGGACAGCCAGCCCAAGCACTCGCAGCCATCGACGAAGCCATTGCGATCCGTCGGCACCTCGTAGCGGCCGTGGCGGATGCAGCCCTTCCTGACCTGGCACAGTCACTGAGTGCGGCCGCATGGGTGCGCTCAAGCCAACAAGGGGATCTGGACAGAGCCTTGAAAGAGGCTCGGGAGGCTGTGGGTATTTTCCGCCAGCTCGCCGTTCAACGGCCTGATGTGTTCAACAGCGACCTAAATCAGGCCCAGTCGGTCGAAGCAGCCGTTCTCGTCGCCCGTGACGCCCCGGACAAAAACAGGAACGCGCGTGAACCGAAACTCACAGGAAAAGTGAAGTGGTACAACAAGGAAAAAGGCTTCGGCTTCTTGACGCGCGACGACGGCGGTGACGTCTTCGTACATTCCTCAGCCTTGCCCGCCGGAGTCGAAATACTCAAACCGGGCGAGCGCGTAGAGTTCCAGGCCACCACTGGAAGCAGAGGGGACCAGGCACGTTCAGTCACCATCCTCAATCCTTCTCCGCCCGTGACTACGGCGCAACGTGAGCCGCAGGAGCTGGCCCATATCGTCCGAGACCTGACAACCCTTTTGAAAAACACCACGCCGATACTAGAAGGGGGCCGCTATCCCAACAAGGCCACCGGGAGAAGCATTGCCAGCCTACTGAGGACTGTTGCCGACCAACTCGATGAATAATATGTGGAGGAGTTCACCCGGGACGAAGCGGTCGCGACAACCGCCGCGACGAACCTGCTGCGCAGGCCGGATGTCGCGTTCAGGGCGATGAACGACGACACCGCTCGCTTCCAGGTCAACCAGGCTCAGACCGAACGCAGCCGACAGGACCGCGGAGGTGATGAACCCGTCGAAGCCGAAGCCGGTCTTCAGGATGTTGTTGAGGTAGGCGTTCTCGCAGGCGTACGTTCCGTTGACCGACGAGTACGAGCACATCGCCGAGGAGGGGTGCGCCTTGGCGACGATCGTGCCGAAGGCCGCGGTGTAGATCTCGTGTACGACCCGGTCGTCGACGATCGCGTTGTCGGCGGGCGTGTTGCGGTTGGTTTCCTGGTTGTAGACGGCGTAGTGCTTGACTTGGGCCATGGCGCCCTGCGATTGGATGCCGTTGATGTCGGCGGATCCGATCTCGCCGGTGAGGTACGGGTCTTCGCTGTAGGACTCGAAGGCGCGGCCCCACCGCGGGTCGCGCACGATGTTGACCGTCGGGCCGAGGTCGACATCGACGCCCTTCGCCTTGTCCTCGGCCCCGATCACCTGCCCGTACGACTTGGCTAAGGAGGTGTCGAAGGAGGCAGCGACAGCTGCCGCGGCAGGAAGTTGGGTCGTGTCCTTCATACGCACACCGACCTGGCCGTCCTGCATCTTCAGCGCCGGGATGCACAGCCGGGCGATGCCCGGAATGAGGCCGGCGTACGAAGAACTGGCGGCGCCGTGCACCATCTGGATCTTTTCGTCCAGCGTCATCCGGGCGAGCACCTGCTGGGCACGCTGGGTGGGCGTGGCGTGCTGTCCGACCCACGGGCAGTCGGCGTTCGCGGTCGCCGCCGGTGCGGTGGTGGGGGCGATCAGGCTGCCGCCGAGCGCGGCGCAGGATGCAGCGAGCACGGCGGGCCATCGCATCAGACGCATGGCAACTCCTTTCGGTTCGTGTTGGGGGAAGCCGCGCCGAACGTGCGTGGCGCGTGCGGCAAACGAGTTCCACCGCGGCGTGCCCGGGGGCGACACACACGAGCCCGAGCGGGCTTCGGCCGCGGCTCGAACGGCGACTGGTCGGGGTCGACTGTCATGGCGGCAGAAGCGTGCTCGGTCCCCCATCACAGCGACGAGGCACCGCAGCTCGTTGAACCGTGGCGGATGTCATGGCCGGCTGAGGGTGAAACGGGCGCGCAGCAGGTCTGCGGCGCGGGAGCTGTGGCCGACGAGCAGGTCGAACGCTCCGGGCTCGACGATCCGGCGCCCTTCGGCGTCGACCAGGGAGCATGCCGCGGCGGGGATCTCCAGCCGGACCCGCACGCTGTCCCCGGGTGGGACCGTGACCTGCCGCCAGGCCTTGAGTTCCTGCTGTGCCCACGTGACGCTCGTGATCAGGTCGCTGATGTAGGCCTGCACGGTCTCCAGTACCGGCCGGGTGCCGGTGTTGGAGACGGTTACCTCGGCGCGAACCACGCCGTCCGGTGGCACGACTTCATCGAGGATGACCAGGTCGGTGTACTCGACCGTGCTGTAGGACAGACCCTCCCCGAAGACGAAGAGTGGTTCCTGGGTCAGGTCGGCGTAACGGTCACCATGCTGGCCGCGCACCTGGTTGTAGTAGACGGGCTGCTGCCCGACATGGCGTGGCACTGACAGGGGCAGGCGTCCCGACGGCTCGATGAGACCGAGTACGAGTTCGGCCACCGCCTGACCGCCTCGCATGCCTGGGTTGAACGCCTCGATCAGCGCTGCCGCCGCCAGCGCGGCGTCGGGCAGTACCGAGGGCTTGCTGTGGACCAGCACCACGACGACGGGTGTGCCGGTGGCGACGAGCGCCTCGAGGAGGGCGACCTGTCCGCCCTGCAGCTCCAGGGTCGCGGTCGAGCAAGTTTCACCCGTCAACGCGACGGTGTCTCCGACGACGGCGACGACGTAATCAGCCGCGCGCGCGAGGCTCACCGCCTCCGCGATCAGAGCATCGTCGACGGGCGCGGGCGCAAACAGGGGCGGACGTGGCTGCCCGTCGGGGTACACCGGTCCTTGCGGGTCCGGTACGACGCGGCCGATGTCGGCGCCGCGGGCGTAGGTGACCGTCCACCCGTCGGGAACGGCCGCGCGGAACCCGTCGAGCACCGTCGTGACGGTCTCGCGCGGGTGGCCGTCCGGCATCCAGTCCACCTGGCCGGATGCGCCGGCCCAGTCGCCGAGCATGGCTTGGGGGTCGTCGCCGTTGGGGCCGATCACGGCGATCGTGCGAGGGCCCCCGGCGGTTACGGTGTGACCCTCACCGTCTACGGTCAGTCCGCCATCGAGCGGCAAGGTGCCGTCGTTGCGCAGCAGTACCAGGGACCTTCGGGCGATTTCGAGGTTGAGGGCGTTGTGCTCGGCGCACGCGATCACGTCGGCCTGGCGTGCCCGGTCCGGCGCGCGGGGGTTTTCGAACAGGCCCAGTTCCAGTTTCAGTTTCAGGATCCGCCGGACTGCCTCGTCGATCTCCTCCTCTCGCAGCCGTCCCTGCGCGACTGCTTCCTGGGCGGCCTCGAAAAAGTCCGGCGTGGTCATCACCAGGTCGTTTCCGGCCTGCACCGCGACCACTGCCGCCTCCACGGCGTCAGCGCAGACCTTCTGCTCCCACACCATCCGACCCACGTTGTCCCAGTCGGTCACCAGCGTGCCGGTGAACTCCCACTCGCCCTTGAGGACGTCGTTCAGGAGCCACTTGTTCGCCGTGATCGGGACCCCGTCGATGGCCTGGTAGCCGAGCATGAACGTGCGGCAGCCTTCGCGAGCGACCCTCTCGAACGGCGGCAGGAACCATGAGCGCAGCTTGCGCCGGCTCAGGTCCGCCTCGCTCGCGTCGCGTCCGCCCTGCGTTTCGGAGTAGCCCGCGAAGTGCTTGGCGCAGGCCAGAACTGCGGTCGGGTCGTCCAGTCCCGCTCCCTGATAACCGCGGACCATCGCGGCGCCCAGCTCCCCGATGAGCAATGGGTCCTCCCCGAAGGTCTCGTTCACACGTCCCCATCGCAGGTCGCGGGTGATGCACAGCACCGGCGAGAAGGTCCAGTGGATGCCCGTCGCGGCCACTTCCACCGCGGCGGCCCGGGCCATGCGCTCGACGAGCTCGGTGTCCCAGGTGCAGGCCATCCCCAACTGCGTGGGGAAGATCGTGGCACCCGGCCAGAACGAGTGGCCGTGGATGCAGTCGTCAGCGACGAGCAGCGGGATGCCCAGCCTGGTGGCTGCCGCCAGCTTGACGGCAGCGTGCATGCGCTCGGGCGAGGCGTGCAGGATCGACCCGGCCAGCTTCGTGGCCACGACGTCCTCCAAGTCGCCCCGGGCGTCCAGCTGCAGCATCTGTCCGACCTTTTCCGGCAGCGTCATGCGGGCGAGCAGGTCCTCGAGGCGTTCCTCGATGGGCCTCGACGGGTCGCGATAGGCCGGCAAGGTCGTGGTGGCTGAGCCCGCGGGGCGGTCTGGGCGAGAGGAAGGCTCCGCTCCTGTCCCCTGGCACGCAGTTGCCGGGTTCCGGTGTGCTTGTGAACTCATGAGTTCGATCTCCTGGGAAGCTGTCGAGACGGCGCATCCGGGTGTCGTCGCCCTCGGCCTGATGCGCCGCCACTACGACTTCGGTGACGACCGGGCATGCGGCGAGCAGCAACCGCGACGTGACTGGTCACGCAGTGGCCGGATTGCCTGTCGCGGCACCAGTGGACGGGAAGAAGGACCCGAGCTTGCGGTCACGCTCTCCTTGATGCGCCGGCGAGGTCACTGGCGGCCAAGAGGTCGGGCCGGCGGGTTGGCAGGATCAGCGGTGCGCCCTGACGCAGTGGGTGTGTCGCACCCGCCACCTCGACTGTCGTCGGGGGACCTCCGGTCAGCGTAATCGTGGTGTGCTCTGGGCCGATCGCGACATCGAACTCGCGTCCCTGCCACAGGATCCGGCGCAGGGTGATGCCGTCCAACTGAGGTGGCAAGGTCGGGTCGAGCTTGAGTCGGTCTTCCCGCCAGCGCATCCCGCTGAAGCCGTAGAGGAAGACCTGCAGGAAACCGCCCTGTCCGGTGGTGAAGGTGAACGCGCCTCCGTGACGTTGCTCGGCGAACTGGTTGAACGGTCCGCGTATGAACGGGTCCACGCTGCGCCGCATGAAGTCGTAGGCCGCGGACCCGGGCGTCCCCAGTGCGGCGTGGGCGATGGAGTGGATGGAGTCGGTCATGGACGGTCCGTCGGGGTCGGTGCGCGGCACGTAGTAGTCGAGATCGTTCCGCGCGACCTCGGCGGGCATGGGGTGCTCCCAGGGGTACTGCAACATCACCACGTCGGCCTGCTTGATGGTTTCGCCGTCGTAGCCGTCGTACTGCGGGTGGATGCCCAGGTCCTCGTCGAACGGGACCTTCAGGCCGTCGGCGACCCGTTCCCACTCGGGGTCCGCGGCCACGCCCACGACCTTTGCCGCCCCGGTGGCGATCCGCAGGGTCTCAGCGGCCGCGACGTTGGTGTACACGCTGTTGTCGACCGGGAAGTGGTATTCGTCCGGGCCCATCACCTGGTTGATGGCGTATCCGCCGTCGTCGTTGGGAACGGTGGAGCTCGCCCAGAACTCGGCGGCACCCTTGAGCACCGGCCAGGCCTTTTCGGCGAGCCAGTCGCGGTCGCCGGTGGCGAGGTAGTACTGCCAGTGGGCGAGGGCGATGTCGGCGGTGATGTGGTGTTCGAGGTCGCCCATTTCCCAGGGGGGTGGGGTCTGTTCGTCTCCGTGCAGCGCGCTTTCCCAGGGGAACCTCGCGCCCGCGAATCCTGTTCGGGTCGCGTACTCCTGGGCGGCGGCCAGACGTTGCTGTCGATAGGTGTTCATGCCCGCCGCGATGTCCGGGTGCTGGGCCAGCAGCGCTGGATACATCCAGGTCTCGGTGTCCCAGAAGACGTGCCCGTTGTAGCCGTCGCCGGACAGGCCGCACGGGGACAGGCTCCAGTTCACCCCGGCGCGGGTGCTCTGAAGCAGGTAGAACATGCTTGCGCGGACCTGTAGCTGCAGCACCGGATCCCCCAGGATCTCGATGTCGGCCCGCCACAGGTCGTCCCACGCGGCCTCGTGCTCTGCCAGCAGGTCCCTGTACCCGGTGTCCGCTGCGGCCGCCGCGGCGGCGCGAGCAGCCGGCAACGGGTCTTCGCAGTCCTGGGAGCTGGCTACGCCGATGTACTTGGTGACCGTGTACGTGCTGCCGGCTTTCACGTCGAAGGTTGCCTGCACGCCAGCCGACTGGACCTGGTCGGTCTCGAACTCGGTGACGTGTGCCGCCACCCCGGTGGGCAGTTCCAGTCGCGACGCGAGCGCTGCGGTGATTCCCGTGCCGAGCGTCGTCACCGTCTCGTACGACTCGGCCGCCGTACCGTCGTAGCCCTTGCTCGACTGTTCGCTCAGCCGTGCGCTGGTCCCGTCGAAGACACCGGACACGCGTGCGCTGCCACTCCAGTGCGGGGTGAAGGTGAGTTGGGCCGCGGCCACGCGATGCCGGGCCCGGTGGACCAGTACCTGATAGGTGAGATCGGTGCGGCGGCCCGCCGGTGAAGTCCATGTCGTTTGTGTGGTCAGCAACCCAGCCCGCAGGTCCAGTGTCTGCCGGTAGTTGCTCACCGCTCCCTGCTCCGGGTCATCCGGTTCGCCTGCGCGCGCCGCCTGTGGCAGCCGGCCGTAGGTTCCCGACTCGTCGGAGAACGCGAGCGTGGACCAGGTCGGGATGTTGGCGTACTGCTCGACCGGGCCGTCTTGGGCGAAGAAGCCTGCCAGGTGCGCTTGGGCTTCGATCGGCGTCGTCGTGTATCCCGTCCCCGCCGCGGGGATCCGGCCGCCGAAATAGCCGTTGCCGAGGAAGGTCGGCGCGTAGTCGTCATCCGTGTCCGTGGTGCTGAGCGTCCACTCGGTGTCGGGCTGGGACTTTTCGGTGGCGCCGATCCGGAGCTCCCGCTCGGCGGGGACGTCGCCCGTGGTGGTGTGGTCGTCGTGGCCTGGAGGAGCGTGCTCGGACCGCGCGGGTGCCGGGTCGTGGATGGGGTGGTCCTGGTCGGAGGGGTCTCCGTGGGGGGTCATGCGTGCCCTTCTCGGATGGGTGCGGTTCGTGGGCTGGGAGCGCGGGGTGGCCTGGGCGTAGCCCGGAGTTGGGGGGGTGCCTCTATGTCCTTCGTCAAGGCACCCCTGCTGGGTTTGGGGTGATTCGGTCTTGTTGGGGTTATGCGGCGAGCTCGACGTCCGCGG
>NZ_JBEXPK010000121.1:0-16252 GCF_040612015.1 Streptomyces sp. NPDC006476 | reverse complement strand
GGTCCGGAGAAACGGCCCGGCCGAAAGGCCGGGACCGCGCTCCGGACCGCTTCCCGCACCCGCCGTGCGCCTCTCAACGCAACGGGCGCTCCACGGCGACGTCCACACCCTGGCGGGGATGGCCAAGGCCCGCATGCGGCCGAAGGTCCCCGCACTGGTCGAGGCGCTGACCGGGAACTTCGGCGAACACCACGCGTTCCTCTGCCGACTGCACCTGGAACGCATCGACCACCTCACCGAGGCCATCGGGGAGCTGTCCGCGCGGATCGAGGAGGAGATGCTCCCTTTCTCCCGCCAGCTTGAGCTGCTGCAGACCATCCCCGGCGTCGGCCAGGGCGTCGCCGAAGCCCTCATCGCGGAGACCGGCGGCGACATGGCCTGCTTCGCGACCGCAGGCCACCTCGCCTCATGGGCCGGGGTCTGCCCCGGCCACCACGAGTCCGCCGGCAGGCACAAGTCCGGCCGCAGACGCCACGGCAGCCGCTGGCTCGGCGCTGCGCTGGGCACTGCGGCCATGGCCGCCTCCCGCACCCGCGAGACCACCTACTTCGGCGCCCGCTACCACCGACTCGCACCCCGCCTCGGCAAGAAGAAGGCCCTCGTCGCCCTCGAACACTCCCTCCTGACCGCGGTCTGGCACATGCTCACCCACGACGTGGAGTACGCCGATCTTGGGGGCGACTACTACGCGAAGTACGACCCCGAGCGCGCCATGCGCCGCATCACCCGGCAGGCCAACGCTCTGGGCTTCACCGTCCGCTTCGACCCCATCGAAGCGGCATGACCACATCACAGTCACCACTGCGGTGACCAGGGGTCATGCTTCATCGGGATTCCTCCGTGGATACTCCCGCCTTCAGGCGGGGGAGGAAACGGACTCCTGCGGAGCAGGGCAGGGAAAGCCGATGCGCCGCCAGGGCGGATCGGCGTCACCGCCAACGACCCGCAGGTAGGTGGTAGTTTGTATGGCGTCCGGTCGGCGATAACCAAGCTGGCCGGGCCTACCGCCGGGCTGGCGGGATGTCAGGTCTGTGGAGCGGGCGTAAGACTGCCGGGCGTGGCGTACCAACGTTCCTTGCCGTTAGTTCGGGGCAGCTGCTGTCTGAGAAGCAGAAAACTCAACCCGCGAGGGAAGAATCTCCACGCTTCAGCTGGGGGAGAAGTCAACGCGGTTGTCTTCTCTTCGTGCTCGCGCAGTATCCGCATGACGGTCGCGGGCCAGGGGCCCTGCCGGGCGCCCGGGCGCGGGAGGCTTGACGGCACTCGGGCGACACCCGTGGCTTCAGGTCAATGGCGGAAGCAAACAAGTCATGGCTGCGCAGAACGGCTCTGCTGGCACGGCTGTGGTGTCAGAGTTTGGGTGCAGTGTCCGGCCGGGGCACTGAGGGATGATCCATCTGACTCAAGGAGTTCGCTCGTGAGACGGAAAGTCATCGCACTTCTCGCAACCGCCACCATCGCCACGCTGACACTCGCTGGCCAGGCCAGTGCGGTCCCCTCAGAGGATGCCTCAGCGGCTGGCACGGGTACGGCAGCGGTGAAGTCCACGCTGCGGGCCAATCAGACGATCTCGGCGCCGTTCACCCTCAACCGAAACCAGTCGGTCAGTTCCAACACGGCACGGCTGATCATGCAGTCCGACGGCAACCTTGTCATCTACGACGAGTTCAACCGGGCCCGCTGGGCCTCGAACACCGTCAACCAGGGCTGGACGGCCCGCTTCCAGACCGACGGCAACTTCGTCGTCTATACGGCCTCCAACAGAGCGGTATGGGCCTCCAACACGGCTGGCCACCCGGGCTCTCGCCTGGTCGTCCAGGACGACGGCAACGTAGTCATCTACGACGGCAGCCAAGCTATCTGGGCCTCGAACACCAACCACTGAACCACGGTCGGCTGTAACCGCTGGCTTCTTCCAGGGCGACCCAGCCCTGCCCAGGGCCCTGCGGTCACGAGCGCGGATCCCTGCCAGATACTGATCTGCTCCAGGTGCCCGATGTCTTCGTAGAGCGCGCCGTCCGCCAGGCCCGCCGAGGTCCGGCGTTGGGGGCTACTGGAGCAGCCGTTATCGGCTGCTCCACTGGTCCCAAGGCCGTTGCCGGCGGTGACAAGCTCGTCATCGACGGCGTTCACCCTACGTTCCAGTGCGTATTCGAGGGCCTCGATCGCGGCCTGGCGGCCGTCGGTGAGGTAGCTGGCGTACTCCTGGCCGCCGTGCTCCAGTCGGTCGGTGAACTCCTCGGTGGTGAACTGCCGACGCTGCGGGCGACCAGCCCAGCCACCATCGCGGCGCGGTCCTGCGGTTCCTCGGCGGTTTCAGTGGTCAGACATCCCATGTCGTTTGGTGTCAAGCGGCATGGGGGTGTGCGTGTTGCGACCAAGCGGTCACTTCGTCGTAGAGGGTTCGGGTCTTGAGGCATCCGTGGGGCAGGCCGGGCCGAGTACTGCATGGCTGTACGCCAGGATCACGCGTGGAAGTGGTTCAGTTCTAGAAAGGTAGTCGTCTTGTTCGCTCGCGCCACGGACACCGCACTCGAGAAGTCCCGTTCGGTACCGCATTCGCCCTCCATCACCGCTCCGCAACGCGGGCTTTTGGACCGGCGGGAGGAGCTCGCCGTCCTGGTGCGGCTCGGCGAGCGTCTTTCCGACGGTGTCAGTTCGCTCGTATGCATCGAGGGCGCAGGAGGCATGGGCAAGACCTCGTTGCTGAACGCCTGGATTGCCGGTGCACGCGACCGTGGTTTGCGGGTGGCGCGTGCGAGTGGCAGCAGCGAGCCGCAAGGGCGTCATCCTTGGTTTGTGGCACGGCAGTTGTTCGACTCCCTCCTCGCCGCTCTCTCCCCGACAGACCGGCGTGCTCTGCAGGAGAGCGCGGCGGCCCAGGTCCTGTTTACCCTGTTCGGTGCGGAGGGCCGGACAGGTGGGGACGGGGCTGAGATGTTATGTGAGATGATCGCCCACGACCTGTACGAGCTGATCGTCAGGGCTTGCGAGACTGGCCCGTTGGCTCTCGTCCTGGATGATCTCTCCTGGGCCGATAAGGCGTCGCTCCGCTGGATGCGCTACTTGGCCAGCCGTATGGACGGCCTCCCGCTGATGCTGGTGACGACCCGGCGGTGCGGAGACGGACACGACATCGCGCCGGTGATGGACGAGCTCGCCATCCAACCGGGCGCCGTCACCCTGGAACTGTCGCCGCTCAGCTCCGACAGCGTGCGCCGGCTCGTCCAGGACCGGCTGGGCGCACACGCCGACGAGCAGTTCTGCGCGGCGTGCCACGAGGCATGTGCCGGTAATCCGCTCCTCCTCAACGAGTTGCTGCGTATTCTGAGGAAGAAAGCAGTGCAGCCGTCGGCGGCTCAGGCCGGGCGGGTGGCCGAACTTAATGAGTGCGTGGTGGAAAAAACCATCGCTGTACGCTTGGCCCGGCAGTCCAAAGCGGTCATGGCGATGAGCCGGGCTCTGGCGGTGCTCGGTGACGGTACGCAGCTTTCCGTCGTGGCCGCGCTGGCTGGTCTGGCCCCCTTCCAGGCGCATGAGGCGGTGCGGGAGATGCGCTGCATGGGGGTCCTGGCCGAGGAGGAGCATCCGTGCTTCACCCAGCCGCTGGTTCGGTCCGCCATCTTCCGCACCATGGGGCCGGGGCAGTTGGCCGCGGAACACACGCGCGCCGCGCGGCTGCTGAGCGGCCAAGGCGCATCCAGTGAGAAGATCGCCCGCCACCTGATGCTCACCCAGCCAACCGGGGACGAGTGGCGCATCGCCGTGCTACGGGACGCGGCGCGGACCGCCGCAAACCGTGGCGCCGTGACCGATTCGGCCTGCTACCTGCGGCAAGCCCTGATGGAGGACCCGGCCCCGCAAGCGAAGGTGTGCCTTCTGAAGGAGCTCGCGACGATCGAGCTCCTGGAGAATCCCGCTGCTTCGGCTTACCACTTCCAGCAGGAACTGCTGCTGCGTCAGGACGGCTCCGGGCGGGCCGCGGCGGTCGGCGGGCTGGCTGCGGCGTTGTCCAACGCCGGGCGTTCTCAGGAGGCGGTGATGGTGCTGCGGCAGGCACTGGCCGAGCTGGGGGCGTCGCCGGAGGACGGCGAGCGGCGGATGCGGCTGGAAGCGCAACTGGTCATGGCCGCCTGGCAGGACGTCCGCTCCGTGGCGATGGGCACGGAGTTGGTCGAGGCTCGGTCGGATCGTCCATTGCACGGCGACACCCCCGGGGAGCGGGCCTGGCTAGCCCTGCGCGCCCTGCATGCCCAGTCCGGTCACGACACCGCCGAGCACGCCCGCGCCCTGGTGGGCCGTGCCCTGCGGCACGGGATGGAACTCGAGGGGGCCATGGGGTGGTTTTACCCGCCCCTCCTGCACGTTCTCGTCGCCGCCGATGATCCGGAGACGGCAGCCGGTTGGATCCAGCGGATGGCCGACCACGCCGCACGGCGTGGTTCGGGTCCCCTGTCCGCCTTGGCCAGCTTCGGGATGGCCATTGTGGCCTGGCACTCCGGCCATGTGCAGGAGGGGCTCAGTCATGCACGCGCCCTGCTCGACGTGGTCGCGAAGGCAAGCCCGGAACGTCCCTCCCATCCGCCGCTCGCGGCTGTGGCCAACCTGCTGCTGGACCTGGGGGCCGTCGACATGGCCCACGACATGCTGCGGACGTACGCGACCGGCTGCCCCAGCGACTCCTGGGGCAGGGCCGCCTACCTGCTCGCCCACGGGCGGCTGCGGCTGGAGCATGGTGATCCCAACGCAGCCGTGGCAGCCCTGCTGGAGTGCGGTCGGTACCAGGAGGCCAGCCCTCTGATCGGTCCGATGGCCATCCGGTGGCGCTCATACGCCGCGCTGGCGTATTCCGCCGCCGGCGACCGCGCCTCAGCGATCGGCATGGCCAACCGTGATCTAGAGCTGTCCCGCCGTTGGGGGACGCACAAGGCCATCGGCATCAGTCTCCGCACTTTGGGCACGGTCACCGGCGGCCAGCGGGGACTCGAACTGCTCTCCGATGCCGTCGACGCGCTGGAGCAATCACCGGCGCGGGTGGAGCTCGCCTACACGCTGAACGAGTTCGGTGCCGCCTGCCAGCGCCTCGCGCGACAGGACACGGCACGATCCTCCCTGCAACGGGCACTGGCACTGGCCGAGGAGTGCTCCGCGAGCTGCCTGGCCGACCGCGTCCGCGGCACACTGCGGCTGGTCGGAGGCAGACTCCGGAAGGCCGGGGCATCGGGTGCGCGGTTGCTCACCCCCAGCGAGCACCGGGTGGCGGAGCTGGCCGCCCAGGGCCAGACCAACCGGGAGATCTCAGAAGCCCTCTTCGTCACCCGGCGGACCGTCGAGGTCCATCTGACCAGTGCCTATCGCAAACTGGAGATCTCCGGCAGGTCGGAACTGGCCTTCGTGCTGGCCCAGCTGGCCACCCCGGGCCGCCGGGGTGGCCAGCTGCCGGTGCACTGACGGCCCCCGGTCCGGTACGGATTCCCTGCGGCACAGGCCGGCTTCCGCGTCAGGTGACCGGGCGGTCAGTTCCCGGCCGCCTGACGCACCGTCAGCTCGGCGAGGCCGGGAAGGTCACCGCTGTCGGCCGCACGCAGAGTGAGCCGTACATATCGGGCGAGCGTGGGACGCCGGAGCTCGCCGGAGGAGCCGGAGCTGTCCGCCGGACTCCAGTGTCGGCCATCGGTCGAGACCAGCGTGGTGGAGGACGTCGGCGCGGTGGATGTCCACTCCGGCGAGATGTCGGTCACCCGGCGCGCGCGTCCCAAGTCGACGGTGAGGCTGCTGTCCGCCGCGGCCGGGACCCAGGCCGTGGCTGTGCTGCCGTCCACCGCCGCTCGAGCGTCCAGGCCCGGCTGCCCGGAAGTGTCCGCCGCCGTTGCGCACCGGGCGGCATTGGTAGTCGCCGCGAGGTCCGGGCGCCTGGTCTCCAGCACGGCCGGAGCGCCCGCGGCGACCGTCCGGGCGCCCTCCGCGGTCCCGACCTCGAAACTTTTGCCGCTTGTCAGCCGGACGGTCGTGCGGCGAGGCCCGACAGCGACATCGAACGTGCGGCCCTGCCAGCGCAGTCCTTTCAGCTTCACCCCGTGCTTGAGCTGCGGAGGAAGCACCGGGTCCAGTCGCACGCGGTCCTGCGCCCAGCGCAGCCCGGCCAAGCCGTAGGTGAACGTCTGGAGGAAGCCGCCCGCACCGGTGAGGAAGTTCTGCGCGGGCGCGCCCGCCAGCGGGTCGTCCGCCCCGGCCTTGCTGCCGCGCGCCTCGGAGAACTCGTGGAAGGGACCGCGGACGAACGGCTCGATCGAGCGCATCAGGTAGGTGTACGTCGAGCAGCCAGGTTCGTCGAGGGCCGCGGCATCGATCGCATGGATCGCGTCCGTCATCGCGGGGCCCTCCGGATCGGTGCGCACGGCGTAGTAGTCCAGCGTGCCGGCGGCCTGCTTCCGGGTCATGGGCCATTGCAGCGGGTACATCAGCATGACGGTGTCCGCCTGCTTGATTTTCGAGCCGTCGTAGCCCGCGTACTGCTCGAAGACGTGCCGACCGCTGTCGTACGGAATGCGCAGCCGGTCAGCGATCCGTGTCCAGTCGGCCGGCGGGGCGTGGCCGAGGACTCGCGCCGCCTGGGCCGCGTCGCGCAGCGCCGTGGCCGCGCCGGCGTTGGTGAACGCGCCGTCGGTGACCCCGTTGCTGTATTCGTCGGGGCCGGCCACGTTCTTTATCGAGTAGCTGCCGTCGGCGTTTCCGGTGACCCGTCCGGTCCAGAACTCGGCAATGCCCTTCAGCACGGGCCACCCCCGTTTCCGCAGCCAGTCGCGGTCGCCGGTCGCCTGGTAGTACTGCCAGACGGCCATGGCGATGTCGCTCTGGAGGTGGATCTGCATGAGGCAGTGCGGCGGCGGGCCCCAGCTGTGACACTCTTTGAGATCGCCTTCGCCGCCGCTGGTCCACGAGTAGAACAGGCCGGGATAGCCGAGCCGCTCGGCGTTGGCGCGGGCAGCCACGCGGGTACGGTAACGGTAGTCCACGATGCCTCTGGCCAGCTGCGGCTGGTTCGCGAGCAGGG
Organism: Streptomyces sp. NPDC006476; assembly: GCF_040612015.1. Lineage (NCBI taxonomy): Bacteria > Bacillati > Actinomycetota > Actinomycetes > Kitasatosporales > Streptomycetaceae > Streptomyces > Streptomyces sp. NPDC006476. Next base: position 9,198 of record NZ_JBEXPK010000121.1, on the reverse strand, counting down.
CGGGAAACATCCAGGTGTCGGCGTCCCAGAACACCAGGCCCGCGTAGTTGTCGCTGGTCAGTCCGGTCGGCGCGATGCTGTTGCCGGAGCTGGCGCGGGTGTTGGCGAGCATCCCGTACTCCGAGGCGCGGATCCACGCCTGGAGGTCGCGCTGCCCCGCGGCCTCGATTCCGCTGCGCCAGAGTGCGGCCCAGGCCGCCGTGTGGGTGGCGAACAAAGCAGGCCAGCCCCGCGCCGCCGCCCGCTGGGAGGCCGTCACCGCCGCCTGGCGCGGCTCGAAAGCGGTCAAGGCGGTGTCCACACCGACGTACTTGGTGAGAGTGTACGTGCGCGCGCCACGGACCGGGAAGCCGACGGACTGCCGGTTCGACAGGCTCCGGTCCTCGCCGGCCGGGCGGGTGTCGCGCACGCGCACGGTAGGGCCGGTGGTGAGGGTGGAGGCGACGGCGCCGCGGGTCCCGGTGCCGTCGGCGCGGAAGCCCACGGTCATGGTGCGCCGGGACTCGCGTCCGCCGCCGGTTGCCGACAGCATCCGGGCCCCGCGGCCGTCGATCAGGTCGGTGACGGTCGCGTCGCCGCTCCAGTGCGGGGTCATCCGCAGCCGTACTGCGGCCGTGTGCTCCCGGTCACGGGCGGCGAAGACCTCGTAAACCAGGTCGGTGGCACGTCCGTCGGTAGTGGTCCAGGTCAGAGAGGTTCTGACCAGGCCGCACCGTAGGAGGAGCGTCTGCCGGTAGTGGGAGATCCGGTCAGCCGGGGTCGCCGAGGTGAAGACTTCGGCCCCGATGCCGATGGTCAGCCCGGTCCAGGTGGGAAGGGCGGCGATCACCTGCCGGTCGTCGGTGGTCGCCGTGTTGTGGGCGTACAGGCCCGAAACGTATGAGCCGTCGTAACGCGGCGTATACAGCGGCCAGCCGGTCTGCTGCTCGCTGGCCCAGTACCCGGTGCCGTTGACGGGGATGCGCTGCCCGAGGTATCCGTTGCCTACGAAGGCGCTGTAGCTGTCCTGCGAGTCGATGGCGGTCGACGACAGTGCCCAGCCGTCCGCCGCGCGCTCCGTGGAACACGAGGCGGTGGCCAGGGCGGGCAGCGCGGAGGGCGAGGTCGCGGGCGGGGCCAGCACGACCAGGAGGATCCAGCCGAGCCGGAGCCATCGGGGCACCCGCGCGAGAACGGTCGGCCGCGGGCGCCTCGCTGACGGAGCGTTGTGTTCCCGCTTCCTCCGGTTCTGGTCCCGGCGCGGGACGCGGGGGGACGGGGGCCGGGGGGCGGAAGCTCCGGGCCTGTCCATCAGAGACGGACCCCGGCGCGCTCGGGGGAGTTCGACGGGCGCATCGCGAGGAACATCGCCCCCGCAGCCAGGCACACCGTAGCGCCTGTGAACCAGACGATCGTGTAGGTGCCGAAGTTGTCACGGATCACCCCACTCACAGCGGTGGCGAGCGCTCCGCCGAGCTGGTGCGCGGTCCACAGCCAGCCGAAGACCACGCCGGCCGACGAGCCGAAGGCGTCCTGGCAGAGCCGGATGGTCGGCGGCACGGTGGCGATCCAGTCCATGCCGTAGAAGATGGTGAAGACCAGCATGCCGGGCGTCACCATGTCGGAGAACAGCCAAGGGAGCATCAGCAGAGACACTCCTCGCAGTGTGTAGTAGACCAGGAGCAGGTAGCGCGAGTCGTACCGGTCTGTCAGCCAGCCCGAGAGGGTGGTCCCGACGATGTCGAAGACCCCGGCGATGCCGAGCAGCCCGGCGGCGGCCGTCGTCGTCATCCCGTGGTCGTGCGCAGCCGGGATGAAGTTGGTCTGGATGAAACCGGACGTGGTGATGCCGCAGATACCGAAGCTGCCCGCCAGCAGCCAGAACTCGTGCGTACGGGCCACCTGCCGGAGCACGCCGAACGCGCTCTTGGCCGTATGCCCGGTCTCCGGGACCTCCGCCTCCGAGCCCGGTGCGCCCTCCGGCACCTCCTCGGCTCCGTACGCGGTCAGGCCCATCTCCCGCGGGTGGTCCCGGAGCAGGAGGATGACGAAGGGCACCGTGATCAGGGAGCCCAGGGCCACCACGATCGACGCCGTGCGCCAACTCGAGTTGTCGCTCAGCCTGCCCAGCAGCGGCAGGAAGACCAGTTGGCCGGCGGTGCTGCCGGCGGTGAGAATCCCGGAGACGATGCCGCGGTGCTTGACGAACCACCGTTCGGTGAGGGTGGCGACGAAGGCCAGGGAAATCGCGCCGCAGCCGGCTCCCACCAGCACCCCCCATAGCAGCACCAGTTGCCACGGCGCCGTCATCCACGCGGGCAGGCCGGTGCCGAGTGTGATCAGCACCAGCGCGCCGGAGAGCACGGTGCGGATGCTGAGCCGTTCCATCAGCGCCGCCGCGTACGGTGCCGCCAGGCCGACGATCACCAGATTCAGCGAGATCGCGAAGGAGATCGTGCTGTAGGACCAGCCCATCTCGTCGTGAAGCGGGGTCAGGACCACCGAGGGCAGCGAACGGAAGCCGGACGTTCCGATCAGGACCAGAAACGAGACGCCAGCCACGATCCAGGCCCAGTGCAGGGAACCTGCACCGGCTCGGGATTTGGTACGGGGTATTTCGGAGACTTTTTCGATGTTGGGCACTTCATCCTCCGGCGGGGACGACAAGCTGAAGGTGAATCGCGGTCTCAAAGGAACAGCGCCGCTCTCTCCCCCCGGCGGGCCCGGTCGACAGCCGTCGTGCACGGCCGTCCGTACCGGGCCCGGGAGATTCGGGGCGCGACAGGTCCGCCGGAGGGTGTCAGCCGTCCTCTTCGGGCGCGTGGGTGACGACCATGGCCGAGTACGTCGCACCCAGGCCGGTGGCGATGAACAGGTAGTGCCGACCGGCCTCCAGCTGTCCCGTGTCCCGCAGCGTCGTGTAATTGACCAGGACGTCCGAGGCATAGCAGTGGCTGTACTTAGGGAGGTTGTCGGTGAAGAACCGGCTGCGGTCCATGCCGAGCTCGGTGGAGACCTCGAGCATCAGCGAGTTGTAGTGCACGACGCGGTGGATGTCGTCGAGTTGGAGGCCGGCCTTGGCGACCGCCTCACGGACGACGTCGGCGACCTCGGAATCGTGCGCGTTGTTGTGGCCCTCACGGGTTTCTTGGTCCATCAGGATGCCGTCAGCGAACTCCCCGCGGGTCCGGGTGACATAGGAGCGCACGCGGTCCCCCCGGCCTCCGCGGGCGACCAGGCAGGCGCTGGCGGCCTCGCCCATCACGGAGCCGAGAGAGTGGTAGTCGTGATTCAACTTCGTGAAGGGCTTCTCTCCGGTGACGATCAGGGCGCGCCCGGCCGGGTCGCGGTCCATGGCCAGCAGGGCGCCGGCCATGTCGATGGCCGCAAGACCGATCGCGCAGTTCTGCTGTGTGAGCGCGAACGCCTGCGCGTCGTGGAGCCCCAGCGAGGTGCGCAGAACTTCGGCGGCGTTCATGGTGGAGGGAGTGACCTCCTGTGTGGCGTGTCCGTACAGCAGGTACTTCACCGTGCTCGGGTCGGTCACCTCCTTCAGCGCGGCGCGGGCGGCCGGCAGGATGAGGTCGAAGAGCGACTGCTCGGGATCCAGCCGCATGTCGCGGACACCGTAGACGCGCCGCAGCACTTTCATCTGAGCCCGCGTCAGTCCCAGGTTGCCACCGACCTCCTCCAGGGAGACGGACCGGGACGGCACGTAGGACCCTAACGCCTCCAACGTGGTTGGCTGGTTGTCGAGGGACAGCTGCGGTCCATTGCGTGGCCGGGGCGAGTAGGCGGTCGAGAAGGTCACGCCGATGTCCTCCTGTTTGCGGTACGTACTTGAAGATCTGCGTATTCCTGAGCTGCGTGGTGGGGGCTCGGCGGCCGAGGGCGGCCCGGGTCGGCCGAGGCGGATCGGTGTCGGGAGCGGACTCAGGCGGTCAGCGCGCGTCGGCGAGCCTTGTGCACCGGCACCACCACAACCCCCAACGCACGGCAGACGACCACCGGCTCGTCCAGGACCCCGGCTGTGGTGTGTCCCTGCTCGTAGCGAGCCTCGATCACCTTGCGGGCCTCCAGCTCGACGACCCTGCGCAACCGGCTCTTCTCGGTCATCCGCCCCGTCACCTCGATGAAGTCACCGGCATGGACGGGAGCGGTGAATGACACATCGGTGTAGTGGGACAGCAGCCCCTCATCCCCGTCGGTGCGGATGGCGATCTCGGTGACGACGTCGCCGAACAGGCGAAGCATCCGGGCTCCGTCCACCAGGTCACCGCCGTAGTGTGCCTCCCCGGCTCCGATACGCACCCGCAGCATCGCTGTGCACTGGTCGATCAGGTCAGTCGGCACTGAGTGCCCTCCTCTTCGTCAGAAGGCTGCCGTGGGCCATCCTCTGGGCGAACTCGGCGTCGAGCGCCCGGTCCACCTCCCGCTGCGCCGTGGTGTCGGCGTGCTCCGGCGTAGCCGCCGCCCAGCCCATCGCAACGGCGATGACCAGGTTTTCCTTGTGCGAGATCGACAGCGCGATCCGGTCCAGGCCGGCGTCGGCGGCACGGCGCGCGGCAGCGTCGGCAAGCCGCACCTGTGGAGCGCCGTCCTCGGTCCGGCCGATGTCGATCTGCCAGGCCGGGACGCGGGAGAGCAGTCCGACGCCGAGCATTTTGAGCACCGCTTCCTTCCCGGCGAATCGGCCGGCCAGAAACTCCCGGCGCCGGCTGGGAGCCAGCGTCCCGGCCTCCCGGCGCTCTGCAGTCGAGTACAGCAAGTGCCGGAACCACCTGCGGTGCATCAGACGGTCGAGCTCGTCGATGCGGAGCACGTCGACCCCGACGAAGGGGGGCCCGGTCTCCACCGTGCGCCGACTCACGGCGAGGACTCCGGGTGAGCGACGGTGCGCAGGACCGCCGCCGCACAGGTCCCTGAGCGCGGGTCGGTGTCGTGCAGGACGACCGTGGTGTACTGCTCGGCCCACTCGGAGTGCTGGGCCAAGGCCATCCAGACGCTCGTGCAGTAGGTCCGGTCGGCGTGCCGGTGAACCTCCACGCCGTCCGCCGGGACGTCGTGCCCGATCCGAGGCCCCTGGACGAGCAGCAACTCGCCGGACCGGGCAGAGGCGATGAGGTCAGCGAGCCGCTGGCCGCAGTAGGTCGGGCTGCGCTGGACCCACACGTCGCGCACGTCCAGCCCCGGTGCCTCGCCAGCGGCCTGCAACAGCAGCACCGCACCGGAGTCGACCAGATCCGCGCTGTGCACCAGCGGGTCGTGGTTGGGCAACGTGGTCTGTTCCAGCACGGCCAGCACGGCCTGGTCGCAGTAACCGAGCCGGCAGTACGCGGCAGCGATGCGAAGTGCGGAGAAGGGCGCCGCCAGTCCTTGCTCGGCGATCGCGAAACTCGCCGCATGGTTGCCGAGCAGCCGGTTCAGATGGGTGGCGGTGGTGGTGAAGGGGTGCACATCGGGCAGGGCGTAGGCGACCATCACCAGGTCCGGTTCCACCGGTCCGAGCGGATCGGCGTCGAGTAGCTGCTGAACCAGGTCGACGTGGGTGACTACCGGTCGCTGCCCGGTCGCTGCCGCATCCGGGCTCTGGCCGAAGGAACTGAGCAGGTCACGGTCGTACTCACACATCATGGAGAACTCGGGGCGCGAGGTACGCGATGGGGCGAGGACCGCCGCCCCATGCTGTACCGCGAGCCGTTTGCTGCCGGCCATCAGGATCCTTCCTGGACGACTTCTGAGGTTGAGGACGTCATGCGGGCTTTCTGGCCCGGCTAGCCGACGGCCTGGTCCGTCGCGGCCGGGGTCTGCCGCAGCAGGTAGTCGGCGAAGCTGCCGACGGTGGCGAAGTCCGCCATCTCCAGCTGCTCCGGGTCGACCTCCACCCCGACGGTGTCCTCCAGCGTCATGAGGACCTCAAGCACGGAGGTGGAGTCGAGGTGCATGTCGTCGAACAGCCGGACGTCCTCGGACAGGCCGTCAATCGGGCGTTCGAGAGCCTCGCTCAGCGCGGACTCGATCTGGTGGACGACTTCGGTGCGGTTCATGGGAACTCCGGTCGAGTGAGTGGGGCGAGCCTAGAAGCGGACCAGATGCTGCCGGTTCAGCAGGTCTGAGGGGGTGTCACGGCGGGCAATGAGGTGCGGCGTTCCGTCGTGGACGAGGACCTCGGCCGGGTAACCGTGGCTCAGGAAGAGCACCGGCGAGGCGGTCGGCCCGTATGCGCCGGACCGTTCCACCCCCAGCAGGTCGCCGGGCGAGACGGAAGGCAGCGCCACCCGTTTGCCGATCACGTCGTTGGGGGTGCACAGCGGTCCGGTAACCGTGATGGGGGAGATCGCCGGGTCGCGGTAGCGGCTCAACGACCGGATGGGGAAGTTGCGCTTGACGAAGCTGCCCACGCCGACCGCTGCCATGTGGTGGTTGGTACCGCCGTCGGCGATCGCGAAGCGCTCCCCCATCGACTCCTTGACGTAGAGCACTCGCACCACGTACGTGCCGGCCACCGCGGTGAGGTAGCGGCCCAATTCCATGATCAGCCGGGTCTGCGGGTAGCGCTCGGCGAACTGCTCGATCACCGCGTTGAGGTCGCTGTGCAGTGCGTTGAGATCGAGTTCCTTCTCGTTTTCGAAATACGGCACGCCCAGACCGCCGCCGAAGTCCACGGTCCGTAGTTGGACGCCGAATTCCTCGCACAGCGCCTCGGCGATGGAGAGGATGTTGGTGGTGTTGTTGACGACGTCGGAGTGGTCGAGGATGCGGGTCCCCATGTACGCGTGGACTCCGATGACCTGGACCGCCCGGAGGCCACCGGCCAGGCCCGCGGCGGACTGCCGCATAACCTCCAGGTCCACCCCGAACTGCCGTGGCTTGCCGCCCATCGAGAGCCCTCCCCCCTTGGTATGGAAGTCGGGGTTCATCCGCAGCAGCACCGGCACGTCGGTCAGGCCGGCCTCCAGGGCCAGGGCGTCGAGCGCCTCCAGTTCCTCCAGCGACTCGCATACGACGGCGTGCAGGTTGGCCTCAAGGCAGGCGTGCAGCTCCTTCGTGGTCTTGCCCGGGCCGAGGAAGATGATGTTGCCGGGGTTGATGCCGGCGCGTTGGGCCGTGATCAGTTCTGTCAGTGAGGACACCTCGGCGCCGGCCCCGAGCAAGCCGAGGTAGGAGCAGATGCTGATGTTCGGGTTGGCTTTGAGGGAGAAGAAGACATCGACCGCCGGGTGCAGGTTCTCGCGCAGTCGCTGGTAGTTGGTGCGCAGAACGTCGGCGTCGTACACGTACAGGGGGGTGCCGTACTCGCGTGCCAGCTCGGACACTGGCACGCCCTGAATCTCGAACTCCATCGCGTTCACCGGATTCCTTGTATCGGGGGCACCGCGCTGAGCGCGTCGCGCACTTCGGCGTCGAGGGCAGCCAGGGCGTCGCGGTCCTGGGCGAACAGCATGGTGTAGAGCCGCCCTTCGAACGGGGGCCGGCGGTCGGCCTCGGCGTTGACGGTTCCGAAGCAGGTGATGACAGCGCCGGCGTCGGCCGGTCCGCGCGGTGCCAACGGGCCGAGGACCGACTCGATCTCGTGGAAGGGGACCGGGGCCTCAAGGTCCAGCACATAGTGCTTCGCCAGCGCAGCACCGGAGGAGAGGAACCGCTCGGTGGGCGGCCCCTGGTAGCTGGACATGTTCAAGCGGGCGTTGATCTCCAGTACTGGGTAGAGCGTGTCGTCCGCGCCGAGGATGGCATCCACCCCGACCACGCCGAACAGTCCGTCTGTATGCAGTCGCTTCCCGACCCGGCGCGCCGTGTCCTCCAGCTCCGCCAGATGAGTCGCGCTGAGGCGCGTCGGCATCACGTGGCCGAGGTGCACGCCGTCCGCGGTCTGCGCCTCCTTGACGAAGTCGAAGTGGATCCCTCCCGCGCGGTCGATGGTGAACTGGTAGTTCAAGTCGCACTTCTTGGCCAGGAACCTCTCGACCACGACGTGGATGGCGCGGGACCCGGTACGGGCGGTTCGCTGCCTGGCCATCCGAAGCAGACGCTCGGCCTTGACCGGCGTGTCCAGCACGATCAGTCCCTTGCCGGACACGCCATACGACTCCTTGACGATGAGCGGCTTGCCCTCTTCGATGCCGCGTCGGACCGCCGCTGTGAGTTCGTCCACCGTCTCGCAGCACTCGCCGGGCACCGGGCGGATGCCGAGCTCCTCGACAAGGCGCCGTCCGTAGATCTTCCCGTTGACCCGCTCCATCGTGTCGCTGTCCGGGGCGGCCAGCGGCAAGCCGGTCGACTCGGAGACCTTCTGCTCAGTGGCAGAGGCGCCCATCGGCATCAGATAGGTGCGGCCGTCGGCCAGGGCGGCCAGGCGCCGCAGCGTGTCGGGCGAGGCCAGGATGCGCTCGCCTGTGCTGGCGCCGGGCTTGCCCTTTGGGACAACGAGTTCGGTCGGCAGCCGGAAGCCGAGGTCGGCGGCGTACTGCTTGAAACCCGGGTCGAGCGGGGCGCCCAAGCAGATCACGTCGCCGCTCCCGGCCAGTAGGGCACCGAGTTCCTCCATGCGCTGCACGGTGGCCGGCGCCGATGACAGTTTCGGCATCGGCAGTCCGACGTAATTGTGCGCCCACGTGTGCTCGACCTCAAAATTGCAGAGAAAGACCAGCCGGGCTTCGAGGTTGCCGGTCAGCGACTTCTTGAGGCCGCGTAAGTAGGCACTGCTCATATGTCATTCACACCTTCCTGCGCAGGATTTGTCGCTCGCAACATGGTGACCGTCAAGTTTCCAAGGTGCCGAACCGCAGCGAGGCAAACAGCGATGTCAGTTGCTGACGGCAGGGCAGAAAGTCCAGTTCGAGACGGAAGTGAGGAGTCAAACCGAAAGAGCGCTCCCTGGCGCCTGCGGCAGGGGATGCCCATTCACTCGTACTCGCCGGAATGACCCGTTCTCATTGGTGATTCAAGTACAGAGCAACGGGCGGCCTGCATGCAATAGGCACCAGAAAAGGTTGTGGTGGCCACCGTGAGCACTTCGGTGGTTACGGTACCGATAGTCCCAGGGCTATCTCAAAGTGGCAGTCACGGCAGCTGTAAGTCTTGATCGTTGAGGCGTCCGTGCAGGTCAGGGTGGGGGTGGCCCCAGGGCCCCGGCGAGTGCCTGGATCGTCCCGGCCTGGGGTGTTGATCTCGGTGGTGGGCCCCGGAAGCAGGTGAACACGGCACCTGTGGATCATG
>NZ_JBEXPK010000120.1:0-16305 GCF_040612015.1 Streptomyces sp. NPDC006476 | reverse complement strand
GCCGGGCTCGCCGGGCTGATCGCCGACGAGACACGGGCCGCGTGTCTGCTCGCGCTGCTGGACGGACGGGCGTGGACCGCGGGTGCGCGCGGTCTGCTCCGCAGACACGACGCGCCGCCGCTACGCGGCGGATTCCGCGCTTCGCGCGGAAGGGCCGGAACTCCGTTCCGGCCACCGGATCGCTCCGCGATCCTCTGCGGGGATCCGGCTCCGCCGGCCCCCGGGCGGAACCGGTGCGCTCCGCGCCCCACTTCCGCCAAAAAGCGCGCATCTACAGGGATGGTGGCGGGGTGTCAGATGGTGCAGGTCCCCCTGGGCGCGGTCCTGAGAAGTCTGGCGTTCCTGTTAATTTGACACTCCGTCAACTGTGACTGCACGAACCTCAGGATCGAACACTTTCCACCATCTTGACAGCTCGTATGCGTCACTTTACTTAGCCGGATAAATTCTGGGATAATAGCTGAGTTACTCCCCTGCTCATGGCCGGGTACTGAAATCCTCTCATGGTGTGCCGTAATTGGTGCATGAAATTGGGTGTGGAATGGCGCATATGAGTCTTCGTCCGCATCAGGTTGAGGCGGTGGATTCGGTGCTTCGGAGTCTTTCGGAGCAGCCGGGGATGGGAATTCCTCCTGAGGGTCTGAGGGCTCAGGTCATCGCCGCCACTGGGTCCGGGAAGACTCTGATTGGTGTGGAGGTGGCGAACCGTCTGTCCGCGCGCAGGGTGCTGGTGTTGGTGCCGACGTTGGATCTGCTGCTGCAGATGGCTGCCGCGTGGCGGGCCGGTGGCCGGCACGGGGCGATGGTCGGGGTGTGCTCGCTTCGGGGGGCGGACAGCCAGGGGGTGCCGTGCACGACCGATCCGGACGAGCTGGTGGCGTGGACGGCCGGGCCGGAGATGGTCACGGTGTTCGCGACGTACGCCTCCGTCGGCATGGGCACGGTGCAGCGGGCGCATGCGGCGGGGTTGCCGGTGTGGGACTTGATGGTGGTGGATGAGGCGCACCGCACGAGTGGGGATGCGGGCAGGCCGTGGGCGGCGGTGCATGACCAGGCGCAGGTGCCGGCGGTGCGGCGGTTGTATATGACGGCGACGGCGCGGGTGTGGGAGGCCGAGGGGGATCGCCCGCGGCTGGTGGCCTCCATGGACGAGCACTCCCCCGTCTTCGGGCCGGTGGCCTACAAGTTGAAGCTGTCCGAGGCGATCCGGCTGGGGCTGGTGGCGCCCTATCAGGTGCTGTGCCTCGACATCCGCGACCCCGAGCTGCACGCCGCACTGACCACCACGGAGACGATCGCGGCCGGCTCCGACGTAGTGCGTGGGGCCCGGTTGGCGGCGGTGCAGGCCGGGTTGATGCGGGCCGCGGTCGAGGAGCGGGTGCGGCGGGTGCTGTCCTTCCACAGTCGGGTGGTTGAAGCGGAGGCGATGGCGGCCGCGCTGCCGGCCGTCGCGGGCCGGCTTGCTGCTGACGCTCCCGATACCTTCCCGCCGGCGGAGCAGGTGTGGGCGGACTGGCTCTACGGAGAGCACCCGCCCGCCCGGCGTCGTCAGGTGCTGGAGGAGTTCGCCTCCGACTTCCTTGGCGGAAAAGAGTTCGAGGGGCGGGATGTGCCCGCGAAATTGCGGGTGTTGTCCTCCGTGCGGGTTTTGGGGGAAGGCGTGGACACTGCGAATTGTGATGCGGTGCTTTTCGCGGACGCACGTGGGTCGATGGTCGATATCGTGCAAATGGTCGGGCGTGCTCTGCGTATGGAGCCCGGGGCCGGGAAGATTGCCACGCTGATCGTTCCCGTGTTCCTCGGGCCGGATGAAGATCCGAACGAATTGCTCACCTCGGACGCCTACAACACCCTCGCGAAGGTCCTCGGAGCTCTCCGGGCGCACGACTCCGAGACCATCGAGGCCCTCGCCGACCCGCGGATGCGCAGTGGTCGGCCCTGGGGTGCCCAGGAGGGTGAACAGGCCGAGGAGAGCGGCGAGTTGCGGAACGGGGCGGAGGACTTCGAGGACGACGGCCTGGACGCCGGCATGCGGGTGGGTATGGAGGCCGCGGGCGTACTGCGGTTCAGCGAAGAACGCGACCCGGCCGCGCTCACCCAGTTCGTACGGCTACGGGTCATCGACCCCGAAGGCGCCTACTGGCGGCGTGGGATCGAAGCCGCCACGAGGTGGCGGCGGGAGACCGGCTCGCGGGAACTCACGGTGCCGTACACGTACGTCACCCCCGAGGACTGGCCCGCGATCGGCGGGTATCCGCTGGGCGTGTGGGTGGCCGACCAGCGCCGGTATTACGCGGCAGGTGTGCTGGAGGCATCGCGCGTAGCCGAGCTGGAAGCGTTGGGCATGGTGTGGTCGGTGCAGGCGAGCGCGTGGGAGACCGGCCTCGCCGTGGCACGCTCCTACGCGGCCACGCACGGGCACTTCCTGCCCGCCGCCTCCGTCGTCTGGGACGACTTCCCGATCGGGGTGTGGGCGAAGAACCAGCGCGCAGCGGCCCGTAAGACGTACCAGAACGCCGCCCGGCGCGAGGCTGGAGAAGTGGGCGTGCCGAGCGCCGGGGAACTGTCAGAAAGCCGCCTGGAGGCCCTGGCGGACATCGACCCCGGATGGTGCCCGGCCTGGGACATTGCCTGGCAGCGCAGCTACCGGCTCACCCTCACCCACCTGCGCGCCGGCGGCGCACTGCCCACTGCGGCAGGCCAACTCATCGTCCAGGGCGAAGACCTCGGCGCATGGGTCGCTGGGCAGAAGGCCGCCTGGCCGCAGCTGACGCCGGCGCAGGCCTACTTGCTGGAGACCCTCGGCGTCGATCCCGACGACGCCCAAGGAGCGCGACCAGGCCCGCGCTCACAGGACGAACGGTGGGCCATCAACCTCGCCGCCGCCCGCCAGTTCCACGCCCGCGAAGGACACCTCCGCCCGGCACGCAAGCACGTGGAAGTGGTTGACGGCGAGGAGATCAAGCTGGGGGCCTTCCTCGACAACACCCGCAGGAGAGCCGCGAAGTTGAGCCCAGAACGGCGCGCCGACCTCGACCACCTCGGCATGCGCTGGTGAGCGTGGCGAACGCGCCCCACCCCGAAAACCCTCGGAGATCATTCGGAAACCGCATCGGTGGATCGAGGCCCGAGTGGATCTGCCTTGCGTGTTCATCCTCCGCATCCGCCACCGCAGCCACCCCCTCCACCGCAGCCACCGCCACCGCCTCCGCCGTCTGAGCCGGAGGACGAGTGGGAGGTCGATACGGTCGGCCCGAACAGTGCCTCGCGCAGTGACGCGTCCTCGAGTCCCCATCCGCCTGCGCGGGCGAAGTGCATGACAGATTCAGGCACCGCGATCGCAGTGGCGCCGTAGACGCGGCGTACGTACCTTCGTGGCTCCTGCCCCATATCCCAGCGGGCCCAGCTCAAGCGCTCCGAGGCCCGGGTGGTCTCGTCGTGGAACGGCACCGCCACGAGGATCAGCACCGGTGTCAGCAAAAGGCACAGGACCAGGAAGCCGACCGGCCGCCCCAGCCGGACGCCGTTGACCAAGCGGGCGATGCCGACTCCGAAGACGGCCATGGGCAGCAAAAGAACAAGCCGCGAGGCCAGGGAGCGGCCACGCGTCAGCCGTACGCCGTCGGCGATGGCGACGAGACGTGTGCGGCGTACCGGCTGCGCCTTCGACGCCCGCCGGCGCACCTCTGCCAGGGTGAGACGCTCGTCTGTGCCGAACACTTCGAGCACCGAGGCCTGGACGGGTTCCTCGGGCGCCTGACCGCAGACGCTGATCCTGTGGTCCCCGTCGACACGCAGCCGCCCGCTGTCGATCAGGGCGTACACCGCCGTGTCCACCACACCCGCCTCGAACCGACACACCCTGGCGTACGTATAGACGTCCACCGGCCCCACAGGCCTTGACCGGCGCCCTCGGACCAGGAGCCGCACGAGGGCGGCCACCAGTATCGACACGCCCAAAGCGATGCCGTACACGCCCAGGAACTGCGGACCGCTCAACCCCCACGGTTGTTCCAAGTCACCTCCACACGACAGTCGGGACGGAACAAGGGTGGCAGGCGACCAAGCGGGACGCTTCAGGGAAATCACGTAATCCCGTACGTAGTGAACCGCTCTGGGACAGTCCGGAGCCTCCACCGATCCCGGAGCGGTTCACCCAGCCGGACGCCATAACTGATCAGCCCAGCTCAGCTATCCGCGAACCGATCACAAAAGCCGATCCTGGACACGGCTCTGGATGAGTTGGGCATGCGCTGGTGAGCGTGACCTCGCAGAGTCTGCCGGCGTTGCACAGGAGGCGCAGTTGATGCCCGTCCCCCGCGCTCTTCTGCGGCTTTCAGAGGGCCCGTTGTGCACCGACAGCGGGCCCTCTCTCGTGGGGCGCCCTGGGCCATTGCCTGGTGGGTTGCAGCGGGCCATGGTCATGCCGAACAGTTGTCAGCTGTGCGCGTGGTCAGAGGGCGGGTTGGGGAAGCTCGCCAACGTGTACCTTCACGACCTTCACGTGCGTGCATCCGGCGGCCTTGAGGGCGCGTTGGCGCCGGATGGCGGCCTGCTTGTCGAAGACGCCGGCGGACGCCTGGACGGCGCCGTCGGGGTCGGTCCACGTCAAGCCGTAGCGCACTGCTGTCGTCATGAACCCGATCCTCTCCACTCACAGCAGGTCTCGAACACCATACGGACGGGTAGCCGGGCCCTACGCGTCAGCAGCTTTCCACGCAACCGCGCCGGGAGTAGGTTCGGTCGCTTCGTTAGCAGGAGGTCCTGCTGAGACTCGCCGGAAGCATCGTCGGAGCGAAGCCCGGTCCGGCTGGGGCTGTTCAGTCGGTGGTCTCGATCCGCTCCGGGCCGATGCCCAGGATGAGCTTCTCCAGCGCTTCCTGGGCGTCGCCGAACGTGGCCAGCCAGGTTTCGACCAGGTAGATCTCGCTGTTCTCGTCGATGCCGAGGAAGAATCTGCCCTCATCGAGTTCGCCGAGGGGGAAGATGGTGCGCCCGATGGTGTGACTCCAGTCGGCGAAGCGGTCTTCCTCGCCGATCAGGTTGTCCGGGTGGAAGTTGAAGGGGGTCTTGGCGCAGGTGATCCCGGGGCCGCTGATCTGGACGTCCAGGCCACCGAACTGGGCCAAGAAGGCTTCAGCGGCATCGTGCATGCGGACCAGGCCGGTCTTCTCGAGCGTCTTGCGCCAGTGGTCGATCGCGACGTGCCGTCCCGGCCGCCAGCCTGCTGCGCGCAGTGTCTCCTCGATCACGCCAGTTGTCCGTAGTTACGTCGCCGTCGCATCGACCCATGCCTTGTCCACCGGCACGTCTTCTGGCCAACCGGGCCGCCGGTCCGCCTGCCAACGGGCGAAGTCGTCACGCAGGAACTGCGGGTCAACTGGCTTGAGTCGCACTTGCTGTCGCTGGTCGGCCCACCAGACCTCGAATTCGGCCTCGGTTCCTTCGCCTGGCCAGCGTTCTGCGTCCTGCGGCAGAAGCAGAACATCGACGAACCCTCCGACCGGAAGACCGATGTCGACGAATATCCCGGTCGCGCCCGGCCTCGGGACTGCCGTCACCGTCCCTCGGAACCGTTGTCCGAACCGCAGGCCGCGACGGATTCGAATCCACTCTTCAGCGCTGACCACCCGGACATCCTGGCATCCCGCTCTCCGAAGCAGGGCCCGGTGGGCAAGGAAAATCGGTGGGTCAGGGTGCACCGGGGCGGCAGGGTGGGACGTTCCCGGAAGATTGCTGGGGCCTGTCCGGCGGATCATGTGCCTTTCGCATCTGCGGCGAGAACCTCTTCGTGGCGAAGCTCGGCTGCCGCCTGCTTCCCCGTTAGCTGGAGCAGCCTGAACGGGTCGGGACTACTCGTCGCGTTTACGCTTACCACGACGGTGCCCACCCGGATCAGTTCCGTAGCCCATGGCTCGGCCTTGCGGCCCTGCAGGCTCCACGACCCCTGGAACGCAGTGGAGTCGTCGCCTGTTCGCGGGATCGGCATATTGACTACCTCCTTGAAGGAGAAGGAGTAGTTGTTGAGCCGGTAGTGAAGGTTGGAGCAGTGTTTGACCGAGGTCCGGGTGTCGTCGACGACTCGCTCAGCTTCTCTGGCACTGGGGTAGCTGACCACCATGCTCTCCAACTGGACCGGACGGTCAGTAGTGGTGAGGGTGTATCCCCGGTCGACCTCGTGCAGCCCGTGATAGTAGGAGCCGCTCAGGAATTGGGCGTTGAGGAAGGTCGTGCACTCGGGGCCGCCCGCATCCGCCTTGTACCTGATGCTCGTCACACCTGTGCGGTCGTATCTCGGCGCGCGTCTCAGCAGCGGGAAGTCTGTGTCGGAGAAGGCGACCACGTGGAGCTGCTTCTCGCTCAGGACCACGGCCTGCACCCTGGGGTCGAGGCTCGCAGCGTTGGCCTTCGGCGCCCTGGCGGCCTGCGACGCCACGGAGTGGACCTTCGCCCCAGACCCCCCACACGCAGCCGTAACGCCCAGCGCCAGGCTCACCGCAACGGCACACACCGTACGTCGGACCGCGTTCATGTGTGCCCCCTGTGATCACCCCGTTGGCCACCGGAATATAGCAACACGGCTGTGCAGAGCCTCGGACCTTCGGTGCTGACCAACGATCGCTCCTCGACCTCGACGAGCACATCAGTCAGGAGAAGGCCGTGCAGATCCTGCTGGAGTGGTCGGATCAGCTCTGGGATGTGCCCAGCCTCGTGCGGCCTGCCGGGCGCCGGTACCGGCCGGCGCCCGGCGCTCGTTCACCCTGCAGCGGCCCCAGGGGCGGCGCGTCGGCGTCGGCCCGGCAAGAGGCCGCGGCCGCCGTGTCCGCTTTCCTGGCGGAACTGGTCCTCGATCGCGTCCGCGGCATCGAGGACCGCACCACGACTCTGCGCGCGGCCGCCGGGACCGGGAGCGTGGTGGACAACCTCACCGACGCGCTGCAGGACCTGTTCGGTCCGGTCACGGTGGCGATCGTTGCGCTCATCACCTTCCGCGACGGCCTTCGCCCCCGGCTGCGCGAGGCCGGTCTGACCGGTATCCCGCTGGCCGTGCAAGGCACTGCCATGATCGCCGCATACCTCACCGCTGAGCGGGAGTTGGGGCGCCTGGCCGGTGACGCAGACATCGACACACTCACCCCCACCCTCGTCGGGGCCGGGCACCTGCTGTTCGCCGACCGGACGAGCGCCCCGCCGCAGACCGCCGCCGTCCGCAAGATGGTGACCACCGTCATCGCCGGCGCCTTGCGACCACCCCAGCCGTGACCCGAGCGCCCAGGTCGCACGTCGCCAGGCGTTGCTAACGCGCGTCGGAAGATTGCTAGCCGACTGCTAGAGATTGACCGACACTGCTAACGCAGCCCTGGGACCTACACCGGGGCGCGGGTAAATCCCTGCAGCCGCTTCCCGGATGGCATACGCTGGGTGTACCGACGCGGGGTGGAGCAGCTCGGTAGCTCGCTGGGCTCATAACCCAGAGGTCTTCTCTGAACTACTGAGGCTGAACTCACGGTGTCATGAAGGGCTGATGCCTCATGCTCCGTCTGGTATGCCCCTGGGCTGCGGTATCAACAGGGCAATAGTGCTGGGGTGAGCCTGTCGGCGGTGTATGACAGGCTCATGCCCTATGATCGATGATTTCGCATGATCTCCTCGCGTTCGCCCGGCTTCCTCGTGGTAAGTGCGGACACTGCCGAGCACGAGCTCAGTCGGTCAGCGCGACCGGTGTTTATACCTTGCTCGCGACCACCATGTAGTTCTCGGCCTCAAGATCGAACGTGCTCAGTTCCGTCTGGAGTCCGACCCGGTGCAGCTCGACTTCGAGTTCCTCGTACCGGTAGGGCCAGCAGGACAGCAGTTCCGAGCGGACAAGAACCGGCCCAGTCGCATCAACTTGGGCGATCGCAATCTCGATATGGTGCTCATCCTCCCAATGCGGCGCAATCTCCCAGCGGTAAATTACGGCGGCATCGCGACCGTTCCGGCGGACGAGTCGGTCCCAGATGTCCAGCCGGGAACCTCTGGCCCTCACGAGTTCCCAAGTCCGGGATGTGAGCACCAAGCGCCCTCCCGGGCGAAGAAGCCGTGACATCGACTCCAGAGCAGCACCCCGGCCTGTCGCGCCCGCGGCATGGTGAAGCGAGTTGCCAACGCAGAACACCATGTCGAACGTGTTGTCCTGGAAATGGTCGGGCAACTCTTCCCAGTTCGCCCGTACGGTCCGGACGGATGCCCCGAACTCCTCCGACAACTCTGCAGTCCGACGAACCATCGCCTCGCTGGCGTCAGTTGCGACAACCTGCATGCCACGACCGGCGAGGCCAACCGCCAACTGTCCGGTTCCGCACGAACAGTCGAGGACGTGAGCATTCGACGGCAGGAGATTGAGGACGTCGTCGAACGACGCAGCGAACTCGGCTGGAGGCAACTTTGCATCCGAGATGAGCCATTCGTACACCTCGGCGAGCACGTCATAACCTGTCACAATCACTACCTCCGTCACGCGGCAGACTCGCGGTAGGACGTCAGTCCATCAGCGGAGCAAGCCGGGCACCAATGGTTTTCGCAAGGATGGCTCTGACGGTGTTGTGGGTTGTCAGTTGTCCGTCTGAGTGGATGTCACCTGCTGGTTAGCGATCAAGACTCGCGGACCGATCAACCCACCTGCTCGGGGTCGTCTCATGGCCCATGAAGGTGTGGCTCAGCACGAGCGGCGATCTGGCTGAAGCTGGGAACACCCAAGAATATCGGGGAGTCCTTCTTCTTCTGTCGTGCATCCAGCTGTTCGAGCTTTTCTTCCGCGGCATCGCGGCTCACCGAGAGACCTTCGACTTCCCCGAGCCAGCCCTCCCTTTCTGCTTCCGCGATCCGATCGTTCAGATTATCGCGGATCTCGACCAGTCGCCCCCTCTCGTACGGATCCACGATCAGGACTGGGCAGCGGACACAAGCGTGTTCATGAATGCAGTCGGTCCCGTAGGCTCGCCCGCATGATCCGAGCGCCAGCTTGCGGCGTTCGAACTGGGTCAGGAACTCCTGCCATTCTTCGGAGGTGACCGCACTGTATTCCTTGCGGGGGCGGAGGCTGCGTCGTCGGGCAATGAAGGCTCGGTGTGCTTCGATGGCCTTGGCCGGGTAGACAGCGTTATAGCCCATAGTCGTGTTGATGTTGCTGTGACCCGCGATGACCTGGGCGATGTGTGGCGGAAGCCCGTTCAGGATCGCGTCCGTGATGAAGATGCGTCGAAAGTCGTGAGGTTGGAATTTCAGTGGCTTTCCGGTGGCGTCGGCCAGACCAGTCGCCAGCAGCACGTCGTTCAGGGCGTCGCGGACCGTGTTGTGTGAGATGGGCCGCCTTTCTCCTGAGATGCTCCACTGGTAGAGAAGCGGCATGGGATCATTCCAGACCTTCTCGTGGAGGTCGTAGCTGGGAACCGAAGGGATGACTCCGTTGTTGCCGCGTACTCGCGTGACAACGGCGCTGAGGACATCGGCCAGTTCGGGAGTGACCAGCAGCAGGCGCTCTTGGTCGGTTTTCGACGGTGCGATTTGAAGGAGGGGGACGAACTCTCCGGTGCTGGGAAGCTTGTAGCGGATGATGCTGTGATGGCCGAGTTCGAGAAGCTCTTCGATGCGGATGCCTGTGTGGCGGAGGATTTCGATAGTGGCCCAACCCCAGAAGGCTCGTTTCTCTTCGGCCTCAAGGTCCCGGCGCCGTCCGGAGGCGTCGCAGGCCTGTCCGGTGAGACCGGCTCGGGAAGTGGTCTTCGGGGCGGTGAAGGATTCCCCCAGCACGGTGAACTGGGACCCGAGAGCAGCGGCGTGGAGCGCGTCCAGGCGGGCCCGGGCTTCTTTGAGTCGGCGGTCGGCGACGCGGATGAGCGCGTGCAGGACGGGGAGCCTTTCCCGTGTCCGCTGGTCTGAGGTGGTCTTCTGCCGCTGCTTTGTCTTCTTGTCGGAGCAGTCAGCTTCGGTGATGGGGCAGGGTGCTGCCCATGGGCCCCAGCGGGCGGGTTCGTCCAAAGCCCACTGAGCGATGTCCAGATAGAAGGCGCGGACGAGAGTCTTGATCGCCGGCGCGCTGGAGCGCGGTGTGGTGGTCTCGACAACTTGGCCGTCCGGCATCCGCTTGCGGCGAGTGACAACGTTGACGCGGGCTTTCCATGCCGCCGCGACCTCCGGGTGCAGGTGGAGTGAGCCGATGCCTTCGTTGTGGCGCTCAAGGTCGGCCCAGAAGTTCTTGGCCAGAGCTGCCGCCAGATTGATCAAGGAGTTGTGATCGAGCGAGGGTTGGCGTTCGGTGAGGTAGTCGACGAGAAGACCACGGACCGGGCGGCAGCGCAGGTCGTAGCGATCGACGAGAGCCGCCGGCGTCACCTGACCGGTGCGGGTCTGCAGCCGCAGGAGGGTTGCTGGGGCGTCCGGCGGGAACGGGCCGAGCTCGCGCAGGGCTGTGTAGGCGATGCGAACGCCTCGGGCCGCGTCATGGTCGGTCGCCTGCAATAGAGCGAGGAGATCACCGACGACGATGTCCTCGACGAGGCCGCCGAAAGCAGCGAGCAGGCGTGCGACACCTTGGAGGGCCGCGGAGGCATGACGGGTGGACCGGATGGCCTCGGGCAGCTGGGCTTCCAGGCGGGCGAACCCGTCGGGGTCTCGGGTCGCTCCAAGGGCCGGCCGGAGGGCGCCCGATGTGCTGGCAGCCAGCCATTCCATGGTGGGGCGGATGACGTCCACGCAGATCAAGGCCAGGGTCCCGGAAGCGAGGCAGGCCGTTGTCGGCTTTCGACCGATGGTGGCCGCCCAGTCAATGACGGCCCTGTGCCAGCCAGTTGGAGATTGCGCCGCAGGGCTGGCGTCCCAACACGCCTGCCAGGTAGATCCGGGGAAGGTCTGAAGCCAGGACAGGATGATCCGGGCCCCCACCATGCGGGTGACCTGGGCTCTGTCCTTCACTCGGAATGGCGGCCGCTGGAGCGTGGCAAGGATGTACTCACTGTCGGCCTCGGTCATGGGCCAGGACGCGGCCTTCTCGCGCGGGGGGATTTTCTCCAAGAGCGCGGCTGCCTCGGCGCCGGCGAGCCTGCGGGGAGTGGTCGGCGCCGCGAGCACGGTCATGGTCATACGACCAGACCTCCGAAGAGCGTGCTCAGCGAGTCCTCGTTGTAGGCGGGGGCCGGAGGTGCCGGGGGCGGGGTAGCCTTTCGCGCCTCTTGTCGGGCGTGGTGGGCCAGACCTGCCGAAATGACTTCGTCCCGGGTCGGGCGGAGGTACTTCTGCAGCGTGCTCTGATCCTTGTGTCCGAGGATGTGCTGGACGTAGACCAGCGACATCTCGGGATCCTCGGCCATGCGGTAGGTGGCGGTGTGCCGCAGGTCGTGCAGCGTCCAGTTGGCGCCGAGGAGCTCGACCGTCCGCGTGAACATGGCGCGAGCAGCGTGGTAGTTCAGCGGTCGCCAGGGGCGTCGCAGAGTCCACCACAGGGGCTGGTTGCGGCCCCGTGGGACCCCCTTGCGCCAGGCTTCCTCCTGGTAGAGCCGGAGCCAGACGAACGCGTCCGGAGATGCGGGCAGTTGCTGGTAGTCCCGGGTTCCTTTGCGGATCACGCCGATCACCTGCTGGCCGGGGAGGGCGTCGCGTTGGGTCGAGCTCAGCAGTTCGCTGGCGCGGGCGCCGCTGGCGACCCAGAAGGCTAGCAGGGCACGGTCTCGGTGGGAGCGGAGGCCGGCGAAGACCTCGGTGTACTTGTCGTCCGGGATGCGTCGGGGGATCCGCTTGGGAACCGTCGGCCGGTAGCGGCCGGCCCTCTCACGCTTGACACCGTCTGCCGGGTTACGGTGAGCGTTCGGGCGTCCGTTGCGGCGCGTGCGATCCAACGGGAACGGGTTGACGAGCAACTGGCCGCTGCTGAGATCGAGGTGGAAGTCGTAGAAGGTCCGCAGGACGCTCTCGAAGTGAGCCCGGGTGGTAGGCGCGTACTTCTTCCCGATGGACAGTTTCCCGGTAACCGGATTCGGTGTCCCAGGCGCAAGCCGGCCAGCCCGAGGCATGGGCGTGGGTATCTCGGCCAGGTCCTTGCCGCGGTGCCTCCAGTGCACGCGAGCTGGCTTGTCCGCCAGCTGCATCCACAGCGTGAAGTCCCGCGCGTCTTCCCGTAGTGCGCGGTCCCACTCGAGGCCCTCTGCCCAGAGGAACCGCCACCACCGCAACAGGTCGTTGCCGTACGAGTACAACGTGGTGGCAGGGCTGTCAGCGGCGAGCAGGTCCTTGAAATAGGTCGCGACCGGCTCGACACGCTGCCCTTCAGGGTCGATGAGCCGGTACGGCTCCCACTCGTCCTCCGTTGCCTCCAGGCGGCCGATCTCGGGCAACACGAAGTTCTTCAGATCCCGTTCACGGGTCCTTGATCCACTCACCGCCTGAACGTAACAGAAGGCCCTCTGACCTGCGAAAACGCGAGCTTTAGTTCAGTCAATACACCGCAGGTTCAAATCCCGCCCCCGCTACCAAGCCACTGGCCCCCCTTCCAACAGGGAAGGGGGGCCAGTGGCGTATCCGGTGCAGTCCGCCCGGGGCGGGCTGGTGGTGACGGTCTGAGCCGGCCTCACCGGGATGGGCTTCGGGTACGGCTCCTTGCGGCATCGGCCGGTGCCGCGCCGGCGCCGGCCGGCGTCGCAGGGGGTCTGTCACGGTGGGGGCTGGTGGAGGTCCGGGGTGTTGAGGCCGGGGTGGTCCAGGACGGCCGTGTAGCGCTGGGCGGCGTGGATGCTCAGGCCGAACATTTCGCTGATGTGCTTGGCGTCGCCGCCGGTGGCCAGGGCCTCGTTGAGGATGCGGTCATTGCGCAGCGCGCGGGTGCTGAGGTCTGGGCCCAGATGCCGGTAGATCCAGGGGCTGCCGACGCTGGCTGTGCCGGTCGCGGAGCGGTAGTGGATGAACAGGTGGGGGTTGGCGGTTGCGGGCCAGCGGCTGTGGCGGTGGGTGAGGTAGGTGGCCAGCCGTTCACGCACGGGGGCGGCGAGCACGATGGCCCGGCCGTCAACGGTGATGCGGTCGTCGCTGAGGTCGGTCAATTGCAGCTGCCGCAGATGCTTGACCTGCAGGCCGTGGAAGGCGGTCAGCGCGCACAGCAGGGCGCAGGCCGGGTCGTCGGAGTCGAGGGCCTGGCGGATGGTTTCCGCCTCCAGGGGCAGCGGGATGGTGGGAAACGGGGCCGCGGTGGGGATCTGCTCGGTGGGATCGGTGAAGACCAGACGGCGGGCCTTGAGGATCCTGAAGAGGGAGCGCAGGCCCTGCAGCATGCGGTGGCGCTCCACACCGGAGGGCGGCAGCACGGCGCGGACGTCGTGGTCGGTGACCGCGCACAGCGTGGTGGTGCCGGTGTTTGCCCAGTGCAGCAGAGCGGGCAGCGCCCACGACAGGTGCAGGCGCAGGGTCGTCGTGGTGCGCGGCCGGCGGCGCGGCAGCTGGGTGCTGCCGTCCCGCATCACCGCCAGCCACACCTCAACCGGTGCGCGCATCGCGGCCGGCAGGGGGGCGATGGATGCCTGGGCCCAGGCGGTCGCCGCGCAGCCTGGTTCGCGCTCGAGGAGGCCGGCTTCCTCGAGGATGCCTGTGATGTGGACATGGGGGAGGTGGGGGACCTCTGCCAGGACCGCGGTGTCGGCCGGGGTGAGGCGGGCGCCGGGGGCGGTGAGGAAGCCGAGCAGGAGATTGACGCCGGTGTGCACCCGTTTGGTCAGCTGTCGGCTCCAGCCGTAACGGGCCGCCCGCCGGTCGGTGAACTGGCCTACCCAGGCCGCGAGATGCGGCTCCGCGTGATCGGCAAGCCCTGCGGTGTGGTCGCGGTGGCGCAGCGTACGGGGCAGGTCGAACAGGGCCGGCTGGTGATACTCGGGCGGTGCAAGAGGGGCCGTGGGGGTGGGGGCAGGCCTGCGGGCGGGGGTGGCGTTGCGGAAGAAGTCGGTGATGAACAGCTGCTGCCCGCCGGCCCGGATCTCCTGCCAGGACACCGCGGGGTCGTCGCGGCGGATGCGGGCGGCCTGCTTGCGGCACAGCCGGCACACCCCCTCGGTATCGAGGCAGGAGGAATGCGCACAGACCGAACACGCACCGGTGCGGGGATACTTACGGCACCAGGACTTACAGCCCTTGCACCGCCAGCCTTGGCCGCGGGTGGCGCCCCAACCTGAGCAGTTACGGCAGGAATCCGGCGGCGGCAGCGCATCCGGATGACAGCGCTCACACAGGCCCGACGCCCAGTACAGACGGCGCGAGCCGCACCGCAGACACGGCGGCGGGATCACCGGGCCGCCGGGCCAGCAGGTGAAGCAGAATTCCACCTGTCCTGTCACCGGCGGCCGCGCCCAGCACACCCCGCACCGCGCCCGGCTGCCCACCTTGTGTCTGACCCGGCTCGTGCTCACAGCGGCGGCACCAGCCGGCCCGCCCGACCTGCACCCGACGGCACACGCGACAGCCGGGTGCCAGCCGCTTCCAGCCCGCCCGGCACGCCACTCACGGCATGCCCCGCAGGGTCTGGCAGGCCACTTGCGGCATGCTCCGCGGAGCCCGGCGGGCCGCTCGCAGGCCACGCCGCAGGCACAGCCGGGCTTCCTTCCGGCACCAGGACATCGGAAGGCCGGCAGGCCAGCGCGGTGCAGATGACCTCCAGGTCATCCAGCCGGATCGTGACAGGGATACCCGACCACAGACCGGACATCTTCCCCGCGCTGACCGCCAGACCATGAGCGGCCAGGACACGGCGCAGCCTGGCGGCCGTGGTGATACCGCGCTGAAGAGCACACTGCTTCAACTCCCACCGCATCACTCCCCCACCCCCACCCCGCCCCAGGCGCCGGCACCGGGGGCGCGGGCGGTGCCGGTACCGGGGTCGGTGCCGGTGGGGGCCACACGGCCAGCCGCCCGCACCCCGCTTCCGGCACCGGCACCAGCACCAGCAGCACCGGGGTCAGTACCGGAGTGGGGGTCGCTGTGGGTGCCGGGGTGGGGGTCGGTGCCGGTGCCGGGGTGGGGGTCGGTGCCGGTGCCGGGGTGGGGGTCGGTGCCGGTGAGGCCCAGGCGGTCAGCGACCCGCGTATTCGCCTGCACCCACGCCTGCTCGATGTGCCCGCTGCGCACATGGACGTAGCGGGTCGTGGTCACCAGCCACTCATGCCCGAGCAGCTCCTGGACTTTCAAGTCCACACCCCGCTCATACAGCGACGACGCGCAGAAATGCCGCAGCCCGTGCGGGGTCAGCCGGCCCGTCCAGGCCGGCAGATGGCAGGCCACCGCCTCCCGCAGTGCCGCCCGCAGACACCACACCCCCACCCGCCCGCTCCGGCCGTCCGGCAGCCGGCGCTCGCTGGGAAACAACGGCGCACCCCGCGCCGTGAGGTCATCACCGAACCGCGGGCGGATCTCTGCAAGCCACCACCCCAGCAGCCGGTCCACCCCGTCGATGCCCGGCACCAGCCGCGGCTTGGGCCCCCGCCCCGCACTGCCCTTGCCGAACCTGACGTGCAGCTTGCCGAAACCCCCCAAGTCCGGCCGCCAGTCAGCAACATCCAGCATCACCGACTCGTTGATCCGCAGCCCCGCCCGCCGCCACAACGACGCCACCACATAGTTGCGCACCGCCGGCAGATACTCCCGCACCCGTGGCACCCCGGCACGCCACGCATCGAACAGCGCGGTCACCTCCGCCACCGACGGCGGCACCCGCGCCTGCCCGTAATCACACGAGCGGGGCCGGTTGAACTCATCGACCGGCTGCACCACCACACACCCCGTCCGCGCATACACCTCGCTCTGATACCGGGTCATGACGAACGCGTAGAAACGGGACAGGGTATTCGCCCGGTCATACACCGTCGCCCTCGCCAGCCCCCGCTCCCGCAACCCCGCCAGCCATCCGTCCACATCCGACGGCCCCACCGACCACAGACTCCGCCCCACACACCCCGCAAACTCCAACACCGTCTTCCGGTCATCCGACACCGACCGGTCCGTGAACCCCGCCCCCATCCCAGCCAGCACAAACCGGTCCACCAACTCCCCCTCCAACCCCTCCACCCCACCCCCGCCCCCACCCGTGTCCCCAGCCGAACCCACCACCCTCAACCCAGCCACCCGGCCCACCCCCCGACATCACAACCCCGCCGCAGACACCCCCTGGATACACGCCCACCCGTCAGCAATCCCGAACAACCCCCGCCAAACCCACCGACCGGGCGAACCCCGCAAACCCCCAGCCCACACCACCCCGCCACCACCCCACCCCACGAACCCCACACCTTTCGCACA
>NZ_JBEXPK010000119.1:0-16308 GCF_040612015.1 Streptomyces sp. NPDC006476 | reverse complement strand
CGCTGGAACAGTTCCCACAACTCG
This sequence comes from Streptomyces sp. NPDC006476, assembly GCF_040612015.1. Lineage (NCBI taxonomy): Bacteria > Bacillati > Actinomycetota > Actinomycetes > Kitasatosporales > Streptomycetaceae > Streptomyces > Streptomyces sp. NPDC006476. Next base: position 16,284 of record NZ_JBEXPK010000119.1, on the reverse strand, counting down.
TCCGGCACCAGCCGCTCAACGATTCCCACGTCAACAGGGTATCGAACACGCCAAATGAGATGACGTCTAAGAGACCACCGCCCTCAGTACCCACTTTTTTGTGGGTACTTGTCGGTGCAGGGAGGCAGAGCGGAACCTGGTCACACGGCGTCGTGAGGGGCGCCGTATCTGAGTGAGGCGGGAGTGACCATGCGTTAGGAGGCCGACTGTGCCTGGGCGAGCTTCTCCAGGCGGCGGTGGCCCCAATCCGAGACGGGCCCCAGGGCCTCCAAGAGCTCGCGGCCGAACGGGGTGAGGGAGTACACCGTTTTCAGCGGTAGCTCGTCATGCACCACCCGGTGCACCAGTCCGTCAGCCTCCATCTCGCGGAGCGCCTGAGTCAGTACCTTCTCGCTGAGGCCCGGCAGCCGACGCCGCAGCTCCCCGGGGCGCCACGGACCGGATTCCAGCAGCCACAGCAGAACGGTCTTCCACTTGCCGTCGATCACGGCAATCGCGGCCGTCACTCCGCAGACGTTTGTGTCCCTGGCGCGGCTTCGCGTCACGTGAGCCCCTTTCATCACTCTCTTCCGATACTTCTACAGAGGCTGAACAAACATGTCTTCACACCCCCAACAGTCTGCCGTCACCGTGCTGGGTCTCGGGCCGATGGGCCGAGCTTTGGCCGGAGCGTTCCTGGATGCTGGCCTGCGGACGACGGTCTGGAACCGGACACCGGGCAGGAACCGCGATCTGGTCGAGCGAGGCGCAGTCGGAACCCGATCCGCAGAAGAGGCGGTCGCCGCGAGCGGGCTGACCGTGGCCTGCGTGGTGAACTACGACGCTGTGGACGCCATTCTGCGGCGCGAGGCGGTTACCGACGCGCTCAAGGGCCGCACGGTGGTGAACCTGACCGCCGACAACCCCGGCCCGGGCCCGCGACACGGCGGCCTGGGCGGCCGGGCACGGCATCCAATACCTGGACGGCGCCATCATGACACCGACCAAGACCATCGGAACGCCTGCCGCGGTCTTCATCCACAGCGGTCCCGAGGAGCTCTACCGCAAGCATCTACCTATCCTTGAGGCGCTGGGCGGCACCCACACCCGTCTTGGCGAGGAGATCGGCCGGGCGGCCGCCTACGACATCGCGCTGCTGGATATCTTCTGGACTGCCATGGCGGGCTATGCACACGCCCTGGCGGTGGCCAAGGCTGAGGGTGTCACCGCGCAGGAGCTGGCCCCGTTAGCCAAGGGCATAGGCGCGATCATCCCGCCACTCTTCGAGCAGGCGGCGGAGGGTGTGGACAGCGGCGACTTCTCCGGCGAGGGCAACCCGATCACCTCGGCAGCCTCGTCCATGGCCCACATCGTGCAGACCTCTGAAGGGCATGGCATCGACGCGGGCGTCATGCGCGCGGCAGAGGGCATGGCCCGCCGCGTCATCGGCCTGGGCCACGGCACGGACGGGTTCATCCGCATCGCCGAGGTACTGGGGCGCCGCTGAGGAAGCGGCAGGCGGCCGGGCCCCCGGACGCGGCAGCAGCGCACCGACCTCACCCGGCACATCCGCAAGGACCTGGACGCGGTCGCCACCGAACTCAACGGCCGCCCACGCAAGACGCTCGGCTGGGAAACCCCAGCCGAGCGTTTGTCTAAACTGCTCGCGGCTTGATCAACTCACCACGGTGTTGCAACGGCCCATGGAATTCGCCGTACCGCCGCACCTGCGCGTCGTACTCCTTGCGCAGCAGGCGGGCGGATACGCCCTTGAGGGAGTTGACCAGCTTGGAGAGCTGGACCTTCGGCGGGTAGTGCACGAGCAGGTGTACGTAATCACCCTCGCCGTGGAACTGCTTCAGGTCGGCTTCGATAGCGAAGGAGACCGTGTTGTGGGGCCTCACACCTTCCCCCTGCATGGACGATCGTTCGGCTGAAGCTCTATCTCGCCGTTCCGCTGTCCGGAAGGCCGGTGGCTGAGTACACGCCGGGTACCTGGCGCAGGTACAGGAAGTCGAGCAGTCGCATGCCGGCCTCGGCGGCCTTGCCCAACTCGCCGGACTCGCCGGACTGTACGGTCCGCCTGTGCGACCACAGAGCGCGCGGTCAGCAGTTCCTGGATGGCGTAGGAAGAAGAACCTTGCCGGAGTCGAGCGGACCATCCGCGGCGGGTGCGTCCGGGCCAGCCCGGCGTCCCTTCGGTCGGCTCCCGCAGAAACGTGCGGGATACACGAATGCACGGCGTGCCGTAACCGCCCCTTGGCACGCTTCCCCCGGCCTTCAAGATCGGAAGGGGAGCCCCTCATGGCAGAGTTTCAGGTCGGAACGGGAACAAGCCGCCGCGCGTTCCTTCGCAGTGTGGGTGTGGCGGGTGGCGCCGGCGCCATGTTCGCCACGATGGGGGCGCTCGGCCTCGCCCCTACCGCCGCCTACGCAGCAGAGAAGGAAGCACCGTTCCGCGCCCCTAGGCCCAGCGATTTCACCCTCCAGGGTCGCAAGGGCAGGCCCGCCAAGGTCGTCGTCATCGGCGGCGGCATCGCCGGTCTCACCTCCGCCTACGAACTCGGCAAGGCCGGCTATGACTGTACGGTCCTCGAAGCACGCGATCGCGTCGGAGGCCGCAACCTCACCGTTCGCGGCGGCGACAGGCTGACCGACATCAACGGTGTCAGCCAGACCGCGGGATTCGGCAAGGGCCAGTACATGAACGCCGGCCCCGCACGCATCGCCCAATGGATGGTGACGCTCGACTACTGCCGCGAACTCGGCGTGCCCGTCGAGGTCTTCACGAACACCAATGCCAGCGCGCTCATCTACAACGAGACCACCGGCATGAAGGCGCCGGTTCAGTACCGCACCGCCAAGGCCGACGTCTACGGCTATGTATCCGAGTTGCTGTCCAAAGCCACGAACTCCGGAGTCCTGGACGCCGAGTTGACGGCGGACGACAAGGAACGGCTGCTGACTTTCCTCAAGAGCTACGGCTCGCTCGGTTCTGACTACACGTACACCGGGACCGAACACCGTGGCTTCAGCGTCGCCCCGGGCGCCGCCGGCACCCCGGGCGAGGAACTCGGTGACGTACCCTCCCTCTCCGAGGTGTTCGCCTCCAACGTAGGCCGCTACTTCTCCTTCGAGTTCGGCTACGACCAGGCGATGCTGATGTTCCAGCCCGTCGGCGGTATGGACCGGATACCGATGGCGTTCGCCCGCGCCATAGGCGAGGAGAGGATCCGCACCGGCGCAGCCGTCACCGACATCAAGAACACCTCCGACGGCGTGCAGATCACTTACACCCAGAAGGGCCGCACCCGCACCATCACCGCCGACTACTGCATCGCCACCCTCGCCCCGCACATCCTGGCCAAGACCTCGCACAACCTCGGCACCGCGGTGCAGACCTCCCTGCGGGCGGTGAAGCCTTCCTACGCCTCCAAGATCGGCCTCGAGTACAAGAGCCGCTGGTGGGAGAGGGATTTCAGGATCTTCGGCGGCATCACCGAGACCGACCTGGACCTCGATCACATCTGGTACCCGTCCTACGGACACCTGGGCGAACGCGGCCTGATCATCGGCTACTACAACACGGGCGCCCACTCCGAGGTCTACTCGGCGCTCACCCCGGCCCAGCGCCTGGAACGCGCCCTCGACCAGGGCGTAAAGATCCACGGTGCCAAGTACCGCAGCGAACTCGCCGCCTCATACTCCCACCAGTGGAAGCTCGTCCCCTACCTCGAAGGCGCTTGGCACTCCATGCCAGGTGGCCCCGACGCACCGGCGTACGCGCCGCTCAACACGGCCCAGGGGCACGTGTACTTCGCCGGTGACTACCTCAGCTATCTGGACGCCTGGCAGCATGGAGCGATCTCCTCTGCCCGCAAGGTCGTCACCGAGTTGCACCAGCGCGTGCTCGCCTCCTGATGAGCCCTCGCGACCGCCCGTTTTTGCGCGTAGACGGACTGCAAGACGTTCGGCTGGCGCGCACACCCGGTGCACAGCGATTAGACCCGGTAGCACCAGGTGGGAAGCAAGTATACGAAGCGGTACACCGAGGAGTTCGAGCGGGACGCGATCGCGCTCGTCGACTCCTCGGGCAAGACGGTCACCGCCGTCGCCAGGGAACTCGGCATCAGCTCCGAGTCCCTGCGCGTTTGGTACCGCCAGGCGAAGGCGGACCGGGTCGAGGGCGGGTCCGGCGAGTTGAGCAGTGCCGGGCGCGAGGAGCTCAAGCGGCTGCGCAAACAGAACCGCGAGCAGCAGGAGACGATCGAGATCCTGAAAAAAGTAGTCATGCCGCCGCTGCGCGGCGCCACCGTGGCGGGAGGGGAATCGGGGCGGGATCGTCTCTGGGGGACGCCGGTCCAGCGCTACTGTTCGCCATCGGCTCGCCAGGGTCATCCTGCGGATGGTGACGCCCGGTTGACGTCGGTGCCGTGTGGTACTTCGAGTCCGCGTAAAAGGTATGACGCTGGGGCCTGAGGGACCGTTGACTGCTGCCACGAGCGCGAATCTCAGACTCTTCGACTGGTAGGCCCCTTCGGGCGGCACCGCCCGCGGTCGATCGTGGGGGAGGCGAGGATGGACGTTATCGTGGACCGGGTCGCCGGCTTGGACGTGCACCGCGACACCGCGGTCGCCACGATCCGGGTTCCCGGCAAGCGCCGGGGCAGCCGCCATCATGAGACCGGGGGGGACTGGCTGGTCGCCGAGAACATCGAGCTGGCGGGCATGGAGGCAACCGGGATCTACTGGAAGCCTGTGTTTGCCGCGCTGGAGGACCGCCTTGCGTGCATGCTGGCTGCTCAACGCATCACATGCACAACGTGCCGGGCCGTAAGACCGACGTGGCCGACTCGGCGTGGATCGCTCAATTGCTGGAACACGGACTGGTGCGGCCCTCGTTCGTGCCGCCGCCGGGGATGCGGGACCTGCGGGACCTGACCCGCTCGCGCAGCGCGGTCACCCAGGAGCGGATCCGGGTGATCCAGCGCCTGGAGAAGGTGATGCAGGATGCTGGGATCAAGCTGACCTCGGTGGCCTCGCAGGCGTGGATGGCGGTTTTTGGTGCCGGGCGGTCGTCCGGGACCAGCACGGCGAGGTTGGGGAACACGGGCCGGGCAGAGCAGGTGGGCTCGGATGTTCCTGAACCCTCGGCGGACCCGGGCCGGGGTGAGGCGTTCGGGCTTGGCCGGCTTCTCCCAGGGCCGACGGAGGTCGGCGGCCCGCGGCCGGGCGAGGCGGAGCTGGGTGTGGGCGACGACCACGCATCAGGTTCACCGGTCCGCGGCCTCGGGAGTACAGACCTTCGGGGTGGTCCAGCCGAGAATCTGCTTTCCGAACCTGAAGATGTGCTCGGGATCGGATCTCCTGAGGAACACCTGCCACCACAGAAGGTCACTACCGAGTTTCTCACCTGAACATCTTCTCGAGACTCTTGGTGTTCTCGTGCGGCGGGACGCCACTGTACGAGCACCGAACAACTGCCGTCAGTCGGCGAGTTGGAGTACGTCCGCCCGCTTTTTGCCACCAGCGGCTCGCCGCCGTCCTAGGCCGACCGAAATGGGCAGTATGGCGCTCGTGCATCGGCACCGCTGCGCTCAGCGCCCTTGCGGCCGCCGCCACGTATCCCGCCGGCGAGTACCAGCCGGCGGGACCGTCCGGGCTTTCATGCGGCGGTTCGGCGGCCGTCGCGGTCGGCCCGGGCCGCGGCCATCAGGCCGTCGAGCGCGTCGCGGGTGTGCAGTAGCTCCTCGATGTGGGCGGAGAGCCGGTCGCGCTCCTGGGCCATGCGTTCCAGCGCGGAGTCGGAGTTCTCGTCGCTGGGCCCGTCGCGGCACGGCATCAGCTCCAAGATGGTGCGGCTGGACAGCCCGGCCGTGTAAAGGCGCTGGATGAAGTCGACCCGTTCGATGTCGTCCGGCGTGGAAGGCCGCTGACCACTGCTACTACGGGTGCTGACGAGCAGTCCCTGCTTTTCGTAATAGCGCAGTGAACGAACACTAACTCCACTGCGTGCCGCGAGTTCGCCGATCCGCATCTCACCCTTCTCCCGCCCCAGGACTTGCACCTCACATCTCGATCGGCTCCCTGCGGGCGGATGGAGCGCCCGGTGATTTGGGTGGGTCATGAAAAATGGCCCTTTCCATCTTCTTGACTGACTCCAGAAGAGGCGTAGCGTCAAGGGGGAAATTTTGGTACCACCCCGAAGGGGGAGCGATGGACAGGGCAGTTCCTCGAGAGACCTCCCCGTGGGGAACGGTTGCCGGTGCGGCTGCCCCGGGTCCTCAGCGCTCCTTGCGGCCCGTTGCGCCGGGGGTGCCTCTGGCTACGGACTGTGTGGAGCCGTTTGTCGGCGGGCCGTGGGCGCTGCCCTGGTCGCCGACCGCGTGCGCCTTGGCGAGGGCCGCCATACGCGAGGTGCTGCCCCAATGGGATCTGTGTGACCTCGTCCCGACCGCCGAGCTGCTGGTCAGCGAACTCGTATGCAACGCGGTGCGGCATGCTTGCGGTCCGCTGCGCCTGACCCTGGAGCGGGTGCCCTCTGTGCGCTGTCTGGTCAGCGACGGCTCTTGTGAGCCTCCGCGCCGGTCCGACGTCAGCTGGGAGGACGAGCACGGCCGCGGACTCGCCTTGGTGGGCGCCCTGGCAGCACGGTGGGGCTTTGAGTACGGGCCGGTCGGCAAGACCGTGTGGTTCGAGCTCTCCACGGACACCGTCATGGACAGTGACGAGGTGGTCCCTGAGGGCGACAGGGAGTACGAGACGGAATGACATCGGCTGCCGCAAAGGAACCCATGGAGCTGGCCGCGGCGCGGCTGCGCAAGGCGGGCATGCGGGTGACTGCTCCGCGTATGGCCGTGCTGATGGCCGTCTCCGATTCGTCAGGCCATCTCGATGCCGACACCCTGCGTAAGCGCGCTCAGCGGGTCACCGGCGGCCTGTCCCTGCAGGCCACCTACAACGTCCTGCGCGCGCTGACCGACGCCGGCCTGGTCCGGTGCACTCAGATCGCCGGACACCCGGCCCGCTACGAGGCCGAGAACCACGACAATCACCACCACTTTGTGTGCCGCGACTGCGGCGCCATCCGTGACGTGGAGTGCGCGGTGGGCGCGGCTCCCTGCATGGAGCCTCGGTTGCCGAATGAGTACGCCGTCCAGGAGGCCGCAGTGACGTTCTGGGGCGTGTGCCCCGACTGTCAGGTCGCGTGAGGACGTCTTCGGGGCGACCGCGAAGACATCACCAGCATCCCTTGTGTCACCTGGCGGGGCGAGAAAGACAGGATGGTGAAAGACGTGCCCGGACACAGCAAGGTCACAGGGCGATCAGTCCTGCGGCCGTCTCCTTGAAGCCGCAGGCATCGAAGTAGAACGATCGCAAGTGCTCCTCGAAGTCGACATGCAGCCACTCACACCCTGCGGCACGGCAACCCTCAGCAGCCTCCTTGACCAGCGCGGCTCCCACTCCGTTCGAACGAATGCGCTGAGCTACGACCGTATCCAGGATGAAGGCATGGACTCCGCCGTCCCAGGCGACGTTGACGAAGCCGACTAAACGATCATCTTCCCAAGCGCAGACCCAGCCGAGGCTGTGACGCTGAAGTCTTGCCCGCCAGTCTGTGTGTCCGACCGGATACTCGAACCCTTCGGCATGCAACCCGTTGAGAGCTGCGTTGTCGATGTCGCCTCGCCACACATACGTGATCGTCATGTTTCGAACATACTGAGCACCAGACGAACCGCGGGACGGGGGACTCCCTCACTCTCGACTGCCGTCAAAACTGCTGAACAACGAACGCCTCGAAGATCGCTCGAGTTTCGCCGTTTTCCCAGGGTCACTCCGGCGGTTGTAACTGCTGGTGACGTTAGTTCTGTGGGTGCAGGAGGTTCAGCGGTGTGAGGCGGTTGGTGTGTCTTCCGAGTCGCAGGCCGTGGTTTCCGATGTGTCCGTTCCGCACCTTGACGCGGCCCCAGTTGGCCGAGGCCCGTCGCATGCGGGCCGTCGAGTTGTTCGAGCAGGGACGTGCCACGTCCGAGGTTGCGCGGATGGTGGGGATGCATGCCGAGAGCGTGCGCCGGTGGAAACGGTTATCGGAGGAGGGCGGTGCTCAGGCACTGCGGCGGCGTCCGGCCACCGGGCGGCCGCCCACGCTGGATGATGCCCAAGTCGAGGCCGTTCGGGTCGCGTTGGAGCAGCACTTACCGCTTTTGCGGAGGATTCGGTTCCGATGGGAGCGGCTTGATCATGCCTGGCGCGGGTCTCAGACGGCTTGTTCGAGTTTTAGGCGAACACTTGGTCTGACGTGGGAAGGGAGGGATTGTGCGACCGACAGAGGAACGCCGGCCGACGAGTCTGGGGCGCTGGGCCGCCGTGGTCGTCGCGCCGTTCGTGGCCGGGGCGGCGGCCGTGCTCGTGATCTACCTGCTGTTACGCGACAGGATGCCGGAACGCATGGCGACCCACGTCGGGCGGGCGGTCCCGACGGCTACAGCTCCACCGGCTCGGCAGTGGCCTCCTACCTGGTGGTCTTCCTCGTCGAGGCCGTTCTGTTCCTGTTCAAGGCGTGGCCCGACGACGAGGACGAGGCCACCCCAGGCGCCGTGCGCACCCTCACCGCCGTGGCCTGGGCGCTCGCCGCCGCCACCGCCTACCTGATGTGCGCCCTGCTCACGGAGGCCACCCACTCCCCGGACGGCCGCAACGTCACCGTGCCGGTCTACCAGTTCGTCATCGCACTCGCCCTCGGCGCCGCCATCGTGCTCGCCGTCCGCCTCCTGTCCCGGAGGAACCGGTGAGCCATCCGCACGAGCACAGCGAACGGACCGTCTGGTACCGCACGCAGTTCAGCAGCTGGATGATCGCCGCCGGCGTGGTCCTGGCGATCGCGCTTACCGTGATCGCGGCCATCGATGCGTCCTACCGCACCGTCAGCCTCGTCCTCCTGCTGGCGGCGGCCGCGTTCCTCGTCACAGGCGGCATCAAGGTGACGGTCTCCAGCCGCGGCGTCACGGTCGCCTCAGCACTCGTCCCACTCCTGCGCCGCACCATTGCCCTCGAGCGGATCGCCCACGCCTCAGCACGCTGGACCCGGCCGATGGAGATCGGCGGCTGGGGCTACCGGTGGAAACCAGGCCTACGCGCGGTCTCCCTGCGCGAAGGCGACGCCCTATGGCTGGAACTGCTCCGGGGAACACACTTCGTCATCACTGTCGACGACGCCAAGAGGGCAGCGGACCTGGTCAACCACTACCTCCCCGGACCCGGTGCGGGCCACTGACATGCTCATCACCATCGACCACGCCTCACGCACCTCCCGGGCCGAGCAGATCGCAGCCTGCGTGCGCCGAGGACTGGCCGATGGCACCATCCGCAAACGCGAACGACTTCCCGGCGCCCGTACCCTTGCCGCCACTCTCGACGTCAACATGCACACCGTGCTGCGGGCCTACCAGCAACTCAACGCCGAACACCTCATCGAACTACGCCCAGGCCGCGGCGCTGTCGTCACCGCCGATGCCCCCGCTTCTCAGGCCCTCCTGATCGAAGCCTGCCGGCATATCGTCCGCCTCTCCCGCGCGCACGGCCTGACCCGGCCAGAGACACTCGCCCTGCTTGAGCAGCAGTTCGAATCGTTCCCGTGACTGTCTGACGGCGTACGAATCACCGCCTGCGGTGACCGCCCAGCTTCTCGGTGACAACCTGCCGTAGTCGACGCCTTCGCCGTACGTGGTCGGGGGACACCCCCGGTACTCCGCCGCCTCCACAGCCACGCGACGACCTCCTGCTGCTCGTGCCCCAGAACCGCATCGGCGGGCAGCACGTTCGCACGGGCACCGGCTCGGGCCCGGCATCGTCGTCGGAAGGCGTCGTCACGGCCTCACGGTAAGTAGCGCCGGAAGTGCCTATCACCTTGGGTACTTATGGCAACTTGGTTGGATTGTCAGACCGGGGTCCTGGCAACAGGTTCGGCGACTGGATGCCCGCCTCCTGGTCCCCGGATGGCTGATGGACCGTATCACCGAGGACTTTTCTTGAGGTCGCCGAGTGCAGTCGTCGCCACGGCGACAGCTGTTCGTCCAATAGTGCCCGGTCGAAGTCCTGTTCCGCTTCCGTGAGTTGCGCAGCCTGCCACAACAGCCATCCGCGCGTCGCGAAGGAGAGCGTGTACCCGTCATCGACGGAGATCGCGTGGCGCAGAAGCCGTTCACGGGCACCAGCACCGTCACCGTCACCTACTCCTCACATCAGGGGATCCCCGAACTGTTCGAGGAGCACGTCGACCGACGTATCGTCCGCGGGATTGGACGCGCCGTCGTGCAGGATCTGCTCCGCCCAGATGACCTTGCCGCGGGACGTGTACCGCGTCCCCCACCGCTGTGCGAACTGCGCCACGAGGAACAGGCCACGCCCGCCCTCGTCCGTGGTGGCCGCCCGACGCAGTCGAGGAGAGGTGCTGGAGCCGTCCGACACCTCACAGATCAGACTGCGTCCGCGTAGCAGGCGCACCTTCACAGGTGGTGATCCGTAGCGGATCGCGTTCGTGACCAGTTCGCTGAGGATCAGCTCCGTGGTGAACGCGGTCTCGTCCAGCCCCCAGCCGCTCAGAACCGTCCTGCACTGGGCCCGCACCGAGGGCACCACCGCCGTGTCCGGGGGAACATCCCACTCGGCCACCGAAGAGGACGGGATCCGCCGGGTCCGCGCCGCCAGCAGTGCGATGTCGTCCGAGAGTCGGGTCGGCTTCAACGCCCCGATCACGGCTCGGCAGGTCTCCTCCGGAGTGCGTTCCCCGGCCCCGGCTCCGCCTAGCGCCCGGCGCAGCTCTTCGAGACCGGCGTCGATGTCACGGGCAGTGTTCTTGACCAGCCCGTCGGTGTACAGGATCAGCTGGGAGCCCTCCGCCAGGTGCACGTCGGCGGCTTCGAAGGGGTAGCCTCCGAGGCCGAACGGGGGAGAGGCCGGCACCTCGGGGCAGACGACCGTCCCGTCCGGGTTCACCAGCACGGGGCCGGGATGCCCCGCACGGGCCATTGTGCAGATCCCTGTCACCGGGTCGTAGATGGCATACAGGCACGTCGCTCCGGTCAACCCCGTCCCCTCCTGGTCGTCGGGGGCAGCGCTGGAGTCGTCCTCGTCGTCCAGGCGGGCGACCAGATCGTCCAGCTTCCCGAGGACCTCGTCGACGGGGAGGTCCAGCGTGGCGAAGTTGTGCACGGCGACGCGCAGCCGGCCCATCGTCGCCGAGGCGTGTAGCCCGTGGCCGACGACATCGCCTATCACCAGCGCGACCCGTCCGCCCGGCAGCGGAATGACGTCGAACCAGTCCCCGCCCACTCCCGCCTCCGAAGGCAGGTACCGCCAGGCCACTTCCAGGGCGTCCTGCTCCGGCTGGCCCCGCGGCAGCAGACTGCGCTGCAGCGTCACCGTCATCGCGTGCTCGCGGGTGAACCTCCGGGCGTTGTCGATGGCCACCGCCGCCCGCGCGCCGAGCTCTTCCGCGAAGGCCACGTCCTCCGGCTCGAACGCGGGCGAGCCCTCCGTCCGGTAGAAGTGCGCGAGGCCAAGGGGCACCCCGCGCGCCCGCAGAGGCATGGTCACCAGGGAGTGCAATCCGAGTTCCAGCGCCCTTCGAGCGCGTTCCGGATCCTGTTCCTGCCAGCCGTGGGCCTGCCGCAGGTCCGCCTCCAGGATGCCCCGGCTCTGTTCGAGCGCCAGCATCTGCGGAGTCTCGGGCGAGAATGTGATCACCTCACCCAGCCGGTACACCGGCAGCATCCGCTGATCTCCGCTGATCGCGGACCGCAGCAGGTGGCGCCAGCCCTTCGTCGTCGGCTCGGAGCCGCGCACCACCGAATCCAGCAGATCCACCGCGACGACGTCGGCGAACCGGGGCACCGCCACGTCGGCCAGCTCCTGGGCCGTCCGCTCCACATCCAGCGTCGTCCCGATCCGCATCCCCGCCTCGTACAGCAGCTTCAGCTGCCCCAGCGCCACCTCGGCCCGTCCCGACACCACCGCCAGCTCCGTGGTGTCCCGCAACGTCACCACACTGCCCGCGTCGTCGGCCTCCGGGAACGTGGGCCGCTTGTTCACCGCCAGCAACCGGTCGTTGGCGAGGTACACCTCGTCGGTGACCTTCTCCGGGGATGCGAGCACGCGGGCCATCTGCTCGGGAAGCCCCAGTTCCTGCACGTGCCGCCCTTGTGTGTCGGCCGGCAGACCCAGTAGCCGCTTCGCCTCTTCGTTGGCCAGCAGCAGCTGTCGGTCCTCGCCGGTGATCAGAACCCCCTCCCGTACCGCGTGCAGCACGGCTTGGTGGTGCTCGTACAGCCGCGCCAGCTCCGTCGGGGCCAGGCCATGTGTCTGCCGCAGCAGTCGCCGGGACACTGCGGTCGTCCCTGCCGCGGCCAGCACCAGCATGATCGCGCCGACGCCCAGGACGATCGGCAGCTGCGGCATCCACAGTCGCGCCACGTTCGTGACGGTGATCCCCGCAGAAACCAGGCCGACGATCCGGCCGCGCGCATCGGTCACCGGGACGACCGCCTGGATGGCCGTCCCCTTGCCCGTCGGCAGAGGCGGACCGCCCGCCTGTTCGACGACGGTACGGCCTTCGAGTGCCGGCTCGATGGTGCCGACGAACTTCTTGCCGATCTCCGAGGGGTAGGGATACGTGTACCGGATTCCGTCCGTGCTCACGACGACGATGAAATCCATGCCTGCCCGCTTGCGCGCCTGCTCGGCTCGCGGTTGCAACACGGCGGTAGGGTCCGGGCTGCGCAGCGCCAGGCTCACACCGGGGGCGCTGGCGAACGACTGGGCGGCTACCACCGACTCCCGACGCCCCTGCCGCACAGCGTCGCGCGCCGCCTGCAGCACGATGCACGCCACCGCGACCACCACCAGCAGCAGCACGATCATGCTCTGAACGAGGAACACCTGCCCCGCCGCGGTGCGCGGGCTCAGTACGGACAGGCGCCGAGTACGCCGGCCACCGTCGGGCGGAGGACGTGAGGTCCGCAATCGGCTGAGATATCCCTCCATATACCCTTGATAACACCGCTGTGCAGACCTGGGATGACTGACGACGCCTGTCCGGAGAGGGTCAACCCGCGGCGGGACGAGTAACCGGAGCGCGGTGACGGGGGGCAGCCCGAGCGGCGCGCCGGGTGAGAGGTCTCACTTACGGCGGGCCAGGCCCGGCGCGCGCCTTCCGTCGGCCGGATGGTGACGGATCCACCGCACGTGTCTGATCATCAGGACTGAGCCGCGTCGTCCATCCGAGCTCGATGCCTGGTTCCTATCGTTATGATGCATTTTGTGATCGGGTTTGGGCGGCCGTGGCGTCGGCATCTTCTCCGCGGCGGCCGGTGGGAAGCGGCCACGCTGTCACCGGTGATCCTCACCGCCCTCATCGCCGTTCTGGCGTTCTCCACCCCACGGCAGATCGCCTTCAGCCGCCTCCTTCCCACCGCTCCGGCCCTCGCCGCCGCCATGTGGCCCGTGCTCCCCACGCTCCTGCTCGGACTGTTCTGCCTCTTGATCATGATCGGTCTCGGCTTCGTCTACACCGACCTGGGAACGCCCTACACGTCGGCAGCCATCATCGCGGTCACCCTGGCGGCCGCCTACGCCAGCCATGTCCGGCTGCAGCGCGAGGGGACGCTGTCCCACGTACGGCTTGTCGCCGAGGCCGCCCAGGAGGTGCTGCTACGCCCCCTGCCGCGCCGCATGAACAACATCGAGATCGAGGCCCTGTACCTGGCGGCCCAGGAGGAAGCCCGGATCGGCGGCGACTTCTACGAGGCGGCCGACACGCCGTACGGGATCCGGCTCCTCATCGGCGACGTGCGGGGCAAGGGCCTGTCCGCGGTCGGAGCGGCCTCCGCGCTGATCAGCTGCTTCAGGGAGGCCGCATACGACGAGCCCGATCTCAGCGGCATCATTCATCGCCTGGAGGTCACCATCGCTCGTCACAGTGCCGCGTTCCCCCTCCTGGACCGGCCGGAGCACTTCGCCACCGCCCTCATCACCGAGATCCCCCAGGACGGCGGCCAGGTCAGAATCCTCAGCTGCGGGCACCCCCCACCCCTGCTTGTCCACCAGGGGAAAACCCGGCTACTGGAAGCCACCACCCCCTCGCCGCCGCTCAACCTGACGACGCTCGTCGGTGAGCACCACCGCGTGGACGCCTTCGACTTCACCCCCGGCGACCAGCTGCTCCTCTACACCGACGGGGTGACGGAGGCCCGGGACCGCACCGGCCACTTCTTCCCTCTGCCGGACTGGACGCAGCAGCAGGGCCGGATGCCGCCCCGCGAGCTGCTCGACCGGCTTCACGCGGCCCTGCTCCACTACAGCGGAGGAAAGCTCGACGACGACGTCGCGGCCCTTGTCGTGCGCTGCCCGGAGACCTGGGCCAGCGAGTACCGCCTGTAGGCCTCGCCGAGGCGGCAAATCGACATGCGAGGCCGATGGCTGACGCGTTCCTGCGAGGGACGACGGCTGCCGGGCTCTGGGAAGCGTGAGCCCGGCAGCGGGTTTGCTCCCCGGTCAACCGACGGTCAGGGAGCCACCGGGGACCGGCGCACTGCTCTAATCGGTGTCTGGATCATCGGCCTCTTCGAGGAGGCGGGCGGCGAGGTCGTCGGCCCAGTCCAGGGCCCACGGGCGGAAGCCGGCGATGGTGGTGTCGTCCAGGCCGTAGGCGGTGAAGGCTTTTGACGGCGGATCAGGTCATGGCACTCGCCGCAGTGGGGGTAACGCCGGGCATGCGGCCGATGACGGGCCGGGCGGCTTCCGGGGTGGCCAGCACCGCGACGTTGGTGGTCGGCTGGGCTGCTGGCAGTGCGGGCAGTCGCGGGTCGCGGTCGGCTCCAGGGGGGCGCGGGCCGGGTCCTGCTGCCGCGAGGCGGAGCTGGGCCAGCGGTGGCGGCGGGAGCTCGACCCCGGCCGGTTCTCCCTGGCGCGACCTGAACTCCCGACCCGACCGGTCCTCCCTCGCCGTCGTGACCTCCGCGTCCATCACATCGAGCGGCAGCATGACCGCGCGCACCGGGTGGACGTCACGTCGCCCAGGTGCCCGGCCGCGCGGCGAGGCCGGAGCACCCACAGGAGCGACGCCTGGCGTACCGCCACCCCCAGCCTCCTCGCCGCAGTGCGCGGCTTGTCACCCGAGCGGTGGGAGGCGAGGACGTCCGCAATGGCCTGCCGGCGGCGACTGTGAAAATCGCTGTCCGATCACCGGAGCACGATGATAGACATCCGGCGTGGAAGAGAATCTCGAGTTCCCTGACCTGCTGCGACTGATCGATGAACGGTCGACCGCCTTCCGTGCCGCGGTCGCCGCCGCGCCCAGTCTCGATGCACAGGTGCCGACCTGCCCTGGGTGGACGCTGTTCGATCTGGTGAAGCACCTGGGTGGGGGAGACCGTTTCTGGGCCGCCATCGTCGGCGCGGGGCCTGCCGACGCTCCCCCGGCCGAGGCCACCGCTGCGCGTGCCGCTCTGGAAGTGCCGCGGCAGCGCGAGACCCTGCTGGCCTGGCTGGCCGCGTCGACGCAGCTCCTGCTGGACGCCCTGCGCGAGGCAGGCCCGGAGAGCGGTTGCTGGACGTGGTGGCCCGCGTCGCAGTCACCGCAAACCTCCGGCGGTGTCGCCCGGCACCGGGTCCAGGAGACCGCAGTGCACGCGTACGACGCCCAGCTCGCTGGGGGCGCTGCGCAGCCGCTGCCGGTCGAGGTGGCACTCGACGGTGTGGAGGAGTTCCTGTTCACCGTCTGCGGAACGCCGAGTGCCTGGCCGCACAAGCCCACGGCCTTCGACTTCCACTCCGCCGAGGGCCGCTCCTGGCGCCTCACGGTCGACGGCGACGGCGCACGCTCCGCCCGCATCCTGGCGCCCACCGCCGCGACCGGCGAGGAGTCGGAGGCAGCCGGCGCCTCCGTCCATGGCACCGCCAGTGAGTTGGTCCTCTACTTGTACGACCGCATCCAGGCCGAGTCCTTGCGCGTGGACGGGGACGCAGGGCTGCTCGACCTGCTCCGCGCCTGGGAGCCGGAGGAGAAGTAGGACGTATCCTGGCCGGTCGGCGGCCACGGACATGTTGGGCTGGGCACCGTGAGCGAGCGCAAGCCCTACAAGACCGACGTGAGTGACGAGCAGTGGGCGCTGATCGAGCCGGTGATCGCCGCGTGGAAGGCTACGCATCCCTAGTGCCGCATCAGGCAACGTTCGCCCTGTCGTGGTGTGTCGTCCAGTTGCTGCGCCGGGAAGCGCCAGACGGCCACAATGATCACGTGGCTGA
>NZ_JBEXPK010000118.1:0-16880 GCF_040612015.1 Streptomyces sp. NPDC006476 | reverse complement strand
CCTGGATAGGACGTGCAAAACAGGTGGGTCGCAACGTTTGGACGTGCGACGACGGCCCCGGCACCTCCATCGGAGGGGCCGGGGCCGTCATATACCCAGGTGCGACTCGTCCGCTGCGACCAGTCGAACGCCGGCGAGTCGCCTATCCCCAGGGGGTGGGGCCAGGGCGCTCGTGCCAGGTGCGGATCGCCGCCACCATGTTGACGCAGCGGCGTTCTAGTTCAGCTCGTGCTTGCTCGAAGGTCATCTTGTGTTCCGTGGTGTCTCTCTCCGGGGGTTCTTCCACGTACGAGGACTTGATGTCGACCTCTCGAACGGCGTCAAGGACGTATGCCGCGTGCTGGAGAAGGTGCCTTGGAGCGGTGAGTTGCACTGCTGTCCAACTCTGGACAAGTTTGCCCACTTGCTCTGGGCCTTCCGGCCGGTCGGCGAGGTAGACCACCATCTGTGCTGCCTCGACGAACGTGGTGAGGGCCGCGTATTGGCGCTCTACGTGGGAGGCCTGCCACGTGATGCGGGACGTCCGCCTCGCGGACAGGACAACCCCGGTCCACGTGATCACAGCCGCGGCCGTTGCGGCAACGGGCGCGGAGAGCTCGATCTGCATAACCTCCGATGCTGGGATGCCGTTGTCCGGAAAGCAGGGCATTTGAGGGATTTCAGAGGTGGCGTACCGCCCGACGGCTCTGCGTTCCGACGCCCAGGGTGACTCCCGGAGCGCCGAACGCTGGCCCTCAGCCACGTCGCTCGCATTCCCGCGTTCTGTGCATCGAAGGTGTCCGTCGGGGCTGATTATCGCGCTCAGGTGCACCAAGGGACCGCGCCGCCCCCGCGGGGGTCAGGGGCGGCGCGGCCGATCAAGGAGAAAGGGCGTGCGTGCCCGTCTGGCGCCACTTCTCGCGGTACGTGGCCCATGTCTGGGCGGCGGCGGTGAGAGCGGCCCTGTGAGGCATGGGGCGTGTTCGTTCCCAGTTCTCCCACGCGGCGTAGACGGTGCGCGCGAACGTGGTGACGGTGGCAGGGTCGGCCGCACGGTACGCGGGAACCTGCCGGGCGATTGTCTCGGCCTGTTGCGGTGTGTGGCCGGCGGAGATCAGCCGGGGCACCGTAAGTGCCGTGTCGGCCCACGCGGGCGCAGGGCAGGAGAGGGCCCAGTCCAGTAGCAGCAGCTTGCCGCCCCTGGTCATCAGCATGTTGTGCGGGGACATATCCGTGTGGGCGAGTCCTCGGCCCTGCAATCCGGGCGGCACGTCCTCGGGCAGGAACTCAGTCCACCGTTTGTGAAGCGGCCTCTTGTTCAGTGCCTCGGGCCATGCCGTCCTTGAGACGACGGTAAGCGTGCGCAGCAGGGGGGCGAGATCGTCGGACCCCGGAGTCAGGTCCGGGTGCCGACCCTCGATGTACTCGTACCCGTAGAGCGTCCACCCGCCAGCGTCGACCTCCCACAACACGCGGGGGGCGAGGGGTGCGCATCGGGTGACCCGCGACTCGTGGCGATAGACCCATCCCTGCGGGTCATCGCTCCGAGTGCCCTTGATGAACGCGCGGCCCTCGGGGGTGCGGACGGTGCAGGCGAGCCGGGACATGACGCCGTGCGGCGCGGTCTCGGCCGTTTCGACCGGGCCTGTGTGACGCTCTACAGCGGTCCGGGTCGGCGCCGGTAGGTCGTGCCATTGGATGCGGTCCACCCGCGGTCTCCTGCGTGGGTCGAGCGAAACAGGGTCGGCCCCCGGCCTGGCCACAGCGTGGCACAGACCGAGGACCGGCAGGGGGAACTACTTCGGGTGGTTCGGGCTGTCCGAGCAGTTCGCGTGGCACTGCGAGCAGTCGGCGAGGTCCAGCTCGGGCCAGAACTCCATGTCGATCTCGTACCCAGCGAGAGTGATCGAGTCGACGGTCAGCGCGCGCAGGGCCTTGCCGCCGCCGTGCTCCTCCCTGTCGAGGAATCCCGGCTGGTGGTGCAGGAAGCGACCGAAACGCTGTTCGCAGAACTCGGCGTACGCCTTGGTGTGGAGCAGGAAGGCGTGCCAGAAGTCGTCGACGAGCGGCGAGGGGCTGAGCGGTCGGTCGGCGTAGTCGCACGCGGCGAGGAAGGCGAGCATCTGGCCGACGCCTCGGTCTGCCTTCTCCTCGGTCAACTCGGGGAACTTGGCGCGCATGTTGTCGACCAGGGTCTCACGCATTTCGGTGCTGATCAGGGAGCGCGCATCGGTAGTGGTGCGTTTCTCCGTGGTGGTCACGACTCGTATCTCCTTGTGTTGGGTGGCACCTGGTGTGCGCGCCGAGGTAGCCGCAGCGACCTCGGCCGCGGTGGTACCCCCGCCCGCCCGGGGGGAGCAGGAAGCATCCGAGCGGGCGGGGAGCCTTATTCGGCTGGAGCCACGTCGGGGTTGGTGAGCGCAGGGTTGCGGGCAAGCGGTTCGTCGACGTGGTTACCGGCGAGTAGGCCGAGGCAGACGAAACCGGCGGCTGTACCGACGGCCCACAGCAGGTTGAGGAAGAAACCGAGCGGGTCAGAGGGGCGTGGCCGTATGCGGGATGCGTAGCGTCCGCTCACTGGCCAGCCCTTTCCGCCGCTGCTTGGGGCGCTGGGTGTAGCCGCGTTTGCTCGGCCTCGGTTAGCGGTCTCACCTGGAAGGCGTCCCACTCTGTGCCTCCGCCAATCGGGCGGAGCTGTACGCGGTCCGCTCCGAGGTGACCCATGACGAGGCCGTCTTTGTTGCGTTCGAGGTCTTTCGCTAAGGAGCCGACCACGAGGCTCTTGGGCGGCACGGCCGTCTGATCTTTTTCCGTGGTAGCCATGTAGTGAAGCTATGAGCTGCTGTGACTGTGCGTCGATGGCACTTTTACGGAGAGGGAGGCGGAAGTGCCACAGAGCGTCACACGGGCAGCTTGACGAGGTCTGCTAGCTCTCGCATGTCGGGCGTCAAGGTCCGCCGTTTGCCCACTATGCCGGCGAGGATGTCGCGGGCGTATCGCTGGTTGGGCAGCCACTGAGGCGAGCCGGCCCGGATTCGCTTGAAGACGTCAACGGCTTCCGCGTACTGCCTTTGTTGCGTGTAAGCGTTCGCAACGTCGAGTAGGTGGCGGTTTCTATTGTTGGAGGTCGGTTTCAGGCTATTCGTGGGGATCCGCGAGGCCAGTGTGAGCACCTTGTCGGGCTGTCCGGCCACCATGGCGTTTTCCGTGCGCTTCAAAGCCACGGTGACGGGGCCAAAGGTCCGCAGAAAATCACCTTCGGGCGTGCACTCGCGTCCAAGGGCCACGGCGGCTGAATTGGCGAGGCGTAGGGCGTCCTCGGCTTCACCAGGGCGGTTATCACGGACGGCCGCCGCCGAGAGGCGTAGCAACAGCCAGCCCCAGGTGCTCAGTTCGGCGGGCGTCGCTCGGGACATGCGTGGTTCGACGTCATCGGCCCACTGTGCGGCCAACTCGCGGGCGTCGGCGAGTTTCCCTCTACGCAGGAGTAGCCAGCACTGAGTGTTGACGGTGGACGCACCCTGGATGCGGTCGGCGGCATCATCGAGGGCCCGGTCGAGAGCCATTTCCGCTGCGTCGAACTGTCGGGTCTGGGTCATGAGCCAGCCGGTGAGTTCGAGAAGCCGGGCGCGAAGTGGTCGGCCGCGTGGGTCGATTTCAGTGAGCGCTTCCGCGTCGCGCAAGAGGGACGGAAGAGCTGTGCCAAGCTCTACGAAGCGATCATGTGAGAAGAGTGGTACGGCTGCCCTGACGGCATCTCGGACGCCTTCGAAGGTGGGCGCTTCCGCCAGGCCATCAAGCTGCACAGGTGCCGCGAGAGCTGCGTGAACAGGCGCCCAACGGTTCACGGTCGCATCGTCGGCAGGCTCCTCGGCGTGCTCCGCGACGAGCCGCGTGGTAGGTACTTTGAGCGCGCTGGCGAGTTGGCGGGCCGTTTCGAGACGTGTGTCTTCTCGCTCCCCCTGCTCCAACTTGCGGATGAGCGAGAGGGAGACGCCTGAGTTCTGGGACAACTCTCGCTGGCTCAGGCCCCGGCGCTTGCGAATCTCACGGAGCCGTTCACCGAAGTTGGCGCTCATGATTCGAGAGTACGGCGTCGCTGAACTGGGTGCGCAGGCAACGACCATGAGGCCCCCCCCGCATCGCCGTGCACGGCGATGCGGGGGGGCCGGTCTATCGGGTGGCGAACTGCCAGACGGACAGGGCGAGGCCGGTCACGCCGACCAGGGCGGCGAGGGATGGCAAGGGCCACCGTGCGCGTTCGAGGGCGTCGAGGCGTGCGGCGTGCTCCTTGATCTCCGCGTCGGTCTGGTCGGTGCGTTGGACGAGTAGGGCGAGGGCTCCGTCTTGGCGGGTGAATCCCACCTCGATCGATCGGCGGATGCGTTCGAGTTCGAGGGCGACGGCGGCCGGGTCGGACGGCGGGGGCGCGGTCACTCGGTGCTGCCTCCGTCGTCGGTGAGGCCGATGCCGAGGCGGTCGAGGAACGTCTCGACGGCGGGCAGGGCCATGATGCGGGCGACCCCGGCGGCGATGGTGGCGGCGGTCGGCGCGGTGGCGGCGAGCCACGGCAGGGCCTCGGCGAGGCCGTCGGTGTTGGCGATGGCGGCGGCGAGCAGGGGCACGACGGCGGCGATGGCGAGCAGGGTCTGAATGCCGGTGCGGATGGTGTGCTTGGTGGTGGGGCTCATGGGCGGTGCCTCGTTTCCGTGTGGGTGGGGTACGGCAGGGGCCCGTCCTCGGCGCGGTGCCGAGGACGGGTAGAGGCGGCTACTTGCCGTAGGCGAGGCGGAAGAGGTACGCCCAACCCTTCGGGCCGATGGCCGGGTCGGACTTCTTGCCCGCGGCGCGGTACTGCGGGTGCGCGTTGTGGAACTTGATCACGCCGGCCTGCGTCTGCGGGCCGTAGTGCGGCGACTCGGGCACGGCCTTGGGCATGTAGCCGGCAGTCATGAGCGCGCGCTGAAGCGTCACGGCGGACGGTTTGGCCTTGTTCGGGGCGAGGCCGGCCGGGAACGCTGGCGGGGTGTACGGCTTGGCGTCGTCCTCGTCGGCCTCGCCCTTGGCCCACGTCTTGAGCGCGCTGGGGGACAGGTAGCAGATGGACCGGTCGAGCGGGGTGGAAGTGAACTGCCAGAACGTGACCGTTCGCCCACTCGGCGCGGGCCGGGCGTGCTTCTCGGCCTCGGCGTACGTGTCGACGCTCGCGCCCGGGTACGCCGGGTACCACAGAGGGAGGCCGGCTGGGACGCGGCCGGCGGCGATGTCCGACGCGCTCGTGTAGATCCCGACGCGCTGCCCGGGGAATGCCTTCTGCACGGCGGCCACCCATGCCGCGGCGTACGCCTTGATCTGTGCGGCGGTCTTCCCGCTGTAGTTGCGGCCGTCGTCGTAGCGTTCGAGGTCGAGCCAGTGCAGGAACCCGGGGCCGGCGTATGGCTTGACGGCCGATATGTAGTTCGCGGCCTCGGTCGCGGCGGACTGGTTCGGCCACGCGAAGTGATACGCGCCCGGGATGAGGCCGGCGGCCTTGATGCCGCGGATGTGGGTCGCGAACTTGGGGTCGTGCGTCTTCTGTCCCTCGCTCGCCTTGGCGAACGCGAAGGTGAGGCCGTCGGACTTGAGCTTGGCCCAATCCTGCGTGCCCTGGTAGGCGGACACGTCGAGGCCGCGGGAAGTGCTCGTCATGGTGGGTGTCTCCAGACATGAAAAAACGCCCTCGGCGCGGTGCCGGGGCGTGCGGGTGGTGAGGAGGGATTCAGGCGGCGAGCGCGACTATGGGGATGTCGTGGTCGGCGAGCGCGGTCGAGGCCGTCGGGCTGACTGTGGTGGGTAGCGTGCTCTGGCTGGCGATGTACCACGCGCGGGGGAACGGGGTGGTGGTCATGTAGAAGTTGGCGGTGGCGATCGGAGACTCGTTCTGCACGTGGAAGAACGAGAAGTCGGTAGCGGCGCCAACGGTCATGAGCCACGCCACCCAGTAGCGGCCCGGGGTGAGGGTCGTCGAGGTGAACGAGAGGGGCACGGCTCCGATGTGGTTGGTCGCCATGCCGTTGAGTCCTCCGGTCTCCTGTCCGGCCATCGTGAGGGCGACGGCGCTCGATGCGACCACGCGCGTTCCGTCCTCGCGGTAGATGCCGGCCATGAACCGGTCCGCGGTCACGCCCCCGTACCCGCGGGCGAACATCACGGCCTTGGTCACGGTGGTGTTCTCCGTGATGTAGATGCCGGTGAGGTAGAGGCGCTGCGGGGTGAGGTACTTCGCGGTCGGGTTGGCCACGCCGTACGGGTCGCACGACCATGCGGCGAATCCGAGGGCCTGCGGTGTCCACACGTTGCGCGGCGAGGCGGTCGGGGCTTGGGCGGCGGGGAGCCGGCTTGCGGTGTCGAGCTGGGCGACGCCGGACGCGGCGCCGGCCGCGGTCGTGGCGATGGCGCCCACATCGGCGGCGGCGAGGACAACGGCGCCTGTCTTGGTGTTGACGGACGTAACCGGTGCGGTGCCGCCGGTGCCCACCTGAAACACGGTGCCGTCGCCCTGCTTGATGTACGGCAGTCCGCTCTTTGAGTAGAGCTGAATGGAGCCGGCGGAGGTGGCCGGGTCCGCGGTGATGTCCTTTGCGCCGATGGCGCCCGTGGCGGTGAGGACGGATTCGCCGGCGGTGGACGTGCCGTTGATGACCACGCGTCGGTTGTCGCGGCGGATGAACACGGCGACGCCGTTATCGGTTCCGTCGTCGTGGCGGGCGCCGATGCGGAAGTTCGACCCGGTGTCGGTGCCGCCCTCGGCGGTTCCGTCGTTCTGGATCTGCCACCGGTCGAGGCCGGCCGTCTGGAGCTTGATCGGCCGATAGGTGCCGGGGGCTCCGTCGAGGGCGAACGTGCCGTTGACCTTGCCCGTGTCGCTGGCCACGGCGCCCACGTCTGCGGCGGTGAGCACCACGGCGGCGGCGCTCTTGCCGTTGACGGACTGGACCACGCCGGGGGCGCCGGTCGCTCCGGTGTCCCCCTTGGGGCCCGCTGCGCCCGTGGCTCCGGTTGCTCCGGTCGCTCCGCGGTCGCCCTTGGGGCCCGGTGCGCCGACCAGGGAGGCGAGCCACTGCGCGACGGTGCCGACGAATCCCGCGGCTACGGCCACCTCGTACGCCGAATCTCCGCGTACCGCAATGTAGTTGGGGGTCCGCGGGTCGGTGGGGGCGAGGTCGGCGAGGTCGGCCTCGGGGTTCTCGGCTGGTAGCAGGATCGCGTACTGACGGTTGCTGGTGACCCCTTCGAGCTGTTCGGTGACGATGTACGCCCAGTCGGACGGGTCGACGCCGGGGGTGTCGGTGGCGGGCAGGGTGACGGACAGGGCGCCGGTGCTGTCGAGCTTGACCGTGACGGGCCCGCCGAGAATGACGTCTGAGTCGCGGATGGTGAGGATGGACGGGGCTCGGAAGATCACCGTTCCCGTGAGGGGGCGGCCATCGGGCGTGAGGTAGCGGCCGGTGACGGTCACGGTGGGGATGCCCTCGGGCAGGGGCATGGGGCACGGCTCCTAGTCGTCGATGGGGCGGAGTGCCGGCGCGGTGCTCGGCGCGGTGTCGGTGGCGGCCTGCTCGTCGGCGGCCGGCGCGGTGGCGGCCACGGTCGCCGTGGTGCGCACGGGATCGGTGGGCGTCTCGTCGGCGGTGATCGTGTTGCGGCTGATCGCTCGCCACAGACGCGACTCGACGTTCTGACTCGCGCTCTTGGCGCGGTGGTAGATCGTCCACTCGACGGTGTCCATGAAGTCGATACTGTCCATCGGCGCAGTGACCACGCGGCTCGTCCACGCGTTGGCTGGGCAATCCCACTCGTCGAGGGTGGTCTCGGTGCCGTTGTACTTCCGGGTGACCTTGACCTGTCCGCCACCGGTGTTGGCGTACGTCATGAGGCTGATCTCGGCAACGGCGTTCCACACGGGGCCGCGGCCGGCCCATGCGGGTTCGTAGGTCGTGCCGGTGTAGGACTGCCGTTCTGTGGGGTGGAGATCGAGCGGCATCCATGGGCGGCCGAGGAACCGATCACTGAACGCGTCGTCCATGATCAGCACGCGGGCCGGCGCGTTCAGGTCGCGCGACCACATGCGGACCATGTTGTTGGTGTCGGTGCCGGATCCCCCGACGGTCCATGCGGCGGTGCCGTCGTCGCGGCCGAGGCGCGTGCCGTAAGAACCATCCTGCGGCCACTGTCCGGCGCGGAATGCGGACTCGCCGTTGGGGCCGATGACTTCCAGTGATCCGCCCTCGCCGATCTTGACGGCGCCGCCATTGATCTCGTTCAGGGCCGGGCGGATGTTCGCGCGGCCGGTGAGCTGCCGGACGGCCCGTTCGAGGGCGGCGAGGCGGTCGAGTAGATCCTGTGGGACGGCGGCCACTAGGGAACCTCCAGATAGAGCTTTGCGGTCTCGGGGCGCCCACGCTCGGGCGGCGTAATGGACAGGCCGACCACGCGATACCGGGCGTCGAGGGGGGTGGGGTGCCACAGATCGCGAATGCGGATGCGGACGGTGGCGCCGAGGAGTGCCGGCGTGAGCGTGCCGTCGAGGCGAACCGTGATCTCCGGTATCTGCGCCGGCGAGCGTGCGGCCGTCCAGTCGGCCCGCGCGTGCGCGTCGAGCGTGGCCTGTACCTCTACGGTGCTGTAGTCCGATGATCCGTCGAGGCGCGGCCACCCCTCGCCGATGGCGGTGTCATCGACCAGCACGGGCGAGGTGAGCGGGTAACTCGTGGTGGCCTGGTTGCTGTTGACGGATGCGCCGCGGGACTGCCACGCGTTGGCGAGCGTGGTTGCGTCCACGGGCCATGTGTAGGACGTGATGGGCCCGGGGTGCGTGAGCACGATGTCGGATGCGCCGGTCCGGATCGTGGGGGAGCCGAGTTGCATCACCTTGACGCGGCGGCCGTCGGGGTCGCGGTGCGAGGCGATGCGCCACTCGAATCCGCCCTCGACGGCGGCGAGCTGATCGAGCAGGTCGCCCACGGTGTTCAGGTCGTAGCGGCTGAACGTCCGGTCGCGGACGGTGCCAGAGGCGGCTGTGTCGTATGTGATGCCGAGGTCGCCGCCGGGGGTGTTCTGCACGTAGTCGAGCAGGCCGCGGGCAATGTCGAATTGGTCGACCTGTACGGCTTCCTGCGAGGTGAGCAACAGGCGGCGGTACAGGTACGACTCCCAACCTCCGCACTGGAGTTGTACGCCGAGGCGCCCGCGGTCGTCGCTGGCCAGAGACAGCGTCCACAGGATTCCGCCCCACCAGATGTCTCGGTTGCGCTCGACCCATACCGCGGTGCGTCCGGGTACCAGGGCGCGGCGGGCCCGTGCGGCTATCTCGGTGTTCGGGATTGGTACGGTTCCGGTGAGCCGGCCGGTCTTGCCTATGTAGTCGTCGAGGGACACGCCCTGTACGGGCAGCACGTCGAGTAGCTGATCGGACCGCAGATCGCAAACGAGCAGGCGGTACGAAGCGAGCGTCATGGGTGCATGTCCTCCTTTGAATCGACTAGGTATGGCGATCAAGGGAGGCAAATGTGTACGTTGGCCTCGGAGTTGAAGAGCCGCAGCAACGATGACTGCGGAAAGCTGCCCGAGGAGCTGTCTCGGGGGGCCGATATAGGCGCTGCGTCATGGGGGAGCGTCTCGGTCATCAAGAAAGGCTTTGACGCGGGCCTCAGTTAGATCACCCGTAGGGAAACGCGGTGGTCGCGCTGAGGCTGCCCGCCGCAGGTCGACCACCTTCACATGAAAGGTACGACCGTGCGGTTTACCCCGAACCAGATCCGGGCGCTTCTCGTGACTCTGGCCTTTGTCTTTTCCGTCCTAGTGGGCGTGGTGGCCGGAGTGCTCGCCCATCAGGATCAACACAGCGTGCCCGGAGCCATCCTGTCCGGCGGTGGAGCGTTCGTCACTTTCATGACGCTGTCCATCCTCGTTATGGGGGCGCTCGGGTGGCTCAGCAACAACGAGCCGGAGGTTCCGGCGCAAGATCGTCAATCGACCACAACGCTTACTGACGGATCGCGCGGCGGGCGTGCACGGGCACAGACTCAGCGCACCGAACAGTGAGTTCATCACTGGACAAACTCCACAGTGAGCTGACCGTCGGTTATGAACGTGTCCGTACCGATGGACGACACGTTCCATCCGGGGATGATCGTCACGCTTGCGCCCGGAGTGAGGCCGCTGCGGTAGGCCCGGCGGGTGCCGATGACGCGGCCTCCCTGCGCGGACAGGCCGGTAAGGGATCCCGCGGCCTCGGTGTACCCGCCGGTTGCTCGCCACGTCATCCATGCCGTGGCGGACGTCGTGTTGCGGTTGCTGACCTGTCCGTTTACGGAAATCCACACGGCGCCGGACGGGGGCACGGTGAACACGATTCGCGGCCACTGGGCGGCGGTGAAGTCGACGAATGCCCCGGTGGTCGTGCCTATGGGCGCCTGTGTCACCTGTCGTGTCATCAGGGGGCGGGCCGGGGTGGGCGGGTACGCCTGCCACGCGGCGGCCGTGGCGTTCCAGCGTTCGAGGCCGCTGCCAGTGTCGCGGTACTGCCCGTCATAGGCGCCGGTGTAGGAGGTGCCGCCCCCGGCGGGGGTGATGCCGCCGGCCGCCGTGGTGAACTGACGGCGGTCGGCGAGGGCCGAGGACCAACTGATACCGCCGGCGCCGGCGGATGTGCCGGCGGGCACGGTGACCAGCCACAGCAGCAGGGACGCGGCGGGCAGGGTCGGCGCTACCGGGGTCGCGAGGGGTTCGCCCTGCACGATCTCGACGCGGGCGATGTTCTGCCCGCTGGTGTCGAAAAGCTGGTCGTAGACGTGGATGATCACGGCGTCGTACCGGCCGAACTGGGCGTGTCCGTCGGCGAATGTGACGGTTTCCGGGACGTCGACCGTGACGGGGTAGGCGCCCTGCGCGGTGGTGCCCTGCACGATGGCGCGGCCGGTGCCGATTTGCAGCGTCATCGCTCCGGCGCCGGTCGCGGCGAACGGGTTGCCTCCGGGGACGATGCCGGGCCGGGTGCGTAGTTCGGCCGCGGGGGTGAAGGTGCCGACGGGGGACAGGCGGGTGTCTTCCCTGGTCTGCGAGGTCGGTAGTAGCCATGCGGCGCGCACGGACATGCGAGGGGGCTCCTTACCAGTAGGCGGCGCGGTAGCGGACGGTGGCCGAGGCGGCGGGGTCCGCAGGTCCGGGCGCGGCGCGGAAGATCAGGTTCGTTGTGCCGGGGGGAAGGGTGAACGTCTGCTCGGGCACGCTGCGCGCGGTGGCGGTGTAGAGCCGTGACGCGGTGCCGTTGAGGGTGACCGTGCCGGCGAGGGTGTCGATGGTGAGCACGTCCTCGGCGGACAGGGTGAGGTCGTATTCGAGTAGGTCGCCCGTGGCGAGGCAGGTGAGCGACGGCCGGTCGACGGGCCCGCGGAACTCGATCACGGGGTGCGTGTCGGCGTCGCCGGTGTTCTCCGCGGTGAGGGCGCCGGTGCTGCCCGGCTGCCCGAAGTCGAGCGGCCACGTGAGCGGCCAGTCGATTCCGGGCTCGGACATGGGCAGGGTCGCCGACACGCTGCGCTCGGTGAGTTCGTAACGGCGCGGGTCGCTCGCCTCCCACTGGATCGCCCCGTCCGTGATGACTCCGAGGCGGTACCCGAGGCCGGCCGGCAGGGCACGGCGTACGGCGCGCGCGTAGGCGAGCAGGGGGCCGCGCTCGTCAAGCCATGCCACGAACGGCACTTCGGCCTCGACGGGCACGGTGGCGCGGTTGAGGGCGGCCACGGCGGCGCCGATGCTCTCGCGGGGTGCCCGCACCATCAAACCGTCGAGGCCGATGGTGCGGGCCTGCGCGAGCAGGCGGCCCGGTATCGAGCCGTGCGCGTCGGCGCGGGCGACCGATCCGGAATCGAGGGTCGGAAGCTCCTCCCATCCGGTGATGGCTTTCCACCGGTAGGGAGTGCCGGGCCCGATGAGCAGGTCGCCGTACTGGACGTGCCCGGGTCGAGTGACCAGGGCGCCGGCGGTGAGGGCGGCCTGAACGCTCATCTCCGTCACGGCTCACCCCCTCGCCTTGGCGGCCCACGCGAGCGCGCGGGCGTTGTCGTCGGGGGTGCCGTTCTCGGCGGCGTGCCAGTGCTCGATGTGCACTCCGCCGGCGGCCGGCGCGGTGAACGCCCCCACGGGGGCGCCGGCGAATGCCGGTATGGCGGGTGGGGTGACCAGCGTCGACATGACGCGGTTGAGGGCGCCCTGTCCGGCGCGAATGCCCTTGACCACGCCGGCCGGAATCCATCGACCGACGGATCGGGCCATGACGCGGCTGGGGCTGTGGATCCCGAGTGCCTTGGCGATCGGGCCCGGGATCAGATCCTTCGCCCAACTGATCAGCGTGGAACGGAGCCAGGAACCCATGGACTTGATGCCGTTCCACAGGCCGCGCACGACGTCGATTCCCTTGTCGTAGAGCAGAGACTTTAGGGAGCCGATTCCGTTGGAAATCTTCTGCGGCAAGGCACGTACCCACGTGACCATTTCGCCGGCCTTGTTGACCGTGGCCGTTTTGATGTTCTGCCAATGACTGATGATCAGGCCGAGTAGCGTCCACTTGAGGAATGCCTGATACAGCAATCCCGGAATACCCTTGACGAAATTTACGACAGCATTCCAGCCGGCGATGGCTCCGGACTTGATGGTTGACCAGTGCTTGATCAATAGGCCGATGAGTGTGAAGTTCAGGAACGCGTTTACGGCGGCGTCCTTGGCCCACACGATCTTTCCGACGAACCAATCCCAAACGGCTAGTGTGTATTTCTTGATGTCGCCCCAGTAGGCGACGATCAGCACGACCAATGCGCCGATGGCGAGGCCAATCCAGCCGATCGGGCCCATGGCTGTAATCCACGCTGCGGCCATCTTGGCGCCCGCAATGAGCGACTGAACTCCGAGAGCGGTAATCGTCGGAATCACTACGGCGGCGATCACGGCGGCGAAAGCGGTGAATACGCCTTGGTGTTCGCTGACGAATG
Source organism: Streptomyces sp. NPDC006476 (assembly GCF_040612015.1). Lineage (NCBI taxonomy): Bacteria > Bacillati > Actinomycetota > Actinomycetes > Kitasatosporales > Streptomycetaceae > Streptomyces > Streptomyces sp. NPDC006476. The sequence continues at coordinate 3,873 of NZ_JBEXPK010000118.1, read as the reverse complement.
AGAACAGGCTCGACAGTACGGGGATGACGGTGTTGCCGATGAACTCGGTCAACGTCTGCAGGGCGCCGCGCTTGAAAGCCTCGATCTTGGTCCCTGCGTTGTCGCGCAGGGAATCGCCCATCTGCGAGGCGGCGCCGCCTACCTTGCCCAACGTGTCGACGGCCTTGGACGGGTCGAGCGCGTAAAGCGCTGCCTGCATGTCCTCGGACTTCGTCTTGAAAAGCGACAGAGCGAGCGCGTTGCGCTCCGCGGGATCCTTGATCTTCCGCATGGCGGTGAACACTTGGTCCAGTGCCGCCGAGGCTTTCGGCCCGCCCTCAGTAAAGGCGGCCTGCATATCCTTGCCGTTGAGGCCGATGGACTTGAAAGCGGCGTCGACCTGGGGCCCGCCACCCTGCACAGTGAGCAGGAATTCTTTCAAGCTGTCTGCGACAACATCCGTGTCTCTCGCGCCCGCCTTGAGACCCTGCGACATAAGGCCCGTGGCCGTGGTTGCGTCGAGGCCGAGATTACGGAAAATCGTCGAGTACTCATTGAAGGTATCCGCGATGTCATCGGCCCGGGGGCCCATGTTTTGCAGGCCCTTAGTCAGTACGTCAAGGGCTTCCGTTCCGTTTTTCGCAAGTCCTGTCTTGAGGATTTGACCGACGGCGTTTGCGGTCTGTCCGAGGTCGAGTTCGAAGGTATCCGAGAGGTCGGAAACCTTCGTTGCGATGCTCTGGATCTGTGCATTGGTTGCGTCCGGCGGGGCGATGCCCGCGCGCATGGTCGCCGATATCGCGTCGGCGGCGCCCTGGAAATCCTCGGTGACGGCGTCGGCGTACATGGCGCCGGCTATCTCGCCGTACTTCTTGGCCTCGGCCGGGGTGGCGCCGAGTTGGGCGCCGAGGCGGCCGGTGATCTGTCCCTGTTCGAGGGCCTGGCCGAACCCATCCATGAGCAGGGCGCCGGCGGCCAGTCCTACGCCGGCGAGGCCGACTTTCAGACTCGACGACAGGCGGTCGCGGAGACTTCCGCCGGTGGCCTCGCCCACGTCTGCGCCGGCGGCGGCCACCTCGTCGCCGGCGTCGCGTACGGCGGTGGTGGCGGTGGTGGCGAGGCCGTCGCCGAGGGCGTCGCCGGCTTGGCGGCCGGCGCGCTCGGCGTCGCTGGCGATCGTCGTAGCGGATGCGCGTACGGCCTGCTCGGCGCGGGACAGGCCCGTGTCGACGCCGGATTCGTCAACGGCGATCGTGGCGAGTAGTTCGCCCACGGTCAGCGCCACGGCCTCACCTCCTTGGGTGGGTCCGGCCGTGGTGCCGGTGCGGTGCGGGTGTTACTGGGCGGGCAGGCCCGTGATGCGGGCGATGTCCTCGGGGGAGTCGGCGCGGCGCGGTGTGCGGCGCCACTCGCGGGCAAAGCGGCTGTCCCCGGACAGGGCGCCGACCAGGGCGAGGAACCTGCGGGTGGACATGGCGGCCAACTCGCGTGCGGTCACGCGGTGTTCGCGGGACAGGTCACCCTCGATGGCGGACCAGTGCCGGATTACCGCTTGCCAGAACTCCGACGCTTCCCGTTCTTCGGCTTCGCCCTGCGCGCCGCCCGGTTCGGCGCCGGCGCTTTTCCCGCGGCGCGTGCCTGCTCCTGCTCGTCGTGCAGCTCGGCGGCGCGCTGCATGGTCACACTGTCGGGGGTGCGGACGTTGGCGGCCGAGTAGATGAGCACGATGCCGAACTGTCGGTCGGTCATGCCGTGCTCGGCCCACACGTCGAGGGTGTCGGCGCCGAACAGGGTGGCGAGCATCTTGCGGACGTCGTTCGGGTCGCTGCTGTTCTGTACGCGCTCCATCTGGAGCGTGAACATGAGCGGCAGGGAGTCGGGCAGGGTGTAGAGGGTGCCGTACAGGGTGAACGTCTGCCGGGGGCGGGTGGTGTCCTGCTCGGCGAAGAACGCGTCAAAGTCGGCCGGGTTGCCGGCCGCGGGCGCCTGCTCGTCGAGGTCTTCCCACGCGGTGGTATCGGTCGTCATCAGCCGGCAACCGCCGTGCTCGTCGCGGCGCCGCAACGGGTGATGGTCGCCGACCAACTCGTCTTCTCGTTGGTGCCTCCTCCCTGCTCGCCGGGCGTAACGGTGGCCTCCCACACAACCCACTTGGTCTGTGTCTCGTGCCGCCACCGGACCATGTTCCGTGAGTCGATACCGAGGCGCTGGGACCATTCGGTGTCGATGTACGCCTGTCCCGGATCTTGCGCCTTGGTGGTCTTGTCGACGCGGAACTGTCCCTCCAGTTCGAGGGTGGCGCCGCGCTGCATGACGTCCTGTTCGTAGTGGCCTTCACTGTCGAAAGCCGTGGTGTCGGCGGTCTCCTCGTTCTCCCCCGGGTTGTGGGTGAACGTGGTCAGTCCGGCGATCGTCAGCCATGTCTCGTTCGCCGCGCCGGCGTCCTCGACTTCGAAAATCCAGCCGCGGGCGTCGATGGGGCGGGTGCTGCCTGCCATGGGCGGGCCTCCTTACGGGGTGGGGCCGGACACGTCGAGGTCGAGGTTTACGACGTGCTCGTGTCGGCCGTTGCTGTCGAGCCCCATCGGGGCGGGGGTGCCGCGTGCGGCGGCGAGAGTGAGCCATGTGCCGTCCGGGAGCTCGACGCCGGCGAGGCCGTGCAACGCGCGGTACAGGGCCGTACAGCGGGCGCGGGAGACGCGGGGGTCGGCGGTGCCGCGGACGCGCACCTGTAGGCGGGGGGTGTCGGCGTCGTCGCGGGCCTCGGGCGGCGCCCCGTCGTACAGGGCGAGGGAAACGGCCTTGTCCGGGCCGGCCGGCATGGTCTCGATGAACGTGTCGCCGCTGGTTCCGGTCGGGTCGTAGTCGAGCAGGCCGAGGCCGTCGAGATAGCGGGCGAGGCCGTCGAGCAGGTCAGCCACGGAGTTCCCTCCGCACCTGCGCGGCGATGATGTCGACGACGGTCCCGGACTCCTCGTTCAGGGGTCCTTCGAGGTACTTCGCGGTGCGGCCGGCGTCGTGCCGTAGGGACATGTCCTCGTGCTGGCGGACGGCATACAGCGTGTCGAAACTGACGGCGCCCGTAAGGCTGTCCTCGTCGACTGACGCGGTGCCGGACCGTTCGAGGGTGCCCTCTTCGATCGGCACGCGCCCGCGGGCGACCTGTAGCACGTGCTCGACGGCCATCCGTACGCCGCGCAGTGCGCCCGCGCGGGTGCGGCGGACAGCGGGCGCGGCGTTCCACGTGATCCGTACGTGCTGGGTCACTCGCACATCACCTCCGTCGACTCCGGGGCGCCGAGGCCCGGGGCGGTGTGCTCGGTAAAGCTGATGACGGTGGTGGTGCGGCCGTCGGGGAGCGTGATCCGGGAGCCGGGCGGCGCGGTGAGGCCGAGGGCGGCGTATACCTGCGCGGTGCTCACCACCTCGGCGCCGGTCGCGGAGCGCACGCGCTTGATGGTCCCGGTGACCAGGGCGCGCACTTCCTCGGCCGGCCCGTACTGCGGGCCGTACGCGGAATCGCCCTGGTACGCCTCGACCTTGATCCGGTGTCTTAGCAACCACCGAGGCAGAACGGGCATTCGCCTATCACCCCCGGGAGTAGGCCGGCGCGGTTCAGGGCGCGGTGTGCGCGGTCGGCGAGGTCGACGGCGCCCGGGTAGGTGGGCCCGCCGCGGCGGCCGGACAGGGACAGGGGGCCGAGGCTGACAGAGTCCCATCGGCCGGCGGCTCCGGTGCCGGTGTCGCCGGTCTCCTGCCAAAATTCGATCTGTGCACAGACGGCGTTGGACAGGGCCTCGATCACCTCGGCGTGCGTGGGCATGCCGGCGGCGTCGGTGCAGTAGACGGCGGTGAGTAGGGCCTCGTCGATGTCCTCGGATGCGCGGGCGATCA
>NZ_JBEXPK010000117.1:0-17214 GCF_040612015.1 Streptomyces sp. NPDC006476 | reverse complement strand
AACACCTATCTGCAGGCCCGGTTCGCCGAGGCGGACTGCCGGTCCTGCCCGGACCGGACACGGTGCACGTCCTCCGCGACCCGGCCCCGCTCAGTCGCCGTGCTGCCCCGGCCGCTGCATGAGATCCAGACGCAAAACCGGCTCGACCAGCAGAGCGAGCAATGGCAGCGCCGTTACGCGATCCGCGCCGGCATCGAGGCCACCCTCTCCCAGAACGTCCGTGCCCACGGGCTGCGACATTCCCGCTACCGCGGCCTGGCCCGCACCCACGTCCAGCACGTCCTCACCGCGATGGCCTGCAACGTCACCCGCATCGCCGACTGAATCGACACCACACCCAGAACACGACGCCGGGCCACCCACTTCCGCACACTGTGCTCAGCCACCACATGACCTGCCCAACATCACCAACAGAGTCACGGTGTTGACTTCACAGATCACCCCGGTCCAGAACAGCAACCCCGCTGCGACCCCTTGGTCTGCCCTGCCGTAGGACAAGAGATCCCATTCGTCCATGCCCACGAACATGACCAGCCCCAGGCCGACGAGTACGACGACCGCGATGAGCGAGCAGACGGCCAGCTGCCAGACGGCGTTGTGCTGAGCACACGCCAGCTGACCGAACCCGGAACCGATCATCGTGCTTGCGACCGCCATGATGACGAGCGCGGCAGCCAGCGTGAGGTGGCTCAGCCAGAAGTCATCAATGCCTGAAGACGAATACTCTCCTGGAAGGAGCGGGGGCGGGATGGGGTAGCCGCATCCCCTCCCCAGCGGCGCTGCGGCCGGCGGCGTTCGTCCTGCAGAACTCGCCGGCGCCTGTGGGATCCGGCACATCTGGTTTGCCGGTCTCCCCTACACTCGCGGCGGTTCGAGGACTGAAACGTCTCCGGGATCCGTTATCCCAGGTGAAGACGGGGATGCATTTCCCACTGCAGCTGCCGGGCGTCCGGTGCGGACGCCAGCGAGAGGGTTTGCCAAGCGCGTCCGTCTTGAGGGCCAGGGTCTCTACGGGCCGCGCCAGCGGGCTCGCATGGGGCGCGGCGGCTGTTGGGAGATGCGGCTGGACGATAAGTGGGTGGCGTTCGTCCAGCCGCGGCGGCCGTCAGGCGCTCCGCAGAGACTTGATCTTCTTCCGGGCGTTCGTGATGGCTTGTGCCAGGTCGGCCCGGGCGGCCTCTTGCTTCATGGCCTGCAGGAGCAGGGCGTTGTGGTCGGCGAGGGACACCTTGACGGCGGGGGTCTGGGCGGGCAGCGCCGTGGCCAGGTAGTCGTCGACGTGCTCCACGACCTCGGCCAGCTCGTGGCGGATGGTCTCGGTCTGGTCGGCGACTCCTCGGATCATGTTGCCGGTGTGCGAGATGTCGTCCATGTCGTCGATCCGGCTGGGCTTTTGTGCCCTGCGGCACTGCGCCTTGTAGAGGTCGGCGAGCCACTGGTCGGGTTCGTCGTAGACGGTGTTGTGGGTGTCGGTGGTGCGGATCTGCTTCATCCAGGCGAAGACCTCCCGGTGGTGCAGGAGGCCGTACAGGGCGAGGGCTCCCAGGAGAAAGGAGGAGACGATACTCGCCGCGAGGGCGCCGGCGCTGGTGCCGATCGCCAGCGTGGTGCTGTCCATGGTCATGGTGATCCGTTCACGGGTGCGCCGGCCCAGGACACGGGTGTGCGGCGCAGCAAGATGGTGGGTCCGGCGTGCCGGGGGTGGTGTCAGATCCCGGCGAGGTGGCGCAGGCCGTCGATGTCGTGGATGACGAACTGCCGGTATCGGGCTTCGAGGACGCCGTGGTAGCGCAGGGTGCGCAGCGCGTTTTCCGTTGTGGAGACCGCGAGTTGGAGCGCGGCGGCGATGTCTTTTTGGCCTGGGCCGGTGACGACGGTGTTGCTGGAGGTCCTGGGGTCGGGGACTCCGGTGGTGTCGGCGAGGTGTGCCATGAGCCTGCTGACGCGTTCGAGGGGGGGGCGGATGGCCATCCCGTAGATGAACTCGTCGCTGCGGCTGCGGGCTTCGAGGCTGCGCAGCAGGGCGAGGCGGGCGTCGGTCAGGCGCCGCTCAGTGAGGACGTTGAAGTAGCGGGCGGAGCAGGGGATGACGACGGTGCTGGTCAGGCAGCGGGTGTCGACGCTGACGCCGGGATGGATGAGGGCGGCTTCGCCGACCAGCTGGCCCGGTCCCCGGAAGCGGGTGATCGCGGGCATGTCGGGTCCGGTGCCCAGCGGGTAGCGGTCCTGGCGTACGACGCCTTCCAGGATGATGTACACGGCCTGGGTCTCCTGCCCCATGGGCAGCAGTTCGTCGCGGACGAAGGCGCGGCTGCGCAGACCGGCGCTGAGCAGGGTGTGCCAGGTCTCGGTCGTCAGCAGCTGCAGGAAGCTTCCCTCGGGCTTGCCTTCATGGGCGTGCAGGAGGTCAGTGGGCCGGGAGGTGTCGATGGCGGGAGGCATGCTCACTCCCCCATTCCGGCCGCAGCAGCGGCGCGTGTCCCGGCGTACGCGCCCTGCGGGACACAGTCGTGACGGCGGGTCACAGGCGGCGTGACACTGCGGCGTTGAGGGTACGGCGGCACAGCGCCGTAGGCGTTGGCGGTGCTCATGGTCTTCTTCCCTATGCGGTTGATCGTTCTGGGACCCCGCGGTACCGCGAGGTCCCAGGTGGTGGGTCCGTCGCCTCTCCGGGAGGGTGGAACGTGCCCGCTGGTGTAGGTCGGGCGGATGGAGCGAACGGAGAAGACGGTGGAGCGGGCTTAACGCTACCTCTCGCCCCGAGCCAAGAGCTAGTCGCGTTTCCCTCGGCGAGGATGACTAGTCCGTCAACAATCCCCTACCCGCGGGGGATTGCCACGCCCAGCCTCTTGACGGGACAGATAAACCGTTCCAGAGATTCTCGAAAACCCCTTGAATTTCACCCGCTGATGTTTATTTGCAGCGTTGGATATGCGCCTCAGGTGACCAACAGGGAAGCCATACGTAAACGCGCAGCAAAAAACGGGAGGCCCCGGGGCACCACCCCCAGGACCTCCCGGAAAGGGTCCGGACCCACCAGGATCAGACCGGTGTCCAGTAAACACCACGGACGGCGTTAAGGTCACTCCCGATGTGGCGCCAGATGGTCTCTACCTCCCTAACTAGCACTGGAAACCCCCCACCCGCGGGGGTTTGGCATGTCCGGCACACCCTCCTGGGACCGTCAAGCCGATCCTTCGGAACCCTGAGAGATTTGCCCTTTTTACGCCTCCTGGTGCGAGACGGCCCCGGAGTCGGAGGCGCCTGAGAGCGCAATCAAATGATAATCGCCGTTCAAGAGTCAACAAAATCGATCGGGCGGTGTGCATCCCCGCACGGGCCGATCGTTCGTACGCACGAGAGGCGTTCAAGTGTCCGGCTATGCAGCTATTCGCCTCTCAACAATCAGCAGCCTTAGATCAAGCGAAAATGCAGGCTCGATAGATATTGCCTGACTCCTTCGCTCAGGACGGGATATCGAACATCAATCGGCGTGCTATGCGTCCATGTTTCCGAATGTCGACTGGTCCACAATGCCACCATCTCCTGCCGCGCAACGGAAGCAGACCCCGTGCCGCCGGCATGCTCGCGGCCAGACGCTCACCTTTCACCGCGTCAGTTTGGTTACGGATCAGACGAGTTGATGGCGGCAGTTGCACGGAGGTTGCGCTTCGCGTACAGAAAATGACCAATCGGACGCGGAGAGTAACGTGCGTCACACTGTGCGCCCGCCAGGCCCGCCTGGCGCACGCCCCGCGCCAGCCCGAGCGCCCCGCGCCTCACCTCATGCGCCGCGCCTGCCCGGCTACGCCCCTCTGAGACCCACCACGCCGGAACAAGTCCCTGTCCGACGTATACACATGCCGCCCCGACACGGCAGCACAAGCAGCTGTGCGCCCAGTCACCCCAGCAGCGAGGACGGACGACATCCCCGAAAGCGCAGCCTCTTCAGCATGTCCTCACCCTTCAGGGCAAGGCGGGTGAGCCGGCCGCATTGCAGGCCGGCGGCGTCCATCAGCTGGTAGGCGATCAGGCGCAGGTCGTCGTCGTGCGCGGACGGCTCGGCCAGGCGGCGGGTCTTCTCCCAGCGGCTGTTGCCGGCGAAGGTCAGCGTGAGCGTGACAGCTTGGGCCGCCTGCTCGCGTCGGCGCAGCAGCTGCCCGAGGCGGATCACCAGCTCCAGCAGGGCGGCGCGGACGTCGGCGCCGTCCAGGGTGTGCCGGTCGAAGACATACCGGACGGTCGCGGTGGCGGGCAGGGTGCGGGGGACGACGGGGCGCGGGTCGATCCCGCGGGCCCGGTCGGCCGCGGTGCGGCCGGCCTTCCCGCCCAGCAGGCGCTGGATCGTAGCGGCCGGCGTGGCGGCGAGCAGGCCGACGTAGTGGATGCCGTACTCGCGCAGCACCGCGGCCTGACGCTCGCCGATGCCGTGCAGGGCGTCGACGGGCAGCTGCCCGAGCCAGCCGGCCGCCTGCTCGGGATCGATGGTGAGGACGCCGCCGGGGGCGGGGATCTGGGCGGAGGCTGTGGCCGCGACCGTGATCGAGGGGCCGATGCCGACCCGGACGTCGACACCCAGGCGCGAGAGGGCCCGTACCCGCAGCACCTCCCCCAGCCGGCGGGCGTCCGCGCGGTGATAGCGCATGGCCCCCTTCAGCTCTACCAGGGCCGCGGCGGGCGGCAGGGCCTGCACCACCAGGGACAGCTCCGCCAGCAGCTCCATAGAGCAGGCTGACGCTGCCATGGCGAGAGTTTCCGAGCGGCGTCCGAATTGATGCTCTGATCCACTTCGCGTGGTGGCGTACACGGCCCACCTGCTGATCGTTAACGTCGTCGAGGTGGACGACCGCTACGGCTCCGGGCGCGCATGCGTGCGTCAGGCGTCGGCGAGAAGCGGATCGTATGGGGTGTTCCTGCGGCGGCCGGACATGAAGGAGAGGAAGTCGCCCACGAAGGCGCTGCGGTCGTAGGTGCTGTCGGTGGTGGTGAGGTCGCGGTGGAAGGCTGTGCGGAAGAGTGCCCGGTGTTCGTCCGCGTCGATGGTTCCGCTGTTGTCCTTGTCGGTGGCGTCGAAGAGCACCTCGGCGACGCGGATGAGCGCGGGAGCGGCGAGGGAGGGTACGGCGGTGGCGTACTCGTCGGCGCTGACGCGACCGTCGCCGTCCGTGTCGAGGGCGGCCTGGAGCTCGCGCCACCAGGCGGCGAAGGCGTCGTAGAGCCGGGTCTCCTCGGGTTCGTCCAGGTCGAGGCGGGTGGCCAATTCGCCTGCCATGGCGGCGAGGTCGGGCCAGTCGAGGTGGCCATCGCCGGTCTGGTCCAGCACTTGGCGGAAGAACTCATCCGCTGAGCGCCGGCCCTCCCCCGTTGCCGCCGAGGCGGTCGGGACCGGGTCGGGATGGGTGTCACCGCTCAGTGGTGTGAGGAGGCGGAGCAGGGCAGATGCCTTTTTCATGCGGGCGCGCAGCGCGGTCACGGTCCGGACGCGGGGGTCGTCGCTGTCGGGCGGGAGGGAGAGGGCCTCGATAATGGTTTCGGCATTGATCCAGCCCTCGGGCAGGAAACGGGCGAGCCCGGCGGCCAGGTAGGCGCCCTGCGTGAGGGTCGGGGCGCCCGGCATGCTGGGCAGGCCAGCCTTGCGCCGGTAGGGCTCGGGAAGCGAGGCGACGGTGATCGCGCCGAGGAGCGGACCGACGACAGCCCGGCCGGCCGCCCACAGGGTCGGCGCGCCGTCGAGCAGTGCCGGGGCGGGCAGGTGGTCGAAGAGCCGGTAGAGGATGATGCGGGCTGCCTCGGTGTTCTCCAGTTCGTCCTCGACAATCTTGTCGAAGTACCTCCAGAAGGCTTTCAGGTCCTCGGGGAGTTCCCCGGCGTCGCCGTCGAGCGCGGCGAGCAACGCGCGGTACTCGGCGTACAGACGCTCCATGGTGTCCTGATCGAGCGGCTGACCGCTCAGTCGGCACATAGTGACGGCGCTCTCGAAGAGGGTCGCGATCACCCAGGCACGGGTCGAGCGGTCCATGGCGTCGTAGGCACGGCCGCGGGAGTCGGAGCCGCTCATGCGGGAGTGCAGCCTGTTGAGGCGGGCGGCCTCGCGTTCGCGTACCGCTGGGTCGACATCGAACATGCGCCGCATGCTGAGGAAGGTGTTGCGCAGCCGACGCCAAGGGTGGGCAACGAAGGTGGAGTTGTCGGCGAGGGCAGCGCCAATCTTCGGGTGGGCGGCCTCCAGCACGGTGGCTCGGATTATGGCCAGCGCCCAGCGCGGGTCGTTGAAGAAGGCCCTGAAATGCGGCTCCGGGCCGAACAGGGGTGGCTCGCCGGCCACCCCCGGGGTTCCAGTCGTCATGACAGGCCTCCGTTCGTCTGGGGCGGCACGCCGCCGAAGCGGCGGTCACGGCGCCCATAGGTGTGCAGGCAGGTGAGGAAGTCAGAAGCCCTGAAGTCCGGCCAGAGCGCTTCGGGGAAAACCCACTCGGCGTAGGCGACCTGCCAGAGCATGAAGTTGGAGATGCGCTGCTCGCCGGAGGTGCGGATGACGAGATCAACGTCCGGGGTGTCGGGGAACGGCAGGTGGTCCGCGAAGAGCCGCTCGGTCACATCGTCCGCAGATGTCCCGTTGCGGATCAGCGACCTGGCGGCCTCGACGATGTCTCGGCGCCCGCCATGATCGAAGGCCACGGTAAGCGTCATCCCCTCGTTGTCGGCGGTCAGCGTCGCCAGATCCTCGAGGTTCTGGGCCAGTTCACGGGGGATGCGTGGGTCTGCGGCCCCGAGGAAGCGACACCGGATGCCCCGGGCAAGCAGCAGCGGCGCGTGCTTGCGCACCACCCGGCGGACCAGGCGCATCAGGTAGTCGACCTCGCTGCCGGGACGGTTCCAGTTCTCGGTGGAGAAGGCATACAGGCTCAGCCACTCGACTCCGGCCGCCCGGGCGGCCTCGATGATGTCGATGACGGTGGTCTCCGCAGCCCGATGGCCCGCCGTTCGGGGAAGCGAACGCTGCTGTGCCCAACGACCGTTGCCGTCCATGACGCAGGCTACGTGCCGCGGCACCACACACGCCGACCCGTCGTCCGGCCGCTGCTCGTCCCCGTGTTGTCGCCCACCCGGCCGGTCTCCCAGCGCGACGTATGCACCAAGGACTCCATGGCCCGTCACACCGCGCCCTGCATCGCCCAGAACGGCACGGCCGGACCTACCGCGCTCAGCCACAACCACCTCGTATCGCCCATACGCACGCCCCAAACGCACCGTCCCCTCCCAGAAGTCTGGCGGCAAGGAAGGAGCCTGACCGGCCAAACGAGGGGGCCATCACCCTTGGCGCATACGCCCGATTCTTATCGGTATCAGCAACGACTGGCGGGCGTGACTGCACCACCCCAGTCGGGTGTGGCCACCGCACGGGCGTAAGAAGCGCGTGGCGGCACTACGGCCGCTACCGGCGCTTGGACCAGGCCACTGTGACGAGGTACGCCTAGAGGGGATCAAGCCCTGTCACGGCTGCGACAACCTGACTTCAAGCGCAATCCCCATTGTTATCTACGACTGGCATTGAGTGCTGAGATATTGCACCGAAAGCCGGAAATCCGCCGTCCGTCCGTAACGCAGGACACCCGGCCCAGTTGTGCCGATGTCGCTAATTCGCCATGCGCCAGACATGTAAGTCACATCATGGAGATGATATGTGGGACGCCGCAGTTTTGACCTTTATCGTGAGTGCATCCGCATTCACCTTCGGATCCGCGTTCCTATCCAATAACTACCGGCGTCTGCATCATAACGATGCAGCGGAACTGCGCCGGCGCCAACGTATGATCGACGTACTACGGGCCAATATCCACGTGCGGTACCACGCTCGCCCACTTGAGTGCACCGAAAAAAAACCAGTCGCCGACGTCAGTAATTTCCAACGACGATGCCGTCGCCTAAAATTAGCAGTCGTCGTAGCAGCCCTCCATCTGGCGCCGCCTCGGATTTTCATACAGCAGTAAGTAGGGGTTGTGGCCGGTCGGCAAAATATAGTGGATACCGTCGCACCCGGTCGAACAGTAGCGACGGATCAGCCGGATCGCTCAAGCAAGCGTGCACGCCCACCAGCGAGCACAGACATTCGGAGGCGACGGGATACGCCTCGGCCCTGCGGGCATATTGAAATCTTCCCCGGTTTCATACGATCGCCTATAGGTCTGCCTGATACCTACACAATCACGCTTGTCCGGCTAATCATTCACCCGTTCGCATCGCATCCGCCCATGAGTGGTCCCGTTAGTTGGAATATGACGAAGGCAATCAGAGAACAGGCGATCGAACCGCTGCCGAAGAGGATCCGCCCGGAAGGCGTCCGGGTCACACGGCTGGGCTCCTTCACTTACATCCCGAAACCCGCCGCCTGCGATGACACGGTGCATGGAATCCTCGCCAATGGAGGGCTTTCCGTCCCGCTTGACGTGACCGAGAAGGACCTTCAGGAGCTCATGCACTCCTTGAGCGTTTTGGAGGTGGGTCTTTCGAGACGCTGGGCGGAGTTGGAGCTCTGAGTTCCGGCGCAACGAGACGGGCTGCCACGCCATGCACGACGAGCGAACAACGTCCGGTCCACGATCGCGATGCCCGACTGCTCGTCGAAGTCGGCGCCCGCCAGGCCGCGTCGGACCACCGGGCGCGGGCACCCGGGGCCTCGCCGTGGAGGAGGACGGTCGTTCGCAGGCGGATTGTCCTCGCCGGACGTGCCGGCCGGCACGTCGTACGAGCCCCGTTCGAGCGTCGGCGACCCTGCGCGCCTCGATCCGCCGGGCAATGGCCGGTCCAGGGCTTGGACATGAAGACGCGGATGCCCTCTGAGCTGGGACGGTGGGACTTCCTAGGGTTCCATGTCCACAGAATCGGAGTGCATCCGCGAGATGCAATCTTCCCATGCGGCTTCGTGTCCGCCGCGTTCGATGACACGAATCTGGTCGCGTGTGCCGGCTGGTACCGGTGATGCGGCTGGCCGAGCGGTGCGGGCTCGCCCGTCCGGTGGCGGACAAGGCGAAGCTTGGCGGGGCGAAAAACGGCGCGGGTGCGGCGGCGGACGCCAAGGTCGCCAGCATCGTGGGCGGCATGGCCGCGGGTGCGGACAGTATCGACGACCAGGGCGTTCTGCGGCAGGGTGCGATGCCGACCCTGTTCGGCCAGATCCGTGCCCCGTCCACACTCGGCACGTTCCTTCGTGCGTTCACCCACGGTCACGCCCTCCAACTCCACGCTGTGCACCGCCGGTTCCTGGCCCAACTGGCCGCGCACACCCCGCTGCTGCCTCCGGAAGTCCGCTAGCGGATCCCCATCGCCATCCTGTTGGGCGAGCTGACAGGCATCACAGAATCTTCGGCTTACCGGACGCCCGCCCCGATTTTCCCCTCACCGAGGAGGCCAGCGCAGCCGGCCTGGCGAACCTGTTGGTGATGTTGGGCAGATCATGCGGTGGCCGCGCACAGCGTGCGGAAGTGCGTGGCCCGGCGTCGTGTTCTGGGTGTCGTGTCGAACCAGTCGGTGATTCGGGTGATGTTGCAGGCCATCGCGGTGAGGTCGTGCTGGAGGTGGGTGCGGGCCAGGCCGCGGTAGCGGGAACGTCGCAGCCCGGGGGCACGGACGTTCTGGGAGAAGGTGGCCTCGATGCCGGCGCGGATCGCGTAACGGTGCGACCGGCACCCCCAGAACCCGCCGCCGTACTACACGCTTTCACGCGCTGTGCGCAGCCGCCGCATGCCCCTGAGGGTCCCGCCAACATCACCAGCAGAGTCCCGGTATTGAGGCTAACCTCGATCTTTCTTGAGGGTCCGCCGACAGAGTCGGTGGACCCTTTTGCCAGCTGGGATCGATCTGACACATCAGCCCACAACAAGTGGGCCACGCAGAGCGGTGTCGACGGTCTGTAGCCCGATTGTGGACGGCTCTCGCCACACTGAGCGCAGTCCAGGCCGGCGCACCTTCGACCGGCCACCCCCACCATTGTTGGAGTGATGGAGCATGAGAAAGAGCATGATGACCCTCGTCGCTGCGGCGGCCCTGGCCGCGGGCGCGGCGATCGGCACGGCCCCCACCGCAGGCGCCGCACCCGCCGGCCCGGCTCTTGCGGGAGTGGGCGGGGATGGCCACCACGGGCAGTCCACGAGCCGTGACGTCAGGCGGGTTCCCGCGGCGTTGAAGTCAGCGGATGTGATCTATAGTCCCGGCTGCTCTGGCACGACACTTCCGATCGACTGCACGATCAGCGAGCCGGTCGTCACCCAGCACGAGACGACGTACCCCTTCTCCTTCCTGCCCGGCGACCACGTTACGGTGAACGCGGGGGGCTGCGTGCAGACCGGCGGTCGCGGTCTGACCTGGAAGCGGTACGTCGACCCGGCCTCCGACTCCGACCTCTACCATGGCCTGATCACCATCCCAGGCGCGACGGGTGACCTGGAGCGGCTGGTGAACGTAGTCGGCCGGCAATATGTCGTCGGTGGCCGCGGGGGAAGCCTCAAGCTGGGCTACGAGGATGACGGCTATTCCGACAACGGCTACACCGCGCACGACAATGGCACCGGCGATCAGTGCCTGAACTCGGTGAACGCCTTCGTGCACATCGTCGTTTCCTGAACGGGGCAGCGCCCGCGCCCGAGGGTGCGGCCGGTCGTCACCACGAGGCTGGCGCACCGTGCACGGCCACCCGCGGCAGAGGGAAGCGTTCCGCACGGCCCAGAGCGGGGTCATGCCGGAGGATCCGGGAATGCACCCCGGCAAGGGCCGGCGAGGGCTCGATCCCGTGTTCCTCCCTGAGCAGGACACTTGCTGTGCGGTACGCACCCAGCGCGTCCGCCTGCCGTCCCAGACGGTATAAGGCGATCATCAGCTGACCCCACAGCAGTTCCCGGGTGGGATGCGCCTGGACCAGCATCTCCAGTTCGGCGGCGGCCTGCGTATCGAGGCCCAGAGCGAGCGCGGACTCGATCCGGGCCTCCGTCGCTGAGAGCTGCAGTCGCTCGAGGTGGACCGCGGTCGCGGCGATTCCTGGCAGGTGACCGAACTCGGCAAAGGCATCGCCTCGCCACAACCCGAGCGCCTGGGTCAGGTGCTCGAACGCGATCCGGGGCTGCGCCGCCAGTGCCTGCTGGCCCGAGGCCACGAGGCGCTCGAACCGTCCGGCGTCGATGTAGGCGGGGTGCACATGCAGTTCGTAGCCTGGCGCTCGGGTGACCAGCGCTGCCGCCGCGTCGGCCCCGCCAACGAGACGCAAGGCCGCACGCAGCCGCGACACATAGGTGCGCACCGTACGGTGCGCGTCCCGCGGAGGAAGCGGCCCCCACAGTTCGTCGACCAGGGTCCCCACACTCACCGTCCGTCCGGGGGCTGCAGCGAGCCGGGCTAGGACTCCCCTCGGTTGAGGGCCACCGAGATCGACGGCCCGTCCGAGCACGACGGCTTCCAGCGGTCCCAGTACGCGCACGTGCAGTCCGTGGGTTTCCCACGCGGTCATATATGCCCCTCCTTACAGTCCGACGAGTCCGTGATCGGGCGAGCTGATCCGAAAGGATCTTGGTGCGCGACTGCATGATTGTCATGTGCTGTTCCGCTGAGCGGTCCGCAGTCGGAGCCAATGTGGCGGCCGCCGACCCTGTCGAGATGGTGCGTAGGCCGGACCGCATCGGGGCCGTTCGTGAGGGTGATAGCCGTCGCGTCGGGCTCGAGGCTGCGGGCGACGCCCGCACCACCGCGCACCCACCCACCTGCCGCGTCAACACCGGCTTGCTCCCCGATCACCGTGCGCCGACAGCCGCGCTGCGCTTCGCCCGGCCGGTCCTGACCCGTCTCGCCGACGCCGGCATCAACGACCTCGCAGACGTTACCCCCCTCCTGCACCACCACCTGACCGCCTGCCACCTGATCGGGATGTCTGTCCATGGTGCTGCTGGGCGCGCTGGTGACCATCGGGTTCCGGATCGTCGACGGGGTGGAGGCGACCGGACGACCCTCTGCCTCGACGGCGTTCCAATCGCTCTGGTGCTCGGTTTGGTCAACCTGGTGGCAGCCGAGGCCCTCAACCGCGCACCGGGCCTCGGACCAGCTGGTGAAAGGCGATGACACCGTAGGGACCTCCCGGCATCGGGCAGGCGGAACGCCGCTGCAGAGTTCTTGCGCACTTCTTGGCAGTGGCCGGTCTCTTCGGGGCCGTCTGGACGCGCAAGGGTGCACTGGCTGGTTGCTGCC
Organism: Streptomyces sp. NPDC006476; assembly: GCF_040612015.1. NCBI lineage: Bacteria > Bacillati > Actinomycetota > Actinomycetes > Kitasatosporales > Streptomycetaceae > Streptomyces > Streptomyces sp. NPDC006476. The sequence continues at coordinate 4,986 of NZ_JBEXPK010000117.1, read as the reverse complement.
ACCGAGTACGGCGCTCTGACCGCCGTCTACTGTGCCGTGCCGGACTTCCCAACCCCCCGCAAAGCTGTCACCGTCGTCGAGCGCGGCGCGTTCAGGCATGCTCGTGGCTGGGTCTTCCTGGACCGCTTGCCAGACCTCGCGGGGCGTTGGAAGTCCGGCCCCCTGCAACGACTGTCCGCCACCCCGGCCAAGATCTTGAACAGCCCGCCACAGGCTGCATTCCGCGACCAATTCGCCGCGATGTCCGGCACCCGTCGAGGCTTGAGATGCACGGTCGCGGACGATTTCGAACCCGTACCCTTCACGCCCTTCCGGACCCGGCAGCAGCATCATGTGGCGGTCTTTGCCGTGCACTTGGGCACCGGCTTCCCGTCCATCCGGGTCGCGCTGCGCGGCACGGGCGGCTGGCGCTCGGTACACCCGTGAAGTGGAAACTATGCGGCCTGACTTCGCCGCGGCACTGGTCACAGGAGTGCGAAGGCGCCCTCCATGACGCTCCGCCTGCCGCCGTCCGAAGCGTCCGGTAAAAGCTGCGGATGGGGCGCGGCATGGCCGGCGTGCGGCTCGTGCGGGCATTTCGGCCGATGCGCCGGTAACTGCGCAGTACTTGTTGCTCTTGTTCCTCGTTGTTCGTTCACGTCCCTCTCCCCTCAATGCCGCGCGACCGGCTCCCCGTACCGCCGTTACGCGCGCGGTGCGCCGGTGTGCATGGGACTTCTCCGTCCCAGCAGACTGAAGTCCGCGGTACCAGAGTGACTTTCGAGTGTGGCTGAGAACGTTGTCGAAAGGTTGTCGCCCGTCGCGAGAATGTGCGTAGTGGGTGAAGAAAAGCAGCACAGGAGGTGGGGGCTTCGTGGTGGAATTGCGGCTTCTCGGACCCGTGGAGCTCTCGGTACGGGGCCGCACGGCTACGGTCGGCCCGCCGCAGCGTCGCACTGTGCTGGCCGCGCTAGCGGTGGACAGCGGCCGGCCCGTCACGGCGGACGTGCTGATCCGACGGGTGTGGGGCGTCGCTCCGCCGGCCGGGGCGCGGCGTGCGCTGCACGCCCACGTGGCTCGGCTGCGCCGACTGTGCGAGCAGACCGAGGACTCGGGACAGTCCCCTCTACGCCTGGTGCGCCGATCAGGTGGATACCTGCTCGAGGCCCGCCCGGAGCAGGTGGACATCCACCAGTTCCGGCAGCGGGTCGGCCGGTCCCGGGCATCGGGCCGGACCGACGAGGCTCGGGCGGCCCTGCTGCGCGAAGCCCTTGGGCTGTGGCAAGGGGAGCCGCTGGCCGGGCTCAGTGGGCAGTGGGTGGAACAGGTACGCGAGGCCTGGCGGCGGCAGCACGTGGACGCCGCCGTCGCCTGGGCCACGATGGAGTCACGCGTGAGTGATCCCGTTGCCGTGGTCGGCCCGCTGACCGACCTCGTGGACCAGTACCCGCTGGTGGAACCTCTGACCGAGGCGCTGATGCGGGCACTGCACGCCGCCGGGCGCAGCGCCGAAGCACTGGACACCTACGCAAACGTCCGCAAGCGGCTCGCCGAGGAACTGGGCACGGACCCCGGCTCGGAACTGCAGAAGGTCCACGAGTCGATTCTGCGCGGAGGCCGGGCCGAGACAGTCGCCCGGCCAGGGCCCGGGGCACCGGTCAGGGACACTCCCCGGCCTACCTCTGCGCCCCTCCAACTGCCCATGGGAGTGCGTGGGTTCACCGGTCGGGGCAAAGAGCTCGCCCAGTTGGACGAAGTCCTCGCCTCAGTAGCGAACCAGCCGTCAGCGGTGGTGATCACAGCAGTGTCGGGCGCGGCAGGGGTGGGCAAGACCGCGTTGGCCGTGCACTGGGCGCGGGGGACCCAAAGATCCTTTCCTGACGGCCAGTTGTACGTTAACCTGCGTGGCTTCGCTCCCGGCGGGTCGGTGATGAGCCCGGCGGAAGCGGTGCTGGGGTTCCTCGACGCTCTGGGGGTGCCGCCGGCCCGGATCCCGGCCGGTCTGGAGGCGCAGGTCGGGCTGTACCGCACTCTTCTGGCCGGGCGCCGGATGTTGGTACTGCTGGACAACGCCCGCAGCGCCGAACAGGTTCGTCCGCTGCTGCCCAGCTCGCCCGGCTGTCTGGCGCTGATCACCAGCCGTCGATCCCTGATCGGTCTGGCCGCCACCGAAGGCGCGCAGCTGCTGAACATCGCCATGCTCAATGCCGGTGCGGCCCGAGAACTGCTGATCCGCCGGCTGGGCGAGGATCGGGTGACGGCCGATCCCGATGCCCTACAGAAGATCATCGGCCGATGCGCGGGCTTGCCACTCGCGCTCGCGATCGTCGCTGCCCGGGCCGCCGCTCAACCTGATCTGCCGCTAGCGGCACTCGCCAAGGAAATGCGCGAGGCCGACGGACGCCTGGACGCCCTCGACGGCGGGGAGGCGAGCAGCCAGGTACGGGCGGTGTTCTCCTGGTCGTACCGGGCGCTGAGTCCGGAGGCCGCCCGGCTCTTCCGATTACTGGGCCTGCATCCCGGTCCCGACGCCGCGCTCCCGGCCATCGCCGCCCTGGCCGGCGTACCGGCCGCCCGCGCCCGCGGACTGCTCGCCGAACTGGTGCACGGACATCTGCTCACCGAACAACCCGTCGTCGGCCGGTACGCCTTCCACGACCTGCTGCGCGCCTACGCCGCCGAGCTGGCTGCCAAATACGACGGCGACGACATCCGGCACGCCGCGGCGCACCGCCTGTTCGACCACTACCTGCACACGGCCCACCGCGCAGACGCCCTTTTGACACCCCGGCCCAGCCCGGCTCCACTGCCATCCGCCCAACCGGGCGCCAAGACCGAGGAGTTATCAAGCCATCAACAGGCACAGGTTTGGTTCACCGCCGAGCGTTCGGCCCTGCTCGCCGCCGTGGAGCAAGCGCCCGCAGCCGGTTTCCACAGCCACGCCTGGCAGCTCGCCTCGGCACTGACCACCTATCTCGACCGGCACGGCTATTGGCGGGCGCTGGTCACGGCGCACACCACCGCGCTGGACGCAGCCCGGCTCCATGGCGATGTCGTCGGGCAGGCCGAGGCCCACCGAGGTCTCGGCCTCGCCGAGGACCGACTGGACCGTACCGCAGACGCGCGCGCCCACTACCTACGGGCGCTGGAACTGTTCGGCGAGGCCGGCAGCCAGGCCGGGAAGGCCCGCATCCATCAGCACCTGTCCCGGATGTCCGAGAACCAGGGCCGGCATCAGCAGGCACTCGGCCACGCCCACGCCAGCCTCACCCACCACCAGGCCGCCGACGACAGGGCCGGACAGTCCGCCGCTCTGAACCACATCGGCTGGATCCTCGCCCAGCTCGGCAACCACCAACAGGCCCTCGCGCACTGCCTTCAGGCTCTCGAACTGGCCCAGGAGACCGGTGACCTCAACGGGCAGGCCCATATCCAGGACAGCCTCGGCTACATCCACGACCGGCTCGGTGAGCACGCCGAGGCCGTCGACCGCTACCAGAAGGCCGTCCACCTCTTCCACCAGTCGGGCGACCGGCTGAGCGAAGCCACCGGTCTCGTCTGCCTCGGCGACATCTACGACGCCGGCGATCGCACGCACCCTGCCCGCACCGCGTGGACCCAGGCCCTGGCCATCACCGTGGAACTCGGCCTGTCGGACACGGATCCGCTGCGTGCCCAACTCCTCGAACGGCTCGGCCCCGCGCCGGCCTGATACTGAGTCACGCCGATCGCGGAAGCGGCCCGGTTGCGCTCGAAATCGGGAACCCTCAGCGAACTGCAGCCGTCGAACAACACCATCCGGTACGAACCAATCCCACCCCTGGCGCCGTCGACCAGGCCAGTAACCCGGCCAGCACCTAAAACAACGCCCGCACCGGCGCGCTGCCAATCCGCCAGCACAGATCACGCAACGCCTTCGCCGACGGACAGACCACCGGCATCCCGGACAGACCCGCGGTCAGCTTGTCCTAGCGAGCTCGTGCATGGTTGGCGCTGGCACGTCGCGGGGTTCGAACTGGTCCGGTGTTCACCCTTGTTCATCGTTCTCAGAGGGCGTCTTCGGTCGGCGGCGGCTACAGGTCTTGGACGGCGCGCAGGGCCTGGTCCACCCGGGCCATGGCCGCAGGGTCGACAAGGCCGAGGAGCTTCGCACCCTCGAACCGATTGACCCGCAGATGGGTGATGTTGACGGCGACCGCCGTGCACGGGATCGGGTCGCCGATCACCACCGACATGGCCGTGTCCGGGTACTTCCCGCTGTCGTGCAGCACGATCACCAGGAGGGCGCCGTACGACAGTCATGGTTGCAGAGTAGCCACCGGTGGACGATGGCGTAAACCGGTTGCTGCCAAGCGGCCAGCGGCCCCGAGCCCGAGGGGGCAAGATCCTCCATAAGCACCGCGCGGCGCCGCCTCGGGACGGGCCCGAGCACCACCAGGAGCACGCCGACGACGGACGCGGGCCGCCCGCGTCTGCTGCCCATCGAGCGGCTTGCCCCTGACGCACTCCTGGACGGCTCCGAGCATCGACGGGCCGCCGACCGGAAGGGCCGGCGCGCGCTCGGACCGCACGATGCACAGCACGACGGGAATCAGGCTAATGCTGGCCGCCGGGTCCTCGGAATTTTCGATCGCGCGCTCCTCGATGTTTCAAGCGACAGGTGAGGGATCCCCCATGGCCATGTTGAGCTGCGCCCAGGGTTCACGACTCTGCGCTGCGCCCCAGGCCGGTCGGCTGTCCACCTGACGGGCCTCGCACGCCTTCCTGGCCGTCATGGCCGCCGACGCCGCGGCAAAAGGGGCAGCAGAAACGGTTCCTGCCTCGCGCCCCTCGCCGTGGCGGAAGTTCGGAGGCTCCTGGCAACTGTCACTCATTCCTCGCCGTTCACCAATACCTCACCAGTGCACGCGCCCTGAGCTTGGTTTTTAACCTCGGGTGTCACCCGACCTGCTGATCTGCGGTTCTTCCCGGGACAGCCGAGGCGGCCGTTCTCCACGCTTCGAGATG
>NZ_JBEXPK010000116.1:0-17438 GCF_040612015.1 Streptomyces sp. NPDC006476 | reverse complement strand
CAGCCCGCGTCGGGGATCCAGCTGCCGTGGAAGCCGAGGGGGACCCGGGCCGCCAGGTGAACGGTGGCCACGGGACCCGCGGTGACGTCCTGGGCGGACAGGATGACCAGGTCCGTGGCGGAGCGCTCGGGGTTGTGCGCGAACGCCAGCACATGACCGTCGTCCGCGGCCATCGCCACCCTGTCCGGCTGGCTCTACTCCTCCGAACTCGCCCGGCTCACCGTGGAAGAGGATGGCACGGCCCGCGGCCGACTCCTCGGCGGGCACGTTTCCTTCATGATCGCCCGCTCCCAACTGCCGCCCCCGCTCGGCCTGCTGCCGGACATCGACGACGGCCAGGAACGCACCACCGGGCTCGCCGCGGATGCTCTGGACGACTGGACCACGCGCTTCGTCGCCCAGCTCGCGGCCCCCCACGCGCAGCGCCTCACCCTCAACCGGGACGGCCGCACCGAACACCTCCTGATCGACGTGGACGCCGGCACCTGGGCCGCCGTCGTGCAGGACGGCGACACTTGGACCGCCCGTCAGGGCGGACCCGCTCGCCTGTGGGACGACGTCGAGGAGACCGTCACCCAATGGCGTGCCGACGGCGCCCCTGGACTCGACCGCTTCGAGGTCACCGTCACCCCAGAGAAGCAGACCGTCTCCTGGTCTAGGGTCTGACGGCAAACGAGCACCAGGAGGCGCGGACGATGCCGGAAGAGGAGCCCCCGCACGAGTGGGCCGCCCGACGCGACCGGCGTCGAGCGGCGGAACGGGAGATCACCGGCACCCGCCGGGGCCGTCCCCCCCGCCGACGGAGCCCGCGCCTCCCACGTCGCCCCCAACGCCCCGCGCGCCCTGATGGAGTGGGACGGGCAGACATGGGTGACGGTCGCCGAGGCCCCGAACGCGGACGCTGCCCGGGAGTTCCTCGGCCATGTACCCGCGCCTGCGCCCGAGAACAGGCCGGACGTCCAGCCGGCTCCGCCTGGTCTCGGCCCCGGCCGAGGACGTCACAGGAAGTCTTGACCGGCCCGTACCAAAGGCGCCCGTCCGTGATGCCCGGGACAGGAGCCACTCCACATGCGACGACAACCCTTGCCCCCTGCCGCGGCGCGCCACCACACCCAGAGGAACTGCTGTGCCCGCACCGCACGACATCGCAGCCGAGGCCGAACTGGGTGCCTTGGACACCGTCGTCTGCGACATGGGCGGCGTGATCATCAGGTTCGATACCGGCGTCGCACAGCAGATCGAAGACCGACACGGTCTGGACACCGGATCGCTCCCTGATGCGGCGTTGAAGTCTCCTTCTGGCCGACAGGCCATGGCCAGCGAGATGACGCACAACACTGGAAGCAGGCCGTGATGCCGACCAGATGCTTGCCCTCCAGCCCGGGGCACCCGAGGGGGCTCGGCGTTTCGGCCAAGATCGTTCTAGTCTCGAACCGGGCCGGGCAAGGGTCGTTGCATCCCACACGTCCGGCCGCCCCCGCACCTTGGCGGAAGTGAGCGCGTCTTAAAAACGTGCGTTCGAAGAGCCCTCCGCATCGTTGAACCAGACGCACTCGAACTATCACGCGACAAGAGCAGGAGGAGCCGTTGACCCCACGAGCGCCGAGGAGGAGCAATGACCGCTCGCAGTACCGGGCTCTCGTACTGCCCTGTCCCAGCAGCGAGCTCCTGCTCGCGGTCCGGACAACCGTCACGCCAACTCGTTCGGCTCTTTCCCCGCAGCTGCCAGGCCTGTGTGCTCCGCGGACCTCCCGAGTGACCGGAAGCATGAGTTCGTCCATCACACGCGCCCGTACCTGTTTCCTGACCCGCAAGAGGTGCTGACATGCCACCCGCCCGATCCGACATCAGCGCTCTCGTGCAGATATACCTCAAGCGCCATCCCTCCGAACACGTCGCGGTGGAGCCCTTGTTGACGCTGCTCGAAGGGGCGCAGGAACCGACGAGCCGCGCACGGATGCCCGCGCACATCACGTGCAGTGCCGTGGTGATCGACCAGGATCGGCGTGTGCTGCACACCCTTCACAGGGCGAGCGGCCTGGTCCTCGTCCCCGGCGGTCATCCCGAGCCGAGGGATCGCACGTTGCTCGCCGCGGCGGTGCGCGAGGTGGGCGAGGAGACCGGGATCAAGGCAAGCGATCTGTGCCTCACCCCGCAGCTTCTCGGAATCCCGATCGACATTGACTTCCACGACATCGAGGCCCGCCCGGACACAGGAGAACCGCCGCACCGGCACTACGACGTACGGTTCGCCTTCTACCTGGTCGGGGAGCATCCCGAGCTCGTTCTGCAGGATGCGCAGGTCGCAGGAGCCGAGTGGCACCACTTCGACGCGGTCAGCTCCCCGACACTGCGCGCCAAGCTGCTGGATTCGGGGCTCGACGGCCGGCCGGAGGCGGTGAACGCCTCTGCGCTGATCTTCGACGACGCCGGCCGCTATCTGCTTCATCTGCGCGACCCTGCCGGACATTTGGGAGCCAGGGGCATTTGCCTTGCTCGGCGGCGGCAGCGAGCCGGAGGACGAGACGCTCGAAGACACGGTCCGGCGCGAACTCACTGAGGAAGTCCCGGATCTTGTCATCCCGCACCTCGAACCCTTCGCCGTGGAGAGGGCCACCGGCAGCGACGGACTATGCGTGCTGATCCAGGTGTTCGCCGGCCGCTGGAACGGCGACCCCGACCGTCTGCGCCTCACCGAGGGCGTCTTGCTGCGCTGGTTCCCGCCCGAGATGCTGCACCGGCTGCGTCTGAGCCCGGCAACACGCGCCCTGCTGCTCCGGCACGCGGCACAGCGCTCCGTCCTCCTCGGCCAAGACCCCCGCTCCGAGCGGTGCAACGACTCCGAGCAAGGCCCTCCCGACGCCGACCACGCGCCCGTGGATGCCACCGTTCCGGGGCCGCGCACGGGAGGAGTTCCGCGTCTGGCAGTTCCGGCCGATGCGGGCGAGATCGCCCGTCTGCGGTCCGAACTCATCTTGTCCGAGCCGCTGGACAGGGACTGGCTGTCCATCTGCCGCGATCACCTCCGCGCGCGCCTTGTCCCGGGCGGGGACGCCCGGGCCTACGTCGTCGACGCCCCGGAGGGCGGGCTCGCCTCCTGTGCTCTCGCCCTTGTCGATGCCGCGCTCCCCGCTCCCCGGTACCCCAAGGGGCTGGCCGCGCGGATCCAAGCCGTCGCCACCGTTCCCGACCACCGCCGCCGCGGCTAGGCCAAGGCCGCGCTGACCGCGCTGCTCGCGCATCTGGAAGGGGACGGCGTGACGCTCTACGAGCTGCACGCCTCCGACGAGTCCGCCCCGCTGTACGCCGCCCTTGGTTTCACCAGGGACCCGGCCCTGATCCGGATGACCCGGATCCCGTCCTCAGCTCACACAGCCGCGCACGGGACCTGACCGGCACCGAATCCGAGCACCACAGCGACAGCCGATCACCGCACCACACGACGAGGAGCAGCTACGTGGCTTATGTCCGCCGGGACCAGTGCGACCAGCACTATGCGCAGGACCGGGGCTTTCGCCGGGTCGGTCAGGCCGAGAGGGCTCTGCTGGCCGAGCACGTTCCCGCGCCGGCCAACGGTCGGGCGCTGGACGCGGGTTGTGGAACCGGGGAATTGGCCGCCTACCTGGGCGAACTCGGCTACCTCGTCGATGCCGTCGACTTCGCCGACAGCGCTCTGGCCCGGGCCCGGGCCGAGCGGGCGGGCGCGGTCGGCGTGCGCTGGCTGTGTCTGGACGTCGGCCACGACGACCCGGCCGAGCTGAGCGAGGACGGATACGACCTGATCACCCTGCGCCTGGTGTATCCTTCTTCGGCGACCGGCAGCGGGTCATGCACACGCTCGCCGGGCGGCTGCGCCCGGGCGGCGCGATCGTGGTGATCACTCCCCTGGCTGTCGGCAGCCCGGCCGACCGGCGCGACATCGCGCTGGACGAGGACGAGATCCGGGTGCTCACCGAGAGGTGGCAGACCGTGGAGCGGTTCGACGCCGACGGCCTGGCGGTGATCGTGCTGCGCGACGCTCTACGGGAGTTCACCGCGGTGGAGAAGGAGGGGGCGCCATCGGCTCAGGCGGTCGCCGGCGCGTGCATGGTGGTCACCGACGCCTTCGGACGGGTGCTGCTCGGGCGCTCATGCGACGGTATGTGGGAGCTCCCCGGAGGCGGCGTGGAGCCGGGCGAGTCCCTCCCCACGGCGGCCGTGCGCGAGCTGGCCGAGGAGGCCGGGCTCAGCTGCCGTGTCAAGGACGCCCATCTGATGGCCATTCTCCAGGACGACCGGGGCCTCCTGCGGCGGCTGTCCGGTGTCGTGCGCGCCGTCGCCTGGTCTGGTGAACCGGCCGTCCCCAAACAGGAGCGCCACCGGTTCGAGCGGTGGGAGTGGCATGATCTGCACGCGCTGGCCGCTCTCGGCCCGATCTTCTCGCCATCCGCCCAGGCGCTGAATCTCGTGTGGCCGGGCGTGATGCCCGGTCTGCCGCCCGTGCATGCCTACCCGGTGGCCGGCCAGCGACCGCCGGTCGACGGCGAACCGCCGCAGGCTGCGCGGTTGCGGCACACGATGACGGAACAGATCCTCCGGCGCGGGTACAGCCTGTCGGCACCGGTCCTCGAAGCGCTGCGGAGCGTGCCCCGCCACCGGTACGCGCCCGAGGTCTCCTTGGAGACGGCGTACGACGACGACCTCGCCGTCGTCACCCTCAGGAACGAGGAGGGGCGGGCGGTCAGCAGTGTCTCCGCCTCGTGGTTGCAGGGCATCATGATCGACGGTCTGCGCCCGCAGCCCGGGATGACGAAGCTGGAGGTCGGCTCGGGCGGCTTCAACGCCGAGCTCCTCGCCCACGTCGTCGGCCGGCGCGGGAGCGTGGTCACGGTCGACCTCGACCCGTACGTGGTGCACCGTACCCAGCAGTTGACGGCCGAGGCCGGCAGCGGCCGCGTCACCGCGATCCTCGGCGACGGTGCCCTCGGCGCACCGGACCACGTCCCCGCGGACGGCTTCGATGGCATTGTGGTCACGTACAACGTGTGGGACCTCTCACCCGCGTGGCGCGAGCAGCTCGCCGAGGACGGCTACCTCGTCCTGCCGCTGGAAATGCACGGCTACACCCGTGCGATCGCTCTGCGAAAGCGAGGGAGCGTGCTGGAGGCGGGCCCCGGCGATTGGACGTTCTGCGGGTTCATCCGCGACCGGGGATCCGCCGCCCGCACCACCCCCACCGTCGATCTGCCCGGCGGGCTCCACCTGCGATTCGAGGACGGGCTCCCCGCAGACACCGCCGACCTGGACCAGTCGGTGCGAGGGCTTCGCTACGAACTCGGCACGGGCGTTTGTGTGGCCGGCGGCGAGTCGTTCGAGACCCTGCAACTGCTCCTGGCCACCACCCTGGACGGGTTCTGCCGACTCGCGGTGGACGGCGAGCACGACGGCGGCCTGGCGTCCGTGCCGCGCGGCGCGGAAGCGGCCGCCCTGGTGAGTGAGGAATCTCTGGCGTACCTGACCCACGTCCTGGTCAAGGACGGTGACACCCCCGCCGAGCGGCGCAGCGAGTTCATCGTCCACGCCTTCGGCCCCGCTGGCGAGGGCCTCGCCCAGCAGATGGCCGCTCGGGTCCGCGATTGGGACAGCACGGTCCGTGCCGCGGGCTACCCCCACCTGACCGTGCACCCAGCCGACACGGCAGACCAGGAGCTGCCCGACGGCCATGTGCTGGACAAGGCGGATTCCCGGCTCGTCTTCCGCTGGCCCGCCCTGGACAGCAGTGCCCCGGTCACTACAACAGCGGGGGACCTAACGAGGGCCGCAGACTGCCGGTGATCGTGTGGATCACCCTCATGGCGGTCACGCACTGCCTCCACGCCAACGGCCCAAGCCATCAGCACCACCGACCTCCCCCGCGAACAGCCGTTCGCTGCCGTACTCGACCCATTCCGCGCCCCGACCCGAACTCCCTGAAGGAGACACCACACCGTGCACGGCACTGTCTGGGACACCATCCACCGACTGGCCCGCCGCTTCAACGAACACGACACCGCGCTCGGCCTGGACCAAGACGAGCAGTGGAGCCTGCAAGTCCTCAAGATCGCAGAGGAGACAGGGGAAGCCTCCCAGGCGGTCATCGGCGCCCGCGGCACCAACCCCCGCAAAGGGACCGCTCCATGGGAGGACGCTTATGCGGAAGTAGCGGATGTGGCCATCACGGCCCTGGTCTCCCTGGCCCGCATGCGCCCTGACGACGCCGCGGAGTACCTCGAGCGGCATCTGGCCGCCAAGTCGGCGAAGTTCCTTCTCTCCGATCCCGCGTCAGTCCCGGCCCCGGCGGAGCCGGCATGAGCCACTCCTCCATACCTCCTCATCCTCGGCGCCGGTGGCCACCAAGGACACGGTCCACCGGGACCTCATGCTGTTCAACAACGGGCTGGCGGTCGGGGTGCTGGGCGGCGCGGTCACGTCCGTAGCGCTGCCGAGCCTGGCCCTGATCACGCTGAGGGCGACGCCGCTGGAGATGAGCGTGCTCTACGCCGCCCAGCGGTTCCCGCCCGCGGTGACGACCCTGTTGGGCGGGGCGCTGGTCGACCGGCACCGCAAACTCGTCTTGCTGAACTGAGTAGCTGTTGTCATTCCGAATCTGAGGGCGGTGTTTTCGCTGGTCAGGCATAGGGCCGGTGAATCGGTGGGAGTGGTGGCGTGTTGTGTCGTCGCTCCCCGGGAGGTTGTGGATGCCGTCGGTCGTCGGACTGCTGGAAGAGCACGAGCTCGCTGCTCGTCGTCGGGTCGACGGGTTGCGTGAGGAAGCCGATCGCATCCAGGCCGAGTTGGTCGCGGCCGAGCAGGAATGGCAGGAGTGGGTGATCGCTCGCAGGCGAGTGGGCACGGTCTTGGCTCCGGACGGCGGCGGCATCGCTGATGAGAAGGCCGCGCCCGTCCCGCGGGACGCGGACGTGCGCTCGGCGCCCGAACAGGCGGCGAAGGCGAAGTCGCAGGTGCCGGTGTGGCGTGAGGGACTGGCCTGGTCGGTGCTGTCGGTGGACTATCAGCGCATCCTTGAGGCCCTGGCGGACCGGCACCGGCTCCATCAAGGGCCGCTGACCTGCCAGGAGTTGGCCACCTTGTTCGGCCTGGACGCGGTGCCGGCCAAGGTGGAGGCGCTGCGGTCGAAGGCGAAACGCCTGGTCGCGCGGGGCTGGTTGGCCGAGCGACAGCCGGGCCGCTTCACCCTCGCCCAGGGTGTGGCCGGGCAAGGCGGCGCGTCATGAGCAGGGTCATCGACCAGTAGACCATCGCTTCGGCGCTGGTGGTGCGGCGCTCGAAGTCGCGTGCCAGGCGGCGGGTGCGCAATCTTCGCCACCGGGCCTGCTCGTCATCGACGTGGCAGGCCTCGACGATGCCACCGTGCTCGCCTTCCATGCGGCGATCGCACGCATCTGGGCAACTACGCCCGCCGAGCTCACCACCCGGGATGCCGGACAGCCAGGTGTGCGACTGCGGATGTATGCCGACCTGCGCCAGGTCTCCGACGAACGCATCGCACCAGAGCGGGCGCGCGGGAGCACAGAGTGAGGCTGCCTCCGTCGCTACGGGGGAAAGCGACGGAGGCAGCCTTGCGTCCACCGTGCCACAACCGACCCCAACACGCTCGTTGTCTGCGCGAACTCGCCTGCACCGCGGAACGCAAGGGTCGTGGGTGTTATGCGGAGTGATCGTCGAGGAGGTGGGGCCCGTTGTTGCGGACGTTGTTAACGGCGGTGGAGACGGGCCGGGCCTGAAGGTGGCCTTCGGCCGGCTGGCCGAGCAGGGCCCGCAGCTCGTCAGGATCCTGGTGCTCGGGGTCGAGCCAGGCATCGTAGTGATCGGGCGTGAGGGCGAGCGGCATGCGCGGATGCACGCGGCCGGCCGCGTCGGTGGCCTCGGTGGTGATGATGGTGCAGGTCATCAGCCAGGCGGCCGGGTCGTCATCCTGCTGGACGGCCGGGTCACGCCAGTACTCGTACAGCTGATGAGAAACTTTGAAAACGGTTCTGGCCGTGATTCCGTGAATCCCCTGGTCGTCGTGCGACTGCGGGAACGTTTCTCGTGGGGATTGCCCAGGCATGGGGGCCGTGGCGATCGAGGATGTGCTGTTTCCCGGGATCGATGTGCGTGTCACCGCGGTGCACGTCACCGCGGCGAGAGTCGCTGTCGAGGCGTCGTCGTGCGGGCAACCACCAGTCTGTCCGGACTGTGGCTGGCCGGGACGTCGCGTGCACTCACGGTCCGTGGCCGGGTAGCTGAACGCCCTGTGATGGGGCGGACGTTGGCGATCGGGCTGAGCGTGCGCCGGTTCTTCTGTGAGCGGGCCTCGTGCCAGCGGCGGACGTTCGTCGAGCAGGTCCCGGATCTGAGCGAGCGGTACCGTCGCAACAGCGTCGGCCTGCGGCGATGGATGCAAGCCATCGCAACGTTCCTGGGCGGCCGTCCCGGTGAACGCCTCTGCCGGGTCCTCCAGTTACCCACCGGCCGTACCCACCTGCTTGGGCTGCTCACGGCCCCGGTGGTGCCCGAACAGGCGCCTCGGGTGTTGGGAGTCGACGAGTTCGCCTTCCGCAAGGGCTGACGTTATGGCACTGTCCTGGTCGACATCGGCCTGGGTGGTGGACGTCCTGCCCGACCGGGACGCGGCGACCTTCGCTACCTGGCTGCGCGAACACCCGGCGCGGAGATCATCTGCAGGGATCGGGCCAGCGCCTACTCCAGCACCGTGCGCCAAGCAGTGCCAAGCAGCGCCCGCGGAGCCGTCCCCAGCCCACGCAAGATCACCACGTGGATCATGCTGGCTCGCGGCGCTCTGAAGCCCCGTGAGGTGGAGCAACTCCTGAAAGTACGGCTGGCATGCCCCGACATCACCCGGGCTTGCGATCTTGCCCGCGCTTTCCATGACCTGTTCCAACAGCGGCGCGGCAAACAGCTACTGGAGTGGGTACGCCAGGCTGAACACACCGCGCCGGGCCCCATCCTGTCCCTGTGCCTCGACCTCGATGCCGTCACCGCCGGCCTCACTCTCCAGCGGAGCTCGGGCATCGTCGAAGGCCACGTCAATCGCATCAAGACGATCAAGCGGGCCATGTACGACCGAGCCTCGTTCCGCCTCCTGCGCACCCGCATCCTGCTGCGATCATGACCCCGAATTCGCGCAATCGCGGCCAGAACCAAATACGAGACCGTCGACAACTGTCCGCCATCACCAATCGGCGAGCCTCATCCACGAGTCGCGATAGGGCTGTTCCGAGCCATCGCCTTGTCCGGTCAATTGAGAGAGGCAACTGCGGCAGTCCAATACGAGGCCGTGGTCGGAGCCCAACGCTTCGGAGAAATGGTCCAGCAGTGAGTCGAACCGGGTGATCGCAGCTTCCATATCTCCGCATGCCCGGGTCCACAGGGCCGCCTCGAAGCGAGCGTTGAGTATCACCGGATGCACGGCGGGAGTACCGTCGCGCCCGTCGGCGATCACGGCTTCGGCGATCCGCAGGGCCTGTTGAGGTTGCCCGGCCTGGCCGGTCGCGTGTGCCAGGCCGGTGCGCGCCGCGAGGGTGAGTAGATGCTGGGCACCGAGGATACGGGCGTGGTCGGCTGCGACGCTCTCGAAGAGGGGCAGGCCGTGCTCGACGTCCCCCGCGATCAGCGTCCAGTAGGCGAGATTGCGCCGCACATCCAGGATCAGCTCCGCTGGGCCCAGCCCCTTTTCCACGAGGTGGTCGTCCAAGGCCTCCCAGAGGCGTACCGCGCCGTCGGCATCGCCGTCGTAGCCGGTCCAGACAGCGACCTCGAATCGGCAGGACATCGTCGTCAGGTGGTCCTCTCCCAGGAGGCGGATACCGTCGGCCTCCGCCTCTCGTGCCAGCTGAAGTGCCAGGGCCGTATCACCGGCCTGCCCTGTTGACCGCGCGACGACGATACGCGGAGTCAGTGCCTCGCCGGGACTGAGCACAGCACTGTCGGCGACCGCCTGCCGGGCGATCTCAAGCGCCTCGGAGTGCCGGCCGGCCAGACCGGTCATGAACGCCAACTGCTCTGTCAGCCCGACGAGTTGCGCCGACCCGACGTTCGCCGTGCCGGCGCGGGCGACGGCAATGGCCGATCGGAGTGTGTCTATCGCGGTGTCCAAGTCGCCCCTGACCAGGCCCTGGCACGTCGCGACACCTATCGCCGCCATCACATGTCCCCCGTTGACGGCCGCGACGAAAGCGGCCTCTGCGTGATCCCACTGCTGATACCAGTCGTAGGCAGCCCAACCGAGGTACGCAGCTTCCGCCGGCTCCGCCTGGCCGATCAGCTCCTGCCAGGTCTCCCCGGGGATGGGCGCCGCGGTCGGGTCGGCATCGACGACGTCGGGAAGGTAGTCGAAAGCCACGTAATGATCAGGGCCGTCGGGCATCAGCAGGCCCGTGGTGGCGTACACGGCCTGCGTGGCCCAGGCGAGGGCTTGCTCCCAGGACTCCGGCCGCAGCCGGGCACCGCCGCGTTGGCGCAGGTAATGCTCGTGCAGGCTGCGAAGAGCCGCAGGTGTCAGGCCACGGTAGAACCCTGCCCGCCGGGCGTCGACAGCCGCGGCGACGATGGCGGCCCCGCGCGGATGAGTGCTGGGCGCCCACCCGTCCTGCCAGGCCGCGAGCAGTTTAGGTCCGGCCGCTAGGTACTCGGCCAGTCCGAACTGGTCGCAGTGCTCCAGCGCAGCGGCAACGCGCGGATCATCGGCGAACGCCCGCGCCCGCTCCACCTCGGCAGGGGTCCAGGTCCGGTCGATCCGGAACTCGGTCGCACGGTCCAGAACCTCGCGCTGCTCCCGGGCCATCTCGGCGCTTGTGGGATCGCCGGACATGCCGTCGGTGAGGAAATGGGCACGCTCCTGCGCCCGCATGGTAGCGAGGACCACGACATGTCGGGTGCCATCACCGAGAAGCCTCTCCAGCAGATGCGCCGTCAGCCCGTAGCTGCCCAGATACTTTTGAAGGTCATCCAGCCAGACGACACAGCGCCGTTCCCCCTGAACGACTTCCACCGCCGCGCGGAGTCCCGGCCGGTTCCGGGGGCGGATGAACGCGTGATCGGGCAGGCACGCGCGCATCGCTTCGAAGGCAGCACGAGACTTCCCCGCTGTGGACTCACCAACGACCACGACGAAGCCTCCACGCTGTACGGCTCTTTCCAGTTCCGGGCTTCGGTCCCTGCGGACGAAGGAAGGTGTACAGGCCGGGGACGGATCGCCGGATTCGTCGGATTCGATGGACGCGGCAGCGTAGACGCCAACGCGGACAGGATCGGCAATCTCCCAGACACGGCGCCCGCCCTGGTCGTGGAAGAACAGTTCATCGGCGAGCCGACGGGACTGCTGGGCATCAGTGTCGAGCCTGCTGGTGGCCCGGGTCGACAACACGCCGACAACCACACCAACACCCGCGACCAGCACAGAACCTGCCGTACCTGGCCAGACATCCGCCACAGCCGAAAGCACGGCGGCGATCACCGCCGCCACGACCACGAGCCCCCAGCCCCCGATACGCAGCCATCGTGAACGGGCTCTCCTCATCGCGCCCCCCATGACCTACCTAGCGCCGAAAACCATCCTGATCGTGGAGTGGTTTCCCTCCATGGAGTATGAAGACTGCCGACGAGATGAACACCCCAGTTACCAGCATGACGCTTCACGGAATCGCGGCCAGAACCTTGAAAACGGCCAGGGCTGCTCGTCGCCCCACTCGGTCCGGCGTTCAACGAACTGGGGAGCTTCAGCGAGCGCACCCGCAGGTTGTCGACCGGGCCGCCCGCTCGTGGAGTGTGAGGCACCGACGGAAGTCCGTAGCCAGGGTGAATTCCCCAGTTGGTGCTGATCGTTTCCCACATTCACGTAGATCGTTTCCACCCGCGGAGAAGCGGCGAACCCTCGGCAGTTGACCTCGGCCATCAAGATCACCGAAAGAGCCAAAGGTCAGGCCGGGGGCACGCCTTGGTTTTGTCCGCTGCTCCGCAGCAGCGCGGCGCCCGTGGGAGTCAGTGTGTGCAGGACGGCTGGGCCGTGGCGCTGGCTGACGAGGAGACCCGCGTCGCGCAGGACGGTCGTGTGACGGGTGGCGGACGCCGCGGAGACGCCCGCAGCGCGGGCGAGTTCGCTGGTCGTGGCGCCAGTCGCAGTTGCCTGGAGAATGACGGAGCGTGTCGCGCCGAGGAGCGCGGAGAGCGGGGCCGACGGCTCTTGAGCATGGGCATCGTCCGTGCGGGGGGCGGCGTGGCGCAAGGGGTACGCGAGGACGGGCGGCAGGCCGGAGTCAGCCAGCGACACCGGGCCGCCCCAGCAGAAGTACGAGGGTACGAGCGTAAGGCCGCGCCCCTGTAAGTACAGATCACGGTCCTCGGCGTAGTCGACCTCCAGCATGGGACACCGCCAGCGCACGTGCGGCCCGAACCCCGCCAGAAGCCTGTCGGTGCCGCCGTCGAGCAGGGCTCTGGCGCGGAGGGAGCGATCGGCGTCGACGTATGCCTGTATGCGATCGCTGTTGGGAAGGATGGCGACGTCGTAGTAAGCCCGGACCGTTCGGACGAACTCGCGGCGCGCTTCGTCGTCGGCCAATTGCCGAGCCCAGGCAGGAGCACCACTCACCCGGTCCAGGATGGCCAGTTCATGCAGCACCCGTCGGCGCGGGGTTCCGAGAATCGCGTCCAGGCCGGCGTCCAGGCCTTCAGACGCTTCACCGGGCGTGAGGAAATCCGGGAAATAGGTGCCCACCGGATAGAGGGGCAGCAACACATTGCGGACGGTGGGTGCAAGGCCCTTGCCGTGCAGAGCCGCGCGAGCGGTCCGATGCCAGTCGGCATACGACCACAGACCTCGCCGGCGCTGGAAGCGGATCAAGCTGAAGAAGATTTCCCAGAGCGGATCCGGTCTGGACGCAACACGGACGCGCGCGAGATCGGCATCCGTGAAGTGGATGCGAAGCATTCAATTCCTGTTTGTGTGCAGGGCTTTTACGCTCAGGCGCAAGAGCGTACCGATGCTGCGGGGGTCATGACAAGGTGCACCGCATCTGCTTCAACAGGGAGGGACACAGTGGGGAACTCATCCGTTTCCGGCACATGGGCACGACGGATCGCAGTCACCGTAGCGGCAACCATACTGGCAGGAGCGGGCCTGGCGTCTTCGGCGCAGGCAAGCGTGGCCCAGGGCGGCGTGTACGGCACCGGTGTGGTCACGGACGACTGGGGGGACGAAGGCCCGCTCTCCATGTCGAGCAACTCGCACAACAGCGTGGTAGGCCTCTGGCAAGCCATCCTGGCAGCTGACCTGTACCTGCCGCCGGAAGATATCGACTGCTATTTCGGAGAACAGACCGCGGCAGCAACGAGGCTGTGGCAGAAGAACCACGGCCTCGACGATGACGGGATCGTCGGCCCACTGACGTTCGGCAAAGCCGACAACTCCCTCTACTGGGTCGGCTCAGAGATCCGTTACAGCGGAAGCCACCTCACCCTGTACAGCATGCACAGGACGAGCTCCGGCCGGTGGTATGCCAACGGCGGCGGCAGCACGGTCTACTTCTCGTACACCAACGCCGACTTCTGCGGCTGAGCCCGAGCAGACGGGCCCCGGCCACCACCTGAAAGTGGCCGCCGGGGGCCCACCGCCCGTACGTGGAACCATGACCGCCACCCACCTGGGGGAGACACTATGCGCACACGCATCCACCGCTTGGCCCTCGTCTGCAGCACCGCCGTGCTGGCCGCAGGGGGCTTCTCACCGGCGCTCCCAGGGCGAACGCTGCGGCGGCCGAGGACAACTGCCCCCCTTGGCCCACGGTCAGCCTCGGCGATGCGGTTCGCCAGGTGCAGTGCTCATAAACGACCGCGGCTGGCGGGTGGTTGCCCTTTCAGCGCGGTGTGTCCGCGGTGGTGATTGTAGGTGTGGAGCCAGTCGGGGAAGGCGTCGCGTCGTTCGGTCTCTGAGCGGTAGGGGTGGGCGTAGGCCCACTCGTCGAGCAGGGTGCGATTGAAGCGGATGATCCGGCGTTCGGCGCGTGTCGGGGTCCGGCGGGGGCTGGAGCACGGTCGGCTGGAGCGGTCGGCCATGCCTGCCTCGCCGTACTGGCGGTAGCGGTCAGCCCACCGCTGGGCCGTGGTCTGTGAGACCTGGAAGCGTTCGGCGACCCGGCGCAGGGGCCAGCCGTCCTCGACCACGCAGCGGGCAAGACGCAGTCGGCCGGTCTCGGTCAGGGGTGCACTACGGTGGGGCACGAGGGCCTTTCTGTTGCTGGGCGTGAATGTCGCAATCCACACCGAGCCAGAAGGCCCTCACCCATTTCAAGATCGATCAGCCGTGACCCCTGTCACCGTCCACAACCTCCCGGGACAGAACACCTAGCACGCGTGGGGGAAGTCCAAGTAGCCGTCGCCGTTGTCGTCGTAGGGGACGACGTCGAGCTTGCCGTCGACCATCCATCCGTACGTGGAGGTGCCGGCGATGCGGACATACCACCACCAGTTGCCGTAGTCGTTGAATTCGGTGCATTGGAGCCAGACCTTCGTTCCGCTGCTCACACTGGTGACAGTCCCGCATTCCGCGTACGGGGCTACTTTGAGATTGGCTGTGGTGTTCATGTACGCGTAGCCCTCGTGGTTGGACACAGCCGGGGGCGTGCACGAAACCGCGGTCGCAGCGCTCGCTGCCGGGGCCACCATCACCGGGGCCGGCACAGCCAGGGCCAGAGCCAGGGTTGCCAGGATCCTTCGGGCAGACTTTCGTGTCGTGCGTATCACGTAGACCTCCTGTGAGTCGTGGACGTTGCGAGTGTGCTGCACCGCCCAGCAGCGCTGCTGCGCACCTTGTCAATTCGCACCCGGCATCGACATACCTTTGCGGCAGGGTGTAAAGCCCCTGATCAATGGCGGGAATTGAATGCTCCGGAGCTCAGCAGCGACCCCGTGCCGCCCACGGCCCGTACTCCGAACTGTTCCGGTACTCGCGGGGCACCGACGACAGTCCAGGTCCAGCGCTGATTCCGCAGTCGACGCACATCACTTCCCGCGCTCACGGAGATCGTTTCCAGGATGAGCCCGGTTCAGGGACGGCGGCCGGGCCGCAAGTCGGCGTCCAGGGCCGCTTCCAGGCTGGCGATGGTCAGCAAATTGGGCCAGGTGGCGCCGGTCAGGACGTTAGCGATCGCCTGCCGGCTGACCCCGGAGGCGGCCGCGAGGCAGTTGGCAATGAGGCCGCGTTCACGCATGGCGGCGGGCGAGGGTCTGCGCGACGCGGGCGCCGTGATTCCCGGCCAGGGCCGCATCGGGCCACTGGCCGTCGAGGACGAAGGCGCGCCACTCGCAGTGAGCCGTTTCCAACCTCGTGGTGAGGATGGCTGGTTGGTCACGGAGAGCTGTACGACGAAGTAAAGCTCCTGGTAGAGGGTTTCACGGCCAAGATCACCCGTCGTGCACCAGGACTATCCGTGCTTGTCTACCCGTCCGGGATCGACCTGTCCTGTAGGTTCCTGCGATGACCTTGATCAGGAAGCAAGGCCTTGCGTCCATGAAGGACGGGGCGCAGATCTCCTGGACAGCGCTGGGCGACACCACCGACACCACCCGCAGGGCGCCCGTGGTCATGCTCCACGGCGGCCCCGGTGTGCGGGACTACCTCGGCGATGTCGCTCCCATGCTCGCGGACCTCGCGCCGGTGTACTGCTACGACCAGCGCGGCACAGGCGGATCTCCGTGGGAGGGCCGCCATTCGTTCGCGCTCCACGTCGGTGATCTCGCCGAGCTGCTCAACCAGTGGGGCGCGGCACGGGCCGTGCTCGTCGGACACTCCTACGGCACAAACCTGGCTAGCCGCTTCTGCCTGGCCCACCCCGACCGGGTGGCCGCGCTGCTGCTGATGTGCGGTCCGTTCGTCGGCGACTGGCGAAGCGGCGACCAGGCGGAACGCGACCGCCGGATGTCCCCGGCCCAGCAGATGCGACTACGCCTGCTGGAGCAGCTGCCGGACCGCACGGTGGAGCAGGAGACGGAGCTGCTCACCTTGGCGTGGTTCACCGACCACGCGGACCCTGAGCGCGGATGGCAGTGGGCTTCGCAGGGTGCGCGACAGCGTCGCCCCGTCAATTGGGCCATGAACGCCGACCTCGGCAAGGAGGGACGTGCGGACCCGCTCGACGCGCACCTGGACCGACTGCGCAGCTGCCTGCCGGCCCACGTGGAGATTCTTGGCGGCGTCCACGACCCCCGCCCCCTGTCGGCCCTGGAAACACTGGCGAGCCAGCTAGAGGTCCCGCTCACGCGGATCGAGGACGCTGGCCACGAACCCTGGCTGGAGCAGCCCGCCACCGTGCGCCGGCGCCTTCGGGAGTTCGTCCGGGCTGCCGTCACGCCGTAGTTCCCGGCCGCGTTCTGCGCCGTCGGGCGTACCCGATCCGCGTGAGTGCCGTATGAGTCGTTGAGCCATTTCCGGCCTCAGCGTGACGCGGCGAGGTGAAGGGCGAGGACTGCTGGGACGATGCTGGTGATGCGGGTTGTGCTGCAGCGCAGTTTCCGCAGGAGACGCCAGGCCTTGAGGGTGGCATTGGCCTGCTCTCCGACTGCGCGGATCTTGGCGTGAGAGGAGTTGACCGCGCGCTTGCCCGCAGACAGGCGGCTCCAGCGTCCTCGGTAGGGGACGCGGATCGTGCCGCGGGCACCTTGGTAGCCCTTGTCCGCCCAGGTCCGGACGCCGGCCTGGGTGAGGGCGTCGATGATGCCGTGGGTACGGGCGGCCTTGATGTCGTGGACGGCGCCCGGCAGAGCGGCTGAGGCCCAGAGCAGGCGACCGAACGGGTCGGCGATGACCTGGACGTTCATGCCGTGGCGCTTGTACTTGCCGGAATAGTAGGGGCGGTCGGCGGCGATGCGGTCGATGGACAGCAGGGTGCCGTCCAGGATGACGAACGCCTTGGTCTGCGCTGTGCGCACGGCGTCGGCGAGGGTAGGTGCCAGCGCGGCGAGGATGTCTACTGCCTCGCGGACGTAGCGGTACACCGTGGCGATGCCGACGCCGAACCCGGCGGCGAGTTGGGCGTAGGTGTCGCCACAGCGCAGGTGCGCAAGGGTGAGCAGGGCCTGGCGTCCGGCGGTGAGTCGGCGCCACCGACTGCCGATCCGCTTGCGGTGGACCGATAGGTGGCGGGCCAGGTAGCGCAGACTCGAACTGGACAGATCCATCGCGGATGGATAGACAAGCACACGAAGCTCCTGGCACGGATGGGTGATCTTGGTCGTGAACCCGTCTACCAGGAGCTTCACTACGTCGTACAGCCCTTCGCCATCATCAACCAGTCAGCCACCCGACCAAGTTGTAGGGTCGGGGGCTGGCGCGGTGGCAGAGTGCTTCCGCTCCGTTTCCAGCCCCCGCCGCTTCGAACCGTGCATGCGGTTCTCCCGCACACGGC
>NZ_JBEXPK010000115.1:0-17874 GCF_040612015.1 Streptomyces sp. NPDC006476 | reverse complement strand
GTACGGGCCGGCGTCCGGGACCCGGACCGCAGTGTCGGGCGTCAACAGACAGCACCGCATGACCACCAGCACCCCCCGACCGAGGACGGACACCCCCCGCCCCGGCCCCGACCCACAACCAAACCGGTAGGCGCTACGCGCACCCCCACCGAAGCCGCACAGGCGCCGCAGGCATCGACGCTCACCCCCGATGCACCACATGCCCCCCGGTCACCGTCAGCCGCACCGGCGACTGGGCCACCTCGTCCGCCGGCGCCTCCACGGGATCGACCCCCAGAGCCGTCAGGTCGGCGCGGTACCCGACCGCGACGCGCCCGGCCACCCCCTCCTCCCCCGCCGCCCGAGCCGCATGACTGGTGCACCCTTCCAGCGCCTCCAGCCCGCTCAGCCCCGCCCGCCCCGACGCCGCCCCCCGCGGCGCCCGCGCGGTCGCCAGCACGGCCCGCACGTCGTACGGCGCGATCGGCCAGTCCGACCCCAACGCCAGCGTGGCGCCCGCGTCACGGAGATCCCGCAGCCGCCACGCACGCCGAGCCCGCTCACCCCCCAGCCGCCGCGACCACTCGTCCGTACCGTCGGCCCGCGTGTACCCGGTGTGCGGCGGCTGCATCGAGGCAGCGACCCCCAGCTCCGCGAACCGCGGCAGCAACGCGTCCGGCGCCGTCTCGATGTGCTCGATCCGATGGCGGCCGTACGGCGTGGGCCCCAGCCCCGCCACCACCCGCAGCACATGCCCCACCGCCGCGTCCCCGATCGCGTGCGTGGCCGTACCCACTCCGGCCCGGTGCAGATGCCGTACGGCGGCCCCGTACGCCTCGGGGTCCGGCCAGAACGCCTCCGTGCCCTGCCCGTGGCAGTCCGCGTGCTCCAGCCAGGCGGTACCGCCCTCGACCGTGCCGTCCATGAAGAACTTGACCCCGGCGACCCGCCAGTGCCGTCCACCGCGCCCCTGCGACGCGACCAGCTCCTCCAGCCCGTCCTCGGACACCCCCGGCATGCACCACGGAGCGAACCGCAGCCGGACCGGCAGCACGATCTCCCGGGCCACCGACTCGACGAGTTCCGGATCGCCCGCGTCCATGACGTGCGCCCCGGTCAGCCCGGTCGCCGCCATCGCCGACAGCAGCTCCACTAGCCGGGAGCGCCGGGCCGCGTACGACGCCCGGGGCACGACGTCGGCGAGGAGATCCATCGCCGCGTGTTCCACGAGGTGGCCGGTGGGCCGTCCGGAGGTGTCGCAGACCACCTCCGAGCGCTGGGCGAAGGCCCGCGGACCCGTCACCCCGGCCGCCGCGAGCGCCGCGCCGGTCACCAGCGCCGAGTGACCGTCGTACAGACGCAGGAAGGCCGGCGCACCACCGAGGACGTCCTCGACGAGCGCGCGGTCGACGGGCCGCCCCTCGAACGCGTTGTGGTCGAGGCCGAAGCCCACGACCCACCCGTCGGTCCGCTCGGCCCCGGCGAGGGTCGCCCGCAGCCCCGCCAGGTCCGTCACCCCCGACAGATCGACCCCGGTCGCCATGTCCAGCCCCCACACGGGGTGACTGTGCGCGTCGACCAGCCCGGGCACGAGGTGCGCCCCGTCCAGGGACACGACCTCGCTGCCGGGCCCGCGCCATTCGCGTACGTCCCCCTCGTCACCGACCGCCACGATCACCCCGTCGCGCACGGCGACGGCGGTGGCGTGGGGCCGGTCGGGGTCGAGGGTACGGACCTTGGCGCCGGTGAGGATCAGGTCGGGGGTTGCCATGAGAAAGCGAACTCCTCTGTTCCGTAGGGCTATTCGGCAGGCTCGGCGGCGAAGCCGGCGTACACCTGCGGCCGTCGGCGACGCAGCCACCACGCGAGGACCAGCCCCACGACGAACACCGCGGGCGCCGTGACGATCAGGATCGTGTTGACGCTGGTGGACGCGCCGGTGAACAGGTCGATGTGGGTGATGACGAGCCCTATCGCGGTCGCCAGCAGCACCGCCGCGAGGACCGGCGCGACGACCGTGCGCAGGACGCCCTCCTGGTGGCTGACCCGGCGGAAGTAGCAGGGCACGGCGATCGCGACGAGAAGCTGGAGGACGAACAGGCCGATCATGCCCGGGGTGTTCACCCACAGCAGCAGCTGCTGGTACGGGTCGGCGTGCGCCGCCCAGAAGGCCACGACCACGACCGCGCCGAGGACGGTCTGGGCGATCCCGGCGACGTACGGAGAGCGGTGCCGGGGGTGGACACGGCCCAGCGCCTTCGGCAGGACGCCCTCCTCGGCGAGCGCGAGGGCGTACCGGTTGATCGCGTTGTGGAAGGCGAGCAGCGAGGCGATGACACTCGTGACGATGAAGACGTGCATCAGGTCGGCCGCCCAGCCGCCGACGTAGGTGGTGATGGCGGAGAAGAACAGCCCGCCGGGGTCCTTGGCGGCCGCCGCGATGACCTGGCTGTTGCCGAAGGCCTGGATGACGATCCAGACCATGAAGGCGTAGAAGAGGCCGAGGAAGGCGATGGCCACGTAGGTGGCGCGCGGGATGGTGCGGTTCGGGTCGCGCGCCTCGCGCCGGTAGATGACGGTCGACTCGAAGCCGGTGAACGCGGCGAAGGCGAAGGCCAGGACGACCGCCGTGCCGGAGACGAACACGTGTCCCGGTGCGAAGGCGGCGCCCGACAGCCCGTGCGCACCGCCCTTGACCAGGACACCGCCCGCGAGCAGCACCAGGATGCCGGTCTCGGCCGCCAGGAGCACGCCCAGCACCTTGGCGCCGAAGTCGATCGAGCGGAAGCCGCCGTAGCCGATGAGGAGCAGTCCGGCGAGGGAGATCGGCAGCCAGGGGACGTCGGTGCCGAAGAGGGCGTGCAGGGTGTCCTTGGTGGCGGAGGCGAGGAGGCCGTAGACGCCGATCTCCATGCCGTTGTAGCCGATCAGGGCGAGCAGGGCGGCGCCGATGCCGACGGCGGGGCCGAGGCCTCGGGTGATGTAGGCGTAGAAGGCGCCGCCGCTCTTCACATGGCGGCTCATGGTCGTGAAGCCGACGGCGAAGACGGCGAGCGTGATGCCGGCGATGAGATAGCCGGCGGGGGCGCCGATGCCGCCGAGCAGGATCGCTAGCGGGGCGACGCCTGCCATGACGGTGAGCGGGGCGGCGGCGGACACCACGAAGAACGCGATGTCGGCGGTGCCGAGGGAGCCGAAGCGGAGCGTCGTGGTGCCGGGTGGCGTGCTCTCCGCGGAGGCATCCGGGGTGGTGACGGACATGGGCGAAGCCCTTCGAGCGCGACGGACGGGGAGGGTTCCGGGCGTGCGGGGTGGCCGGCGTTCCCGGAGCACAGCGTGGTCCGGGCCCGTAAATCTAAAGGCTTTCGGTTTCGGCAATGTAGCCTCCTCCTGGGCATCCGGGAAGACCTCCAGGGGGAACACAGACATGGGACGGCCGCGCACACCGCTCCTCGACCGTGAGCGCATCACCACGACGGCGCTGGAACTCGTGGACGAACAGGGCGACTTCAGCGTGCCGCAGATCGCGAAGCGGCTCGGCGCGCAGACCGGCTCGGTGTATCACCATGTGGACGGCCGGGACGGCATCGTGGAGCTGCTGCGCGAACGGGTCGCCTCCGCGATCGACCCGGGGACGCTGGACGTGACGCCGTGGGACACGGCGCTGGAGGCCTGGGCCCGCTCCTACCGCGCCGCCTTCGCCGCCCACCCGAGGGCGATCCCGCTGCTGATGACTTCACCCGTACGAGCGCCCCGGGTCCTGGAGCAGTACGAGCGCGCGGTCACCCTTCTGCTGGACGCGGGCTTCGCACCGGCCGAGGTGATGCCCCTGCTGATCGCCCTGGAGAACCTGGTCCTGGGCTCGGCCCTGGACCTCGCGGCACCGGAGACGATGTGGGAGCTGACGGAAGAGATGCCGACGCCCCGGCTGGCGGAGGCCCTGGCCGCGGTGGGCGAGGGCCGGGCGGACCGGGCGTTCGAAGTGGGGTTGGTCGGCTACCTCCGTCACGCACGGGCACTGCACCAGGCCTCCGCCCCGTAGAGAACTCAGACCTACGCACCGTAGAGAAGTCAGTCAGACCTACGCCCCATAGAACAGCGTCTCCACAACCCCCCGAGCCCTCCGCGCCGTCCGCCGGTAGGCGTCCAGCATGTCCCCCACGTGCCCGTCCGCATACCCCAAGTACCGCCCCACCGCGGCCAGTTCCCGCCCCCCGGAGGGAAACGTGTCGCCCGCCCTCCCGCGCACCAGCATCACCGCGTTGCGCACCCGCGTGGCCAGTACCCATGCCTCGTCGAGGATGGACGCGTCCTCCGGCGAGACGAGCCCGGCCTCCCGCGCGGCGGCGAGCGCCTCCCGGGTCCGGGTCGTCCTCAGCCGCGACTCGGCCCGTCCGTGCTGGAGTTGCAGCAGCTGCACGGTCCACTCCACGTCGGACAGCCCGCCCGGCCCCAGCTTGGTGTGCAGTTTCGGGTCGGCGCCGCGCGGCATCCGCTCCGACTCCATCCGGGCCTTCAGCCGCCGGATCTCCCGCACGGCGTCGTCGCCGAGCCCGCCCGCCGGATACCGCAGCGGATCGATCAGCTCGACGAACCGCCTCCCCAACTCCTCGTCCCCGGCGACGGGTTCGGCCCTCAGCAGGGCCTGCGACTCCCAGCCCAGCGACCACCGGCGGTAGTACGCCTCGTAGGAGTTGAGCGTCCGCACCAGCGGCCCCGACTTGCCCTCGGGCCGTAGGTCGGCGTCGATGAGCAGCGGCGGATCCGCGCTCGGGATCTGCAGCAGGCGCCGCATCTCGGAGACGACCTTGTTGGCCGCCTCGGAGGCCTCCCGTTCCTGAACGCCCTCGCGCGGCTCGTGCACGAACAGGACGTCCGCGTCGGAGCCGTAGCCCAGTTCATGGCCGCCGAAGCGGCCCATGCCGATGATCGCGAACCGGGTGGGCAGGGTGTCCCCCCAGCCGTCCCGCACCACCGCGCGCAGGGTGCCCGCGAGGGTGGCCGCCGTCAGGTCTGAGATCGCGCCGCCGACCCGGTCCACCAGCGCGCCCTGGTCGGCCTCGGCGGGCTGTGTCTCGGTGCCGTAGGAGCCGACGATGTCAGCGGCCGCCGTACGGAACAGCTCGCGGCGGCGGACACCGCGGGCCGCCGTGACGCCCTGGACCGCGCCGTCCGCGCGGCCGACCGCGGCGAGTATCTCCTGCTCCAGATGGTCCCGCCCGCGCGGCTCCAGTCCTCCGCCGCCGTCCGCGTCACCGAGCAGCGCGACCGCCTCCGGTGCCCGCATCAGCAGGTCGGGGGCGAGCCGTCCGGCGGACAGCACGCGCGCCAGGTTCTCGGCGGCGGCGCCCTCGTCCCGCAGCAACCGCAGATACCAGGGGGTCTTGCCCAACGCGTCCGACACCTTGCGGAAGTTGAGCAGGCCGGCGTCCGGGTCGGCGGAGTCCGCGAACCAGCCGAGCAGAACGGGCAGCAGGGTGCGCTGGATGGCGGCCTTGCGGGTGACCCCGGAGGCCAGCGCCTCGAGATGGCGCAGCGCGGCGGCCGGGTCGGCGTACCCGAGGGCGACCAGCCGCTCGCGGGCCGCCTCGGGACTCAACCGGGCCTCGCCGGGGGCGAGTTGGGCGACGGCGTCGAGGAGCGGGCGGTAGAAGAGCTTCTCGTGCAGCCGTCGTACGACGGCCGCGTGCCGGCGCCATTCGCGGTTCAGGGCGACGACCGGGTCGGTGCGCAGACCCAGGGAGCGGCCGAGGCGGCGCTGGTCGGCCTCGCCCTCGGGGACCAGGTGGGTGCGGCGCAGCCGGTAGAGCTGGATGCGGTGCTCCATGGAGCGCAGGAAGCGGTAGGCGTCGTCGAGCTGGACGGCGTCCTCCCGGCCGACGTAGCCGCCCGCCGCGAGCGCCTGGAGCGCGTCGAGGGTCGTGCCGCTCCTGAGCGAGGTGTCCGCCCGTCCGTGCACCAACTGCAGCAGCTGCACGGCGAATTCGACGTCCCTGAGGCCGCCCGGGCCGAGCTTCAGCTCGCGGTCGATCTCGGCGGCCGGGATGTTCTCCACCACCCGGCGGCGCATCTTCTGCACGTCGGTGACGAAGTTCTCCCGCTCGGCGGCCTGCCAGACGAGGGGTTCGAGGGCGGCGACGTACGCCTCTCCGAGCTCGGTGTCGCCGGCCACCGGGCGGGCCTTGAGCAGGGCCTGGAACTCCCAGGTCTTGGCCCAGCGCTGGTAGTAGGCGAGATGGCTCGAGAGGGTGCGCACCAGGGGGCCGTTGCGGCCCTCGGGACGCAGGTTGGCGTCGACGGGCCAGATGGAGCCCTCGACGGTGGTCTCCGAGCACACCCGCATCATGTGCGAGGCCAGTCTGGTGGCGGATCGCAGTGCCTTGCCCTCGTCGGCGCCCTCGACGGCCTCCCCGACGAAGATGACGTCGACGTCGGAGACGTAGTTGAGCTCGTGCCCGCCGCACTTGCCCATCGCGATGACCGCGAGGCGGCACAGCGCGGCATCGTCGGGGGCGGCGGCGCGGGCGATGGCGAGTGCGGCGCGCAGGGTGGCGGTGGCGAGGTCGGCGAGCTCGGCGGCCGTCTCGGCGACATCGGTGGTGCCGCACACGTCCCGGGCGGCGATGGACAGCAGACAGCGGCGGTAGGCGACGCGCAGCGACACCGGGTCGGTCGCCTCCGCGAGGCCGCGCTCGAACTCCTCGACCCCCGGGTGCAGGTCCCGCGGTTCGTAGGTGACCAGCGCGTGCCAGTCGCGCGGGTGCCGGGTGAGGTGGTCGGCGAGCGCGGCGGAGGCGCCGAGGACGCCGAGCAGCCGGTCCCGGAGCGGCTTGGCCGCTATCAGGGTGTCGAGCAGTTCACGGCGCGAGGTGGGGAAGGCGGGCTGGGCTTCGAGCAGTCGTACGAGACCGTGCAGGGCCAGGTCGGGGTCGGCGGTGGCGCCCAGGGCTTCCAGCAGCACCGGGTCGTTGCGGACGGGCATGAGCTCGGCGCTGTCCAGGAGCCGCTCGGCGGCGGAGGGATCGGTGAAGCCGTGCCGCAGCAGCCGAGTGAAGGTACTGCTCCTGCGCCCCGGCGCCGTCATCCCAGACCTCCCTCGGATCAGATTCGTACTGGCCAGAGCCTAACCGGAGCCACTGACACAGGCCCCCGGACGTGCTGCGCCGAGTTCTCGCGTTGGGTGCTCCGCGCAATCCTGTGGCGCCTCCAGGCGATATGGGCTTCGGTAGGAGGGAGCCGTTCGATGAGGCACGACAGACGTACGACAGACGTACGACCGAAGCACGAAGACGCACGACTGACGCACGACGGACGTTCGACGAAGGAGTCGTTCCATGGACATGAGTCTCGAAGTGATCCTGCTGCCCGTCTCCGACGTGGACCGGGCGAAGGAGTTCTACCGGGACAAGGTCGGCTTCCATGTGGATCTCGACGGCGAGGTGATGGAGGGCGTGCGGATCGTGCAGCTCACGCCGCCCGGTTCGGGCTGTTCGATCGCGCTGGTGGACGGCCTGCAGGTGCCGACGGGGACGCCCCGGCCGGGCACGTACCACGGCATGCAGCTGTGCGTGACGGACGCCAAGGCGGCGTACGACGAGCTGACCGCGCGCGGGCTTGAGGTGACCGAGCCGCAGCAGTTCGCGCCGCAGGACGGGGCCACCTTCATGTACTTCAAGGACCCCGACGGCAACGGCTGGGCGATCCAGGAGTACCGGCGCCGGGCCACCGAGCCGCTCCACCAGGTGCTGGCCCAGCTGGCGGCCGAGCGGCAGTAGTTCACCCGCTCTTCACCCACCGGGTTGTGCGACGTGGGCCCTGGGAATGTTGGCGTGTGCATGCTCTGTCCGCACCGCCAGCCCCGCCCTTCCCCCCTCCGGAGGTTGATGTGTCCGGCAGTACCGCAAGTCCTGCCCGTCCCCGGGCCCGCCGCGGCCGGGCCGCGCTCGCGTCCGCGGTCGCCTTCACGGCCGCGGCCGTCGGCCTGTGGACCGGCCTCGGCGGTTCCTCGTCCGCGGCCTCGGCCGTGCCGACCCCGGACCACGTGGTCGTCGTGGTCATGGAGAACCACGCCTACAGCCAGGTCATCGGCTCCTCCAGCGCCCCGTACATCAACTCCCTGAAGACCGGCGGCGCCAACCTGACCCAGTCGTACGCGATCACCCACCCGAGCCAGCCGAACTACTACGCCCTGTTCTCCGGCTCCACCCAGGGCGTCACCGACGACAGCTGCGTCACCCCGGGCTTCTCCTCCGCCGCCAACCTGGCCTCCGAGGCGATCGCCGCGGGCCGCACCTGGGCCAGCTACAACGAGTCACTGCCCAGCCAGGGCTCGACCACGTGCAGCAGCGGCAACTACGCGCAGAAGCACGACCCGTGGTTCGGCTTCAAGAACGTGCCGACCTCCAGCGCGAAGACGTTCGCGCAGTTCCCCACGGACTACTCGACGCTGCCGCAGATCTCCTTCGTCACCCCCAACCTGTGCAGCGACATGCACGACTGCTCGGTGTCCACCGGTGACACCTGGCTGAAGAACAACCTGGGCGGCTACGCCACCTGGGCCAAGACCCACAACAGCCTCCTCGTCATCACCTTCGACGAGGACAACCGCCTCTCCGGCAACCGCATCCCGACGGTCCTGTACGGCCAGCCGGTCACCGCGGGTTCGTCCTCCTCCACCACCTACAACCACTACGACCTGCTGCGCACCCTGGAGGACACCCAGGGCCTGTCCGCGCACGCGGGCAACGCGGCCTCCGCCCAGGACATCACCGGCATCTGGGCGTCCTGAGGTGTACGTAGCGGACAGCCGCGCGAGCAAGCCGGCGTCCGCGGAGGGCGCCGCCCGGCCCACACCGGCCGGGCGGCGCCGTGCCGCGGTCGCACCCACCGTCCTCGCGCTCGGCACGGTCAGCCTGATCACGGACGTCTCCTCGGAGATGGTGACGGCCGTCCTCCCCCTGTACCTGGTGGCGGGCCTGGGCCTGTCCCCGCTGGGCTTCGGGCTCCTGGACGGCATCTACAACGGCTTCTCGGCGCTCGTACGCCTGGCCGGCGGCCATCTGGCCGACCGGGGCGGCGGCCGCCACAAGTGGGTGGCGGGCCTCGGTTACGGCATCTCGGCCCTCTGCAAGCCCCTCCTGCTGCTGGCCCACTCCCTCACCCCCATCGGCCTGGTCCTGGCCGCCGACCGCACGGGCAAGGGGCTGCGTACGGCCCCGCGCGACGCGCTGATCTCCCTGTCCACCACGCCCGAGACCCGGGGCCGCGCCTTCGGTGTGCACCGCGCGATGGACACGGCGGGCGCGCTGCTCGGCCCACTGGCGGCGTTCCTGATCCTGCGGGCCACGGTGGACGGCTACGACGCAGTGTTCACGGTGAGCTTCTGCGTGGCGGTGGCCGGGGTGCTGGTCCTGGTGCTGTTCGTACCGGGATCGTCGCCCGCGCCGGCGATCGAGGCGGCCGTACGCCCCACGCTGCGCGCCGCGGTCGGCCTGCTCCGCCACCGGGACGTCCGCCGCATCACCGTCTGCGCGCTGCTGCTGGGCCTGGCGACGGTGAGCGACTCCTTCGTGTACCTGCTCCTGCAACGCCGTCTCGGCGTCCCCGACCGCTGGTTCGCCCTCCTCCCCCTCGGCACGGCGGCGGCGTTCCTGCTGCTGGCGGTACCGCTGGGCCGGCTGGCCGACCGGGTAGGCAGTCGGCGGGTCTTCCTGGCCGGCCACGGCGCCCTGCTCCTCGCCTACGCCCTCCTGCTCACCTCCTGGCACGGCACGTTCCTGCCGTACGCGGTGCTGCTCCTGCACGGCACCTTCTACGCGGCGACCGACGGTGTGCTGATGGCGGCGGCCTCGAACAACGTGCCGGAGGCGCTGCGCTCGTCGGGCCTCGCGGTGGTGCAGACGGGTCAGGCACTGGCCCGTTTCGCCTGCTCGCTGGGGTTCGGCGCGGCCTGGTCCCTGTGGGGCGACCGCACGGCGCTGCTCACGTCGACAGCGACGCTGCTGCTGTGCGCGACCGTGTCCCTGGCCTTCCTCCGTCCCGCGGCACGGGAGAAAGCCTGATGACGCCGGAGAGCGACCGCACGACACTGCCGGTGCCGGTGCCGTGCGCGGCCGCGTCCCTGCTGTTCCTACGCCCCACGGCACGGGAGTACGCCTGATGACCCTACGCAACCGCGTCCTGATCCTCCTGGCGGCCGTGATCGCTCTGGCGGCGGTGGCCGTGGCGTCGGTCCTGCACGCCTCGGCCCGCGCGGAACGCCGGGACCGGGCCCAGGCCGGCGGCCCCCGCGTGACCTCGGGGACGGTCACGCTCACGACCCCCGGCCGCATGGTCTTCCGCAACATGGCGTGGGGCCCGCACCGCGACGAACTGACCACGGTCCCGGCGTCCGACCCCTCGGGCCCCCGCACCGCCTCGGGCGTCAAGTGCCTGCGCTTCTACGCCGCTTCGGGCACGGGAGTGTGCCTGCAGGCGGTCCACGGCCCGGTCTCGGACACGTACCGCGCGCTGATCCTGGACGCGCACCTGCGCACCCGGGCCCACTACGACGTCCCCGGCATTCCCTCTCGCGCCCGCGTCTCCCCGACGGGCCACTTCGCCGCGTGGACGGCCTTCGTGGGCGGCGACTCGTACGCCGGCACGAACTTCTCGACACGAGCGGCGATCGTGGACGTCCGCACAGGGAAGCTGACCTCGTCCCTGGAGGCGTACCGCATCCTGAAGGACGGCCACGTCTACCACGCCCCGGACGTCAACTTCTGGGGCGTGACGTTCGCAGGCGACGACCGCACCTTCTACGCGACGCTGGCGACGGGTGGCAGCACCTACCTGGTCCGGGGAGACCTCCACACCCGAACGGTCACAACGCTCCACCGAAACGTCGAATGCCCGTCCCTCTCCCCCGACGGCACCCGCATCGCCTACAAGAAACGAGTCAAGGGCCTCCCGAAGGACGCCCCCTGGCGCCTGTACGTCCTCGACCTCCGCACGATGCACGAAACCCCGCTCGCGGAGCCCCGATCCGTGGACGACCAGGCAGTCTGGCGCGACAACCACACCCTGGTCTACGCCCTCCCGGGCGACTACGGAGCAGACCTGTACACCATCCCCGCGGACGGCACAGGCAAGCCCCGGCGCATCAGCACGGCAGCGGTGTCTCCCGCCTACCTGACGCAGTGATCTGCTGAGGGGGAGGGCGGCCGGTCCCTCACCCACCGATTCCGAAGGGCAGTCCCTCTTGATCTCGACTCAGTGATCTCCGTACGGCGTTGACCAGCCTCACCTGTGCCTCGGCAGGTGCCTGTCTGGCTTGCTCGAACTCTTGCGGACTCACCGGATCACGCAACGGGTCTCGTACTGGTCATCAGCCCTCGGGAACAACGACGCCGCCACCGGATGACGATCAACAGTTACGGGACGGCCTCAGTCGAACCGCTCCAGATCTCGCAGCCAAGCCCGCGCCGAACTGTCGCTCGGCGCCCGCCAGTCACCCCGCGGCGACAGCGAACCGCCCGCCGAGACCTTGGGTCCGTTCGGCATCGCCGAGCGCTTGAACTGGGCGAAGGCGAAGAAGCGTCGGCAGAAGACCTCCAGCCAGTGGCGGATCTCCGGCAGGTCGTACGCCACCCGCTTGGCCTCGGGGAAGTTCGGCGGCCAGGCGCCCGTCTTCGGGTCGTGCCAGGCGTGCCAGGCCAGGAAGGCGATCTTCGACGGCCGGAAGCCGTAGCGCAGCACGTGGAACAGCGTGAAGTCGTGCAGCGCGTACGGCCCGATCTTCGACTCGGTGGACTGCATCTCCTCACCCGGCACCAGCTCCGGGCTGATCTCGGTGTCGAGGATCGCGGCGAGCGTCCGGCCCGTCTCCTCGTCGTGCTGGCCGCTGGTGATGACCCACCGGATCAGATGCTGGATCAGCGTCTTCGGCACGCCCGAGTTGACGTTGTAGTGGCTCATCTGGTCGCCCACGCCGTACGTGGACCAGCCCAGCGCCAGCTCCGAGAGGTCACCCGTGCCGAGCACGATGCCGCCCCGCTGGTTGGCCAGCCGGAACAGGTAGTCGGTGCGCAGCCCCGCCTGCACGTTCTCGAAGGTGACGTCGTACACCGGCTCACCGGAGGCGAAGGGATGCCCCATCTCCTGCAGCATCAGCCGCGCGGTCGGCGTGATGTCCAGCTCGGCCGCGGTGACCCCGAGCGCCGCCATCAGCTTGTGGGCGTTGTCCTTGGTGTGGTCGCTGGTGGCGAAACCGGGCAGCGTCCAGGCCAGGATGTCGCTGCGCGGACGCCCGGCCCGGTCCATCGCCCGGGCGGCGACGATCAGCGCGTGGGTGGAGTCCAGACCGCCGGACACCCCGATGACCACCTTCGGGCCGCCGATCGCCGCGAGCCGCTGCTGCAAGCCCTCGACCTGGATGTTGTACGCCTCGTAGCAGTCCTGGGCGAGCCGCTCGGCGTCGGCCGGCACGAACGGGAACCGCTCGACACGGCGCTTGAGCCCCAGATCCGTCTGCGGCGGGGCGAGTTCGAAGGACACCGTCCGGAAGTCACCGGTCCGCGCGCTGTGCGTACGGCGGTTGTCGTCGAACGTGCCCATCCGCAAACGCTCCTGCCGCAGCAGGTCCAGGTCCACGTCGGCCACGGCGTACTCGTCGCCGAGCGGGAAACGCTCGGTCTCGGCCAGCAGCACACCGTTCTCGTAGACCATGGCCTGCCCGTCCCAGGACAGGTCGGTCGTCGACTCGCCCAGGCCCGCCGCCGCGTAGACGTACGCGGCCAGGCAGCGCGAGGACGCCGAGCGGCACAGCAGCTTGCGGTCCTCGGCCCGCCCGACCGTGATGGGGCTGCCCGAGAGGTTGACCAGGACGGTCGCGCCGGCGAGGGCCGCCTCCGCGCTGGGCGGCACCGGGACCCACATGTCCTCGCAGATCTCCGCGAACAGCACCAGGCCCGGCACGTCCTCGGCGGTGAACAGCAGATCCACGCCGAACGGCACGCTCTCACCGCCCAGGCGGATCGATCCGCCTCGCTCGTCCGCGCCGTCGCCGATCTGCCGGCGCTCGTAGAACTCCCGGTAGTTCGGCGGGTACGACTTCGGCACGACCCCGAGGACCCGGCCGCGGTGCACCACCACCGCGCAGTTGTAGACCCGGTTGCGGTGGCGCAGCGGAGCACCGACGACCAGCACCGGCAGCAACTCGGCCGATCCGGCGACCACTTCCGCGACCGCGTCCTCGACCTGGTCGAGCAGCGCGTCCTGCAGCAGGAGATCCTCGATCGAGTAGCCGCACAACCCCATCTCCGGGAAGACGGCGACGGCGACCCCCTCCTCGGCGCATCTGCGCGCCTGGCGCAGCACCGCTTCGGCGTTGGCGGGCGGATCCGCGATGACGGTGTGACCCGTACAGGCGGCGACGCGTGCGAACCCGTGCTGATAAATGGACCAGAAGTTCGACTGAGGCACGGAATGCAGTGTAATCGTCAGAGCGACGCGATCCGTGAGGCGGGGTGCGGGGCGCACCCCGCGCCGCCCGCTCGGGCCGTCAGCTCTCGTAGCCCAGCACGGTCATCATCCCCGCCTCCGCGTGGTAGACGTTGTGGCAGTGGACCATCCACAGCCCCGGGTTGTCGGCGTCGAAGTCGACTCTGAGGGTCTTCCTCGGCAGCACGATCGCCGTGTCCTTGCGCGGACCTCCCGTCACATCGGCCAGGGCGAAGGTGTGTCCATGTACATGGAGCGGGTGCCACATGGCCGTGGAGTTCACGAACTCCAGCCGGACCCGCTCACCGGCCCGCACCGGATGGCGCTG
The DNA here is from genome assembly GCF_040612015.1 of Streptomyces sp. NPDC006476. NCBI lineage: Bacteria > Bacillati > Actinomycetota > Actinomycetes > Kitasatosporales > Streptomycetaceae > Streptomyces > Streptomyces sp. NPDC006476. The sequence continues at coordinate 4,088 of NZ_JBEXPK010000115.1, read as the reverse complement.
CGAGGGCGTGTACGGCTTGCCGTCGAAGGCCCAGTCGTACCGCGGCATCCTGCCGGTGAGCCGGAGCCTGATCGTCCGGTCCGGGCTCTTGCGCTTCAGCGCCACGGACTGGTCCGCCCTCAGCCGGTCCGCGGTCAGCAGCCTTCCGTCCAGCTCGTTCGGACGGGTGGTGGTCGAGGGCGTGCCGCCGCTCCCCGTCCGCAGCACAGCCATCGTCGACGCCTTCTTGCCCTCGGCCAGCGCGGTCAGCGGGAAGACACCGTCACCGGCGGTCACCAGCACGTCGTAGCGCTCGCCCATGCCGATCAGCAGCGCGTCCGTCCGCGCATGCTTGACCGGGTGGCCGTCCGTGTGCGTCACCGTCATCTCGTGCCCGCCGAGGGCGACCCGGAAGGCCGTGTCCCCGCCGGCGTTGACGAACCGGATGCGGATCCGGTCCCCGGGTCGCGCCTTGAAGGCCGAAGGCGCCTTCGCGGTACGCCCGTTGATCAGGAAGTACGGGTACTCGACATCGCCGGCGTCACCGCCCAGCAGGTCGCTGTGGCCGCCCGCCATCATCCGGGACCGGGCGGAGGGCGAGGGTGACGGCGAGCTCTGCTCGCGCATCGACATGTGGGACATACCGCTGTCCGCGTCGCCCGTGCCGCCGCCCATGCTCATGCCCCTGCCGCCGGTCAGCTGCGCGAACACGGCGTCCGGGGTCGTGCCGTCCACCCCGTCCAGCCAGTCGTCCAGGACGACCACCCACTCCTTGTCGTAGGACAGGGGCTCCTTGGGGTCCTCCACGATCAGTGGCGCGTACATTCCGCGGTCGAGCTGGACGCCCGAGTGCGGATGGAACCAGTACGTGCCCGGGTGCGGGACCGTGAAGCGGTAGGCGAAGTCCGCGCCCGGTTCGATCGCGCGCTGGGTGAGGCCGGGGACGCCGTCCATGTCGTTGCGCAGGGCGATGCCGTGCCAGTGCAGGGACGTGGTGTCGGGGAGGTGGTTGGCCAGGGTCACGGCGAGGGTGTCGCCCGCGGTGACGCGCATCTCCTTGCCGGGCAGGGCGCCGCCGTACGACCAGGAGGTGACCTTGCGCTCGCCGAGGTCCAGCGAGGACCGGGTGGCGGTGAGGCGGATCGTGCGCACCGCGCCGCGTCCGCTCGCCGCGCGCCGCTGCTCCGCGGCGGCGACCTCCTTGCCGGCCGGGTCGACGTAGCCCTTGGGATCGCTCGCCGCGGAGCCGCTGTGTCCGGAGGATCCCGAGCCCGAGCAGGCGGCCAGGAATCCCGCCCCGGCGACGGTGATGGATGCGCCGAGGACGGAACGGCGCGTGGGAGTACGCATGATGTGCTGACACCTCGTCATAGGGGGTGCGAAGGGCTGGCCTGGACGCATCTGCTGCTTCTGGTACACCGCCGACGGCGCGGAGGTTCCCACCCCGAACGGGTGAGATCACGCGGGCAGCGCGAAGCGGCCGGTGTGCGGGCCTATGTGCGCAGCACTGACGAGACCGGCGGCCGGCAGCAGGAGGAGCGTGAAGGGGCTCAGCGACGCCAGGCACACGGACGCGGGGTCCGTGCCGGCCATGGCGGACGGGCCGCTGCTCAAGGACGGACTGGTGATGAACGACGGGCCGGTGCTCATGACCGGCTCGGAGGCGATGACGATGCCGAGGGGCAGCGGCGCGAACAGCGGCAGCCGTCCGTACGTCTGTCTCCGCGGCGGGGTCATGACCGCAGGCTACCCCCGCCGGGTATACGTGTGCGCCCGCTCCCCGAGGGGAACGGGCGCACGATCACCGGAAAGGCTCAGTGCTTCCGGTACGACTCGACGTAGCCGTTCGCGGGCGTGCCGACGCCGGTGACGTCGTCGTAGCCCTTGACCGCGGACAGCGAGCTGTCCTTGCCGAGGCTGCGAACCGAGGTGATCAGACCGCCCGAGGCGTCGACGCTGTTGGCGAAGTCGACACGGGCGACCGCGAGGTCCTTGCCGGTCGGCTTGTCGGTGACGTCGTGGTACACACCCTTGTTGTAGCGGGCGTAGATCTCCGGGTTGGCGAAACCGATCGCCTTGCCGCCACGCGCCTCCTGGGCCAGGGCCTGGACGGCCGCGATCACCGGAGCGGCGAGCGAGGTGCCGCCGATGCGGTACTCGCTGTACTGCTCCGACCCGTCCGGGAAGGTCTGCGTCTGGCCGACCTTGAAACCGGTGTTGGGGTCGGCGATGGCCGCGATGTCCGGGACGACGCGGTTGCCGGCGGCGTTGTTGGCCTTGGCGAGCGCGTCCGGGACGACACCCTTCTGGTAGTACGGCTCGGCGACCGTCTTGCTGGTGCCACCGCCCGCACCCGAGGTGAACGCGCCGGGGAAGTTGGTCCAGCTCTTGCCGTCCGCGGACAGCAGGGCCTTCTCGGTGCCCCAGCCGGTCTCCCACTGGTACGTGTCGCCCTTGCCGACCGCGAGCGAGGTACCGCCGACCGCCGTCACCCAGGCCGAGTTGGCGGGGGTGTCGACCTGCTTCGTGTTGGTGTGGGCGACCTCGTCGCCGTTGTCACCGGAGGAGAAGTAGAAGCCGATGCCCTCGACCGCGCCGAACTGGAACACCTGGTCGTAGGCGGCCGCGAGGTCCGGCGTCTGGTTGGCCTCGATGTCGCCCCACGAGTTGGAGACGATGTCGGCGAGGTGGTGGTCGACCACCTTGCTCAGCGAGTCCAGCAGGTCGTCGTCCAGGCAGGACGCGCCGCCCACGTACGTGACGTGCGCGTCCGGCGCGACCGCGTGCACGGCCTCGACGTCGAGGGTCTCCTCGCCGTACCAGCCGGAGGCGTCGCACTCGTCAGGGCCCGTGTTCGTGTAGTTCTTGGGCAGCACCTGCTTCAGCTGGCCGGTCTTCCAGGCCGCGTCACCGTGCTTCTTCGCGTACGTCTGCGCGTCGAAGGCGATGGTCGGCGAGGCGTACGCGTCCGTGATGGCGACGCGCACCCCCTTGCCCGTGTACTTGCCCGCACCGTAGGCGGCACGCAGCTGCTTGCCGGTGTAGCCCTCGATGGCGTACGGGATCTTCGTGCCGTACGCGTCCGGCAGCGTGCTCGCGATGTTCGAGCCGTAGTACGAGGAGAACGGCCCGGAGTTCTTGAACACGGCGCCGGGACCCGGCAGCTGGTCGTCGTGGCTCGCCTTGTGGGGGGCGTTGTCCAGACCGGTGACGGTCAGGACGGCACCCTTGAGGCTGTCCGGCACCGAGGCCGTCTTCGACGGCGCGCGGTAGGTCTTCGAGCCCTTGGCGAAGTTGTGCAGCTGGGTGCCGAACGTCTTCTCGGCGGCGGCCACGTCACCGGCGACGGAGACGTAGTGCTGCGTGACACCGGTGACCTTCAGGCCGTTGGCCGTCAGCCACGACTTGACCGCGGCCACCTGGGCCTTGGTCGCGCCGAACGCGGTCTGCGCCTTCTTGGCGCTCAGGTACTTGCCGTACTGCGGCGAGCTCGGGTCGGACACGGCCTTGGCGTACGCGGCGAGACCCGTCGCGTTCCGGCCGGCCAGGTACACCCGGAGCTTCACCTGGGCGGCGTTCGAGGCGTCGCCCTTGTCCGCCTTGGCCGTGGCCCAGGCGGGCTTGGTGCCCGCCAGAGAGTCACGGGCCGGGTTGTCCGCGGCATGCGCCGCGGGTATGCCGAGCGCCAGCGCGCCGGTGATCATGGGCAGCGTCGCCGCCATGCTCACCGCGCGAAGTTTGGCGCGGTTGGATCTCATGGAACCCCCTGCGATGCGGTTCTTCGCATGTGTGGTCGGTCGCCGGTGATCCGCGTAGACCGAGCCGCGGCGGAGGCACGGAATTGGATCACACGGTAGGGGCCACTCTTTCGATGAACAGTTCATGCCAGGGGAATGAGAACACCAAGAAGAACCCAAGGAAGCGCTGTCCGAGGCGATTTGGGGCTTACGTCCTTCGGTGTTTTCGACCTTCGACGGCAATTCCTACGACCTGGGCTTCGCGCCGCGCTCCTTGAGCTTGAAATTAAACCTTCGGTGATCGTTTGAGGTTCGAGTCGTTCACCCACACGGGAATCTTCCGGACATGACGACGACCTCCCTTTCACGCTG
>NZ_JBEXPK010000114.1:0-18447 GCF_040612015.1 Streptomyces sp. NPDC006476 | reverse complement strand
TCCCACTCCGCATTCGTCAGGTCTCCACGTCCCATGGAGCCAGCCTGCCCCCAACACACCACCCCGCGAAGGGAGATCCGAGAAACAGTGCCTAGTAGGGCTTGGTCAGGAAGCTCATGGAACTCGACAGCAGGTTGCCCACAAGTAGGCCGATCCAGAGCGGCATGTGCAGCGGGGACAGAGCAAGCGTCAGCAGCACGACCGTCGGGTACAGGCCGACCCAGACCGCGAGGGAGGTCCTGGTCTCGGAGGGTGGCGACGGTGCCTCCTTGCCGTCGCCCTCGAAGGCGAACCAACTGCCGAACGAGTTGTCGATCGTACGCAGTTGGAAGTCGCTGAACTTCTGGCCCTCGGCCAGGATCCGCTGCCGTTGTTGCGACGTCAGCCACGCGTCGAGGTGTTCCGCGCTGTCGTAGCGGTACAGCGTGGTCCATTCCTCCTGAAGCCCTCGATGGGGCGGAAGAGCTCGGTCCCGCGAAACCCCTCGAACTTGTTCTCCTCCTGGACCAAGTGGTGCTGCCAGGCGAGGAAGTCGTCGACGTGGTTCGGGGAGCCGCGGTGAGTGACCACCACGGTGACCAGCGGGTCCAGTGACTGGGTGCCGCTGCTGACCACCTGCGGGGTCGCTGGACCGTCGAATTACTTGGCGCCGACGTCGAGATATGTCTGCCTGGTCGCACTGTTGATCCACGCCTGCAGATGCGCCACCGAGTCGAACCGGTACACGACGACCCAATCGGACTGCAGCGCCGTCGGCGGGGAGACCTCGGCGCCGAGGAAACCAGGGTAGTAGGCGGCCGCGCCGTTGAGATCCTCCTGCCATGACTCGAACTCCCGCTCCATCCCGGACAGGACCTTCTGGCCGATGATCGCCGTCGCTGCGGCGGCCAGGTTCTCTTCGGTGTTCATGGTGGCTCAACCTGTCGACACCGACTGCTCCGCAGGGAGTCGGCCGTAGATGCGTTCCGGAGTCAGCGGCAGCGCACGGTAGCGGACACCCGTGGCGTCATGCACCGCGTTCGCGAGGGCGGGGGCCACGGGGTTGATGCAGCACTCCGCCATCCCCTTCGCGCGCAGGGGCCCGGCCGAATCCGCCGAGCCCACTAGGAGGACCTCGGTGCGGGGGATGTCGGCGTAGGTGGGGATGCGGTAATTTCGGAGGTTCGGGTTGACCATGACGCCGTTGCCGTCGACCTGATGGTTCTCGGTCAGCGCGAAGCCGATTCCCTGGGCGACACCGCCCTCCACCTGTCCTCGAACCTGCGCCGGGTTGATGATCACCCCGGCGTCGGCCGCCTGCACGCTGTACAGGATCCGTATCTCACCCGTCATGCGGTGCACGGCGACCCGGAACCCCTGCGTGTTGGAGGTGACGCTCCGGGGTGAGCCGTATGCCTTGCGGGCGGCGGTGAAGCGGATTCCACGACTCCGGGCCAGCGCGACGAGTTCGGCCAGTGACACCCGCCGGTCCCCGCAGACGACACCGTCGTCGTCCATCGTGCACATCACGACATGGATGCCCGTGTGCGCGGCGGCGAAGTGCAGAATGCGGTCGCGCACGCCATTGGCCGCCTGCAGGACCGCATTGCCCGCCACGAAGAGGCCCGCGCTGGCGAAGGCACCGGTGTCGAATCCCGTGCGGTCGGTGTCGGACTGTACCAGACGGATCCGTGACGGTGTCGTGCCCAGCTGGTTGGCTGCGATCTGGACATGGGCCGTGGAGGTTCCCTCCCCGAACTCGGGGGTGCCGACGGCCAGTTCGTAGATGAGATCGTCGCCGAGCGTGACCCATGCCTCGGAGAGGTGGTCCGTCGGGGGCGCGGTCTCGTGCAGGGAACTCGCCACGCCGGCTCCGACGAGCCACTCGGGGCCGGGGGGCAGCTGGTCGGCCGTACGAGCCAGGGCGTCGCCCACCAGGTCGATGCACCGGGCGAGGCCGTCCTCGGTGAAGATCACGTCGTCGGGGCCCTCGTGCATCGCGAGCAGGGGCTCACCCGGCCGCACGATGTTGCGCCGGCGCAGTTCGAGCGGGTGGATGTGCAGGGCGCGGGCCAGTTCGTCCATCGCCGACTCCACGGCGAACGCCGGCTGCGTCATGCCGTAACCGCGCAGCGCCCCGCTCGGCACGGTGTTCGTGTAGACGGAGTATGCGTATCGTACTTCTTGTTGGGGCAGCGGTAGATCATGACGGCTGCTCCGCCCGCGTACAGCGTTTCGCCGCCGTGGTTGCCGTAGGCGCCGGTGTTCGACACGTTGCGTACCTGGAAGGCGGTGAGCGTTCCGTCAGCCTTCGCGCCGAGCTTGACCGTCAGGCTCATCGGATGCCGCGGCGAGGCCGTGGTGAACTCCTCCTCACGGGTGTACTCGAAACAGGTGGGCCGTCCGGTGTCCAGGGTGGCGAGCGTGACCAGGTCCTCCGCGATCACCTCCTGCTTGCCGCCGAATCCGCCGCCGACGCGCTTGCAGAAAACCCTCACCTGGTCCGGGCGCAGCGCGAACAGGTACTCCAGCTTGACTTTCGCGATCGACGGTGACTGGGAACTGGTGCGGACGTTCAGCCGACCGTTCTCCATCCAGGCGATCGAACCGTGGGTCTCCAGATGTGCGTGCTGCACCCGCGGTGAGAAGTACGTGCCTTCGTGGATCACGTCGGCCGCGGCGAACCCCTCGTCGACGTCACCGATGTGCGAGTGGAGTTCGACCAGGATGTTGTGGCCGGGGTCGCGGACGAACGGATCGTGGGAGCCGTGCAGCTGGGGTGCGCCGTCGGCCATCGCCGCCTCAGGGTCGAACACCGCCGGCAGCACCTCGTACTCGACCGCGAGACGCCGGCAGCCCTCCTCCGCCGCCCCGATCGTGTCGGCCAGGACCGCGGCGACGCGCTGACCGGCGAAGCGGACCGTGTCATCGAGGATGTAGGTGTCGTCCGGGTCGACCAGGTGGTCGGTGTGGATCGCCGTGGAGAAGCGTCTGCGGGGTACGTCTTCCCAGGTGTAGACCCGATGCACGCCGGGCACGGCGAGGGCGGCGCTCTTGTCGATCGAGAGGATCCGGGCGTGGGCGTGGGGCGAGTGCAGCACCTTCAGGTGCAGCATGCCGTCGATGCGCGTGTCCATGGTGAACTCGGCGTGACCGGTCACCACGTCATGGCCCGCGGGCGCGCCGACGCTCGTCCCGACGGCCTTGCCCGGTGCTGCCGTCTCCACCGCACTGACGCCCTTCACGGCGTCCTCGATCGCCCGGTATCCGGTACAGCGGCAGAGGTTACCCTTCAACGCCTGTGGCAGATCTGCCTTCTGATCCTCGGTGAAGGTCGCCGACGTCATGATCATCCCTGCGGTGCAGAAACCGCACTGGAACCCAGGGGCGTCCTTGAACTGCCGCTGCATGGCATGCAGGGCGCCTGGTCGCCCGAGGCCCTCGATCGTGGTCACTTCACAGCCGTTTGCGCGGAAGGCGGGGGTGATGCAGCTGTGTACCGGTACGCCGTCCAGCCACACCGTGCAGGCGCCGCAGTCGCCCGCGTCACACCCCTTCTTGACGCCGAAGTGGCCGAGTGCGCGCAGGAACGTGCGCAGACACTGGCCCGGGGCCGGTTCCCGGTCGAATGTCCGGCCGTTCACGATGTAGGTCATGGCAGGTCCCCAGCCGTGAGTTCGCGGCGGATCTCTTCGGCGAAGTGCCGTGACAGGTGCAGACGGTGGTCGGGGGTCCCGTTGGGATCGGCGAACCAGACGTCGGCAGGCACGGCGTCGATGCTCTGCCGCAGGGTTCGGGCATCGGGCAGGGAGACGAAGGCGACGCGGACCGGCCGTGTGGTGCCGGCGGTGACGGTGAGCAGCAGGTCATTCCCTCCCGGGCGTTGCGTGCCGACGAGGAACACCGTTGAGCGGCCGAGCCGGGTCAGCGTGAAGCGACGGTGCGCGGTGCGTTTGCGCAGCGCGTACTCCGGAATGGTGATGCGCCGGAGGATCTCCCCGGGGGCGAGAATGTTGCAGTGGTCGCCCGTGACGAAATCGAGGGCGTCGACGAAGCGTACGGAGCCGTCGGGCGCCCACAGCTCGTACCGCGCCTCGAGCGCGACCGTCAACGTGATCATCGGGCCGGCGGGCAAGGACATGCAGATGTTTCCGCCGACGGTCGCCGCGTTCCAGACCTTGAACGAGGACAGGAATGCCTCGCAGCTCTTCCGGAAGAGTATTCCGGCGGTCCATGTCTCCGGCCATGGGAAGGCGTACAGGTCGCGAATGGTGCAGGTGGCGCTGATCTCCAGACCCTCGTCCGTCGGAACAAGAGGCTCCCAACGCAACGCCGTCAGGTCGATCAGCCGTCGCAGGTCCGGCTGCTCCGTTGAATAGAGCCATGTTCCGCCTGCGAGCCAGGCGTCGCCCTCGTGCCAGTCCATGCCTGGCTGCTCGGACGGCTGCCGGATTACTTCGGTGATGGTGTTGAGGTCCATGGAAACCGACCTACGGGAGAACGGACCTACGGGAAGGCAACCGTCCCCTGGGCCTGTTGGCGTGGATTGCCCGCTGACCGAGCGGGTACCACCGTGCCGCACCGTCGGGCGGCCGAGCCGCGAGGGGACGGCGGGCGCACACGGTTTCGCCTTATTTTATCTCAGCATGCGGATGACGGCCCGGCCGAGGATACCTGAGAGTGTCCGACGCGCTGCGGACAGTCACACGGGTGGTCTTGCGCCGCTGGCCTGGGCCGCCCCGTCCCACGCTGACCGGGCGCCTAGTAGGGCTTGGTCAGGTCCGCATGGGGGTATGTCGCGGTGGCAGGTGGGGCAGTACCGGCCCAGCGGGGGAGGAGTGTCTGCAGTTCGCGCACGACCTGGTAGAGGCTCAGTCGTGCACCGCGTCTTTTGGGTCTTGCGCCAGCCGTTGCCGGGTGCAGAAGGCGTGGGCGGCGGAGACCAGGGTGACGCGGTAGAGCCAGCCGCCCCAGGTGCGGCCTTCGAAGTGGGCAAGTCCCAGGGCCTGTCTCATCTCGCGGTAGTCGTGTTCGATGCGCCAGCGCAGCTTGGTCAGCCGCACCAGGGTGGCCAGGGGGATGCCGGAGGGCAGGCTGGACAGCCAGAACTGCACCGGCTCGCTCTCGGCGGCGGGCATTTGGCCAGCAGCGGATCAAGCCCAGACGCTAGTCGCGGAGCGTTGGGGGCAGGCCCAACATTGGGAAGAGGCCGTTGTCACCGAAGCGGGTGATGGCGGAGATCCGGTCGCCCTCCAGCGAGAGCACCACCAGCCCGTACGCGTGCGCGATCGGGCTGGTGGGATCGCGCAGGTAGGAGCCGAACGCCGGCTGGCCGTTCGCCCGCGTGGGCACCAGCCGGAGCGCTTTGCCGCCCCACCAGGCGAGGGTCTCGTAGAACTGGGCGATGGCCACGCGTCCCTGGTACTCGAGGGGCTCGGGCGGCATCGTCAGCCAGGCGTCATCGGCCAGCAGGGCGACCAGCCTGTCGACGTCGGAGTTCTCCATTGCGTCCACGAACCGCCCGACGAGCTCGCGTTCACGCGGTGAGCGAGGCAGGGGCGCCCGGTCGCGATCGCGCGCGGGCAACTGGCCGTCCAGGGCCGAGCGCGCCCGCTGCAGAGCGCTGTTCACCGAGACGCCGCTGCTGTCGAGCAGGTCGGCCACCTCCGCCGTGCGGAAACCGAGCACGTCGCGCAGCACCAGCACCGCGCGCTGCCGCGGCGGCAGACGCTGGAGTCCTGCCACGAAGGCCAGGGCCAGCGATTCCCTCGACTCGTAGCGGGCGTCCGGTCCCGGCGCCGTGTCCGGCAGGTCCTCCAGCAGGGTGTCCGGGTAGGGCTCGAACCACAGCGGTTCCAAGCGGCGCGTCGGCTCGGGCACGTCGAGCGGGGGACCGGCCGCGGGCTGCTGGGGGCGGGGGCGGCGGGCCGTGTCGCGCAGCGCGTTCAGGCAGCGGTTGGTCGCGATGCGGTACAGCCAGGCGCGTACCGAGGCCCGCCCCTGGAATCCCCCGAGCCCGCGCCAGGCGGCAAGCAGGGTCTCCTGGACTGTGTCCTCCGCGTCCTGCACGGAGCCGAGCATCCGGTAGCAGTGCGCCTGGAGCTCACGCCGGTAGGGCTCGGTGAGCTCACGGAACGCCTCCCCGTCGCCCGCCCGCGCCCGCGCCAGGGTCGATTCGATCACCACGACATCCTCGCTTCGCCTCGTCGACTCATCCTCCCGATAAGGACACCGTCCGGGCCGAAAAGTCATCGGTGACTTCCTCGATGCGGCCGTGTCTCAACAAGCGACCGCATTTCACACCGGCTTCCACACCGCATTTCACGAGGAACAAAGGAGATCGTCACCATGACGAACATCGCGGGCAGTGCAGTACTGATCACCGGAGGCAACCGCGGCATCGGCCGGGCGCTGGTCGAGGAGGCCCTGAGGAGGGGCGCGGCGCGGGTGTACGTCGGTACGCGCGTGCCGCTGGACCACCCGGACGAGCGGGTCACTCCCCTGACGCTGGACGTGACCGACGCGGACCAGTTGCGCCGGGCCGCCGAGGAGGTCGAATCCCACGGCGCCCTCGACGTGCTCGTCAACAACGCCGGTATCGCGCTCTACGACGACCTGAGCGACCGCTCCGTCCTCGAACGGCACCTCGCCGTCAATCTCTTCGGCACCTATGAGGTGACGGGGGCGTTCCTCCCGCTGCTGCTCCGCTCCAAAGGAGCGATCGTCAACAACCTGTCGATCAACAGCCTCGCCCCCTTCCCGTTGATTGCGTCCTACTCGGTCTCCAAGGCGGCCGCGTTCTCCCTGACACAGTCCCTGCGCACCCTGCTGGCGGAACAGGGCGTGCGTGTGCACGCCGTGCTGACCGGCCCCGTGGACACCGAGATGAGCAGGGGCATCGACGCCCCGAAGGCGTCCGCCGAGTCCGTCGCGCGGGCCGTCTTCGACGGGGTGGAGAAGGACGAGGAGGACATCTTCCCCGACCCCGCGTCCCAGTCGCTGGCCGACGGCTGGCGCGGAGGCGTGGCCAAGGCCCTGGAACTGCAGTTGGCGGAACTCTCGGCGACGCAGCGTGACAAGTCCTGAGCCGGGCAGAGCCGACGCAGATGTCGGCGGCGTGGCGAGGACCCGGACGCCCGCGACTGGGGTTGCGCCGACGGCGACGCTCCGGCTCACCACCGTGGCGATGCTCGTGCTCACCGCCGTGGCGATGCTCGTGCTCACCACCGTGGCGATGCTCGTGCTCACCGCCGTGTCCTGGGCCATCGCTGTCCGGCAGATGAACGGGGCGATGGACATGGGCGTGGCGACCCGGCTCGGTTCCTTCGGCTCCTTCGCCGCCCTGTGGGTTCCGATGATGGCGGCGATGATGCTGCCGGGCGCCACACCGGCGGCCCTGCGGCAAGCCCACGCCCACGGCGGTCGCGCATTGGCCGCCGTGCCGCTGTTCGTCGGGTCGTATCTCGCCGTCTGGGCCCTCGTCGGCGCCGCCGGATACGCGGTGTACCGCCCGCACGGGTCGTTCACCGCCGGCGTGGTGGTGATCGCGGCAGGCGCCTACGAACTCACGCCGCTCAAGCGGCACTTCCGGCGGCACTGCCACGAGGGCGTCCGCTCCGGGCTGGCGTTCGGGCTCTCCTGCGTCGGCTCGTGCATCGGGCTGATGCTGATGCTGCTCGCGCTGGGCGTCATGAGCCTCACCTGGATGTCCCTGATCGCCGTCCTCGTCCTCGCGCAGAAGCTGCTGCCCGCGAGAGCCGCCCTCGATGTGCCGTCGGGGCTGGCGATCGTCGGACTCGGACTCCTGATCCTGGCCGCGCCCTCGTCCGTTCCCGGTCTCATGCCATCGATGTGAGACGTCATCGACGGCGCGGACCGCACACATCCGATGAACAAGAAGAAGCGACAAGAAGCACAAGAAAGCGAGAGACCATGACAGACCACAAGACGGGAACCCATGAGGAGTGGCTCACGGCCAGGCTGGACCTGCTCGAAGCCGAGAAGGAGCTGACCCGGCGTGGCGACGAACTGGCGCGGCGGCGGCAGGAATTGCCGTGGGTCCGTGTCGACAAGGAGTACCGCTTCGAGACCGAAGAGGGCCCGGCGTCCCTGGACGACCTCTTCGCCGGGCGCTCCCAACTCCTCGTCTACCACTTCATGTTCGGGCCCGAATACAAGGCGGGATGCCGGTCCTGCTCGGCGATCGCTGACGGTTTCGACGGCTCCGTCGTCCACCTCGCGCATCACGACGTCACGCTCTGCGCGGTGTCGCGGGCACCGCTTGCGAAACTGCAGGCGTACAAGCGGCGGATGGGCTGGAATTTCCCCTGGGCGTCGTCGTACGGCAGCGACTTCAACTACGACTTCGGGGTGGCCCACACCGAGGAGGAGTGGCGCGCGGGAGCCGTCACGTACAACTACCGTGAGAACAGGGACCTCCGGCTGCCATCCGGCGAACTGGGAGTCCAGCTCGCCGAGTTCGCGTCGAGCGTGGGAACAGACTGGGACACGTACCGGAGAGAGGGACCGGGGCTGAGCGCGTTCGCGCGTGAGGACGGGGTGGTCTACCACACCTACTCGGCGTACGAGCGCGGCGTCGACGGCCTGTGGGGCATGTACCAATGGCTCGACCGCGCCCCGCTCGGCCGCAACGAGACCGGCATGTGGTGGCGCCGTCACGACGAGTACGGCAGCAAGTGACACGTATCGACGGCATCACTGCCGATATCCCGAGCCCGATGGCGCGCGAGCCCGGTCCGCGCCTTCCGATTCACGGAGGAACACCATGACCATCCGCAACGCCCTCGTCATCGGCGCCGGCAGCGGCGTGGGCCGCGCCACCGCCCATGCCCTCACCGCCGTCGGAGTCGATGTTCTGGCCACCGGCCATGAGCGGGACGCCACGGATCCCGCGCAGGTCGCCGCGCTCCTCGACGAGGCCGACCCGGATCTCGTCGTGGTCACCGCGGGGACGCGTCCGCGGATAGCGCCCATCGGGGAGCAGAGCTGGGAGTCGTTCTCGGCGCCGTGGAACGTCGACGTCAAGATCGCCTTCGAGGTGGGCCGGGCCGCACTGACACGCCCGCTGCGGGCGGACTCGACGGTGGTGATCGTGTCGAGTGGGGCGGGGCTTGGCGGCTCACCACTGTCGGGTGGCTATGCGGGCGCCAAGCGGACGCAGATGTTCCTGGCCGCCTACCTCCAGTCCGCTGCCGACGCCCGCGGACTCGGCATCCGGTTCGTCGCCCTGGTCCCGGGCCAGTTGCTGGTGGGCACCACGATCGGTGAGGCCGCGGCCGCCGCGTACGGTGCCGAGAGCGGCCAGTCGGCGGAGGCTTATCTGAAGGACCGCTTCCCGGTGCCGCTCGACGCCGCCGGGGTCGCCCGTGCCGTCCTCGAGATCGCCTCCGGCGAGGAACACCGCCAAAAGACACTGGTGGCCGTGACTGGCAAGGGACTTGAGGCTCTCTGATCCCCTCCCCGTAGGGAGCGGGCCGATCCCTGGCCACCGGCCGGACGGATCCTGACCCCAGGACGGGCCGCTTTGACTGCGGGACAGGCCGGTCCTGGCCGCGCGACAGGCCGACCTGACCGCGGGAGGGGCTGATTCGATTGCGAGACTGGCCGACCTGACCGCGGGACGGGCTGATTCGACCGCGGGACCGGCGCCCCCGCCCCTCAGTCCGTTTCCGCGTGGACCGACTTCAGGAGCCGCCGCACCGCCGGCCCCGGAGCCCCCGGCAGGACGGCGAGGGCGGTGATCACCACCGGTCCGGCGAGTGGCCGTATGGCTACCCGCCGGACCGGGACGTCCTCCGCAGCCGCGCGATAGAGCACTGTCCAGGAAGGCGCCCCGGTGCCGATCTCGGCCATGGTGTCCTGAACATTGGTGAACGGCGCTCCCCGTACCGGCTCGAACCCGGCCTCCCGGCAGGCCGCCATGAGCAGGTCGTACAACGGTGGATTGTCCTCTCGGGGAGCGAACCGGAGCGGAAGCCCGGCCAGGTCCGCCAGCTCCAACACCGGCTTCGCGGCCAGTGGATGAGCGGCGGGCAGCGCGACGACCAGGCGGTCGGTCCACGCCGGGAGCAGTTCGAGGCCGGGTGCGTCGTTCAGTGCCCGCACGAAGGCGGCGTCCAGCGCCCCGGCGCGTACGGCTGCCAGCCGCTGTGCCAACGGCAGTGCGCTGAGCCTGACCTGCTGCCCGGGCGGCAGCTTCTGCAGCACGCGGTCCAAGCGCTCGCCCAGCCCCTGGCTGGTGCCCAGCCGCAGCACCCCGTTGGCGCCGGCCGCGATGTCTCCGGCCACGCGCAGGATCCGTTCCTCGGCAGCCAGCAGCGCCCTCGCCTCGGGCAGCAGCCGCTCGCCGGCACCGGTCAGCCGGACCCGGCGCGAGGTGCGCTCGAAGAGACGCACGCCGAGCTCCCGTTCCAGCCGGGCGATCTGCTGGCTGACCGCCGGCTGGACGATGTGCAGGTGTTCGGCGGCCCGGGCGAAGCCGCCTTGGTCGGTGACGGCCACGAAGTACCGCAGCTGCCGTATCTCCATCTCCCCGTCCTATAACGGTCGGTGATAGATCGGCAGGGAAAGCGCGTCTGGGTCCGGCTTTGTTCCCCGGCTGTACTGAACCGCATGAAGACAGTGATCAGTACGTCGCAAGGCATACGGATCGGCACGGCCGATGAGCCGACGCCGGCGCCCGGGGAGGCGCTCGTCGCCGTACGGGCGTTCTCGGTCAACCGCGGTGAGCTCGCCCTGCTCCGGTCCCGCACCTCGAACTGGCGTCCGGGGCAGGACGTGGCAGGCGTGGTGCTCGAGGCGGCGGCCGACGGGAGCGGCCCGGCGCCCGGAACACGCGTCACCGCACTGGTCGAGGAGGCCGGCTGGGCGGAGCGCGTCGCCGTGCCGACCGACCGCCTCGCCGAACTGCCTGAACGGGTCGGCACGGAGCAGGGAGCGGCCCTGCCCCTCGCGGGCCTGACCGCACTGCGCTCCCTCCGCCTGGGCGGGAACCTGCTCGGCCGCCGCGTCCTGATCACCGGCGCGAGCGGCGGCGTAGGACGGTTCCAGGTCGAGCTGGCCGCGGCGGCGGGCGCGCTCGTGACCGCCGCGGCCAGCCGCGGCCAGGGCCTGCGAGCTCTCGGAGCGCAGGACGTCGTACCAGACCCGGAAGCGGCCACCGGCTTGTTCGACCTGGTCGTCGAGTCGGTCGGCGGTACATCGCTGGCCTCGGCCCTGCGCCGGACCGCCCCCGGAGCCACGATCGTCCTCCTTGGCACCAGCAGCGGCGAGAAGACGCCGATCGACGTCTACGACTTCATCGGCCACGAAGGAGCGCGGATCGTCAGTTATCTCTCCTACGCCCATCCCCGGCCGCCCGCCGATGACCTGCGCACGCTCACCGAGATGGTCGCCGCGGACCGGCTCCATCCCATGCTTGGCCTGGTCGAGGACTGGACGAAGCTGAACGACGCGCTCGCCGCCCTGCGCGGCCGCCGCATCGACGGCAAGGCCGTCCTCACCCTCTGACCGCACGTGGGGCAGGCTCAGGGTGTGGGCCAGGCCTGGGCGATCTCGCGGCGCACGTCGTCGACGGCAAGTGCGGACCTGGCCGAGGTCGTTGAGCATCCGTTCCTGCCGGCGGCGCAGTTCGCGGTTCTCCTCCCGCACGCCGTCGTGCTGTAGGTGACGTGTTCCAGGACCTTGCCGTGCCGGCCCTCCTGCACCTGGGCCTGCGCCGTGATCCCGGTATGGGCATCCGGCGGATCTCGCCGACCTCACCCGTGCTCTTCTCGGTGTCCCGTCGTACCACGCGCCCTCCCCTGAAGGTCGCCGGTTCCCTGGTCACCAACCAGGTCCGCGCCTACGACCTCTTGCGCATGTTGGCCGCGAGGGGCGCCCAACCTCGCTGGGCGCGGCCTTCGCAGAGTACGGGCGCGCCAGGACCGAGCACCTGCTGCGCGTGGTCGACCCGGTCGACGACACCTACCGGCGGCAGATGACCCGCCAGCTCACCGTTCAGGAGTCATGCCACAAGCTCGCGCGGGACGTGTGCCACAGCAAGCGCGGCACCATCCACCAGGCGTACCGCGACGGGATGGAAGACCAGCTCGGCGCGCTCGGCCTGGTCCTCAACGCCAGCGTGCTGTGGACCACGAAGTACATCGACGCCGCCGTGGAAAAGCTCCGCGCCGAGGGCCACGAGATCCGAGACGAGGACATCGCCCACCTGTCCCCGCTCAAGCACCGCAACCTGAACCTGCTGGGCCGCTACAGCTTCACCGCCTCGACGCCGGCCGCCGACGCCCTGCGCCCGCTGCGCGACGCGGACACGATGGAGGTGGACGAGGACGACTACGGGAGCGGTCAAGAAGTCAGCGTTCGACGGTGCCGATGAGTCGGCCGCGGGCGAGGACAGGCGCAGTAATGGAGGGTAGAAGGACGCTGGGCCTTGCGCTGTCCGGTGCGGTCTTGCCCGCGGTCGCGCCCAGTGGGGTGGCAAGGGCGAAGAGTTGGAAGGTGTAGTGGTGGGGGCCGTGGCCCTTGATGGGTGCGGGTCCTTGGTATCCGCGTCCGATGACGGAGCGCAGTATCGTGACGCCGGGGGCTGGCTCTTTCGCGGCGAGGGCGCCGGGGGCGAGGGAGCGTATGTCGGGGTCGATCAGGACGACGCAGTGGACCGCGGGTTTGGGAGTGGGGACGTCGGTGTCCTCTACGACCAGCAGGAGCTGGGCGGTGCCGGACGGCGGTGGATTCCAGGCCAGGTGGGGGGAGATGTTCTGGCCGCCTGCGTTCTTGGCGTGGTGCTCTGGCGGCATCGTGCCGAGGTGGTCGAAGCTGCGGCTGCTGAGGTCCAGTAGTTCGGGCCCTTGGAGGTTCGGGCGATTCCACGCAGCGTGGGCATCGCCTGACCTGCGGTTCTTCAGAAGTCGGCCGAGGATGGGCATGGCGGTGCTCCCAGCATGTCGA
Organism: Streptomyces sp. NPDC006476; assembly: GCF_040612015.1. NCBI lineage: Bacteria > Bacillati > Actinomycetota > Actinomycetes > Kitasatosporales > Streptomycetaceae > Streptomyces > Streptomyces sp. NPDC006476. The sequence goes on along the minus strand of NZ_JBEXPK010000114.1, from coordinate 5,499 downwards.
GGGTCTTATCGTGGGTTGCGGTTTCGCCGCGTCGAGGAAGACGCGATTCGGTGCGGTGGCTCCGGCTTCTTGGGCGTTCCCGTCGGGGTGCGGCCTGGCAGCAGCAGGCTCAGGACGAGTGAGACAGCGGTGAAGCCGGCTGCCCACCAGAACACCTGGTCGAAGGCGTGGGCTGCCTGGGCCGCCGACCCCGTGTGGTGGCGCAGGGCGATGTCCAGGATGACGGCGAGCACGGCGACGCCGAAGGACCCGCCGATCTGTTGGGTGATGCGGGTGATGATGCCGGCGTGCGGTATCTGGTCGCGCCGAAGGCCGACGAACGCGGCGGCTTGCAGGGGGATGGATACGGCGGCGAGGCCGAAGCCGCGGACCACCAGCACCGCCATCAGGAGCCACTTGTTCGTCGTGGTCGTGGCCAGGGCGAAGGGCACGGTGGACAGTCCCACGATGGCGAATCCGGTGAAGGCGACCCATCTGGCCCCGAACTTGTCGCTGAGTCCGCCGGCCAGCGGGCGGCTCAGGAGCGCGCCGAGGCCCAATGGTGCGACCAGCAGGCCCGCTTGGAGCGCGTCGGCACCGCGCACCTGCTGCCAGTACAGCGGCAGCAGCGCCATGCTGCCGTAGAGCGCGGCCCCTGACAGGAACATCGACGCGGACGCCGAGGCGAGCGGGCGGTGCGCAAGCAGCCGGACATCGACCAGGGCGTCGCCGGAACGACGGACCGAATACAGGGCGAAGACCAGCAGCAGGAGGGCGCCGGCCAACAGCGGGGCGAACGAGTCCGTTCGACCGAAGCCGCCGCCCTTCGAGGAGTTGGCCAGTCCGAACAGGAACGCGACCAGGCTGGGTGAGAGCAGCAGCCAGCCGAGGGTGTCAAAGCGCGGCCCAGCGTCAGTGGCGTCCGGGACCAGCATCCGCCAGGCGAGGACGAATCCGACTGCGCAGAAAGGGACGTTCACCCAGAACAGCCACCGCCAATCGAGCCAGTTCAACAGGACGCCGCCGATCACCGGGCCCGCGATTGGCCCTACCACGAACGGCAGGGTCACGATCGACATCGTGCGCCCCAGAGCCTTGCCCGCTGCCGCCTGCATGATCAGCGTTGAGAACAGAGGGAGCATGAGTCCCCCGCCGAGCCCCTCGATGACCCGGAAAACGATGAGGCTCCCGGCGTTCCAGGCCACACTGCACAGGACCGAGCCGACGAGGAACACCGCCAGCGCGAACATCCACACCCGCCTGCCGCCGAAGCGGGACTGTGCCCAGCCCGCCAGCGGGATGGACACGCCGAGCGCCAGCAGGTAGCCGGTGCTCACCCACTGGATCGTGGAGATCGGCACGTGCAGCTCCTGCGAGAGGGTCTGCAGCGCCACGCTGACGATCGTGGTGTCGAAAACCACGGCCAACGAGCCCACAATGAGCGCGACGGCAACTTTCATGACTTTCGGATCGATGCGATCCCCTGCGGTTGCCTCGGCCACGGCGGCCCCTGCCTCTCCTTCTCGTACTGGGACTGGATGCCAGTCCTGGAAGAGGGCGACGACCGCCCCGCATCCCATTCGGTCAGGGATCAGATCCTTTGTGCCAGCCGATCGAGCAGCGGCGCGGCCACCGCGAGCTGTTCCAGCTCCCACGGCGTGAAGCCGTCCGCAAGGGCCTGCGCGACCTGCTCGGTGCGGGCACTGCGCTTGTCCGCCAGCGCCTGTCTACCTGCGTCGGTCAGCGCCAGCAGCACGCGCCTGCCGTCCCGCGGATCGGCGCCGCGCTCGACCAGTCCGCGCGCTTGGAGACCGCCGAGTGTGGCCCCCATCGCCTGCGCGGTGATCTGCTCCTCCCGGGCCAGCTCCGCGGACGTTGTCGGGCCAATACGGTCCAAGTGGGACAAGGCGACACGCTCGGGCATTGTGAGCTCGCCCTCGACCCGCACCTGACGCACACGCCTCAGCAGCGCACCGACACTGGCCAGCAGGGCGGTGGCGATTTCACTGGCATCCAGCTCCTCACTCATATAATCAACCTACCTTATCAACTTGCCTTATTAAAATCAGCGCGCCACTGCCCCTGCACCTGGCACTAGAGATCTGCCGGCTCGACCCGACCCGACTAGGACGGGTCCAATGCACCCGTGCACTCCGGCTGACGTATTCGCGGCCGGGCGACAGCGTGCACATCTCCGAGATGTTCCGCCTCGTACGCGGCACCGGGCGCATCCTTGACGTGCTCGACGTCCTCCATCGCGACCAGGTGGCGCTGCGCATCCACGACGGCGCGTTCTCCGCCATGGACCTCACCGCCCGTCACCCGCGCACCGGGGAACTGCTGTCCACCGTGAAGTTCATGGTGCAGACCCTCGCCGCCGGGGAACTCCAGCGCGACGTCCAGCGCGAGCTGACCTACGACGGACCACGCGCCGCCGAGGCCAAGGGCAGCAAGGGCGGCCGTCGGCCCGCCCGTGGCGACCGACAAGACCGACGCTGTCCGCACCGCATACCTGGAGGGCCGCTCGATTGCTGCCCTCGCCCGCGACCACGGCGTCAGCCGCGGCGCGATTCGCACAGCGGTCGCCGACCTCATGCCCGACCACAACGGCATCGCACAAGAGGGCACCCCCGCCCTGGAGCTGCCGGTCAGTTAACCGCTGTACCGATGTTCCCCGAGGCCGAAGAAGGACCGCCAACGCCTGCGGAAGTCGAAGCGGCCCTTCCCCCACCCCGGGCCGGGCGCCGTTCGCCACTGCGGGTCCGTAGTGGCGTGCGCGGAGAGCTGCCGTCCCGTCCACCATCGCCCCCAGGCAGAGCCGAGCAGACGCGGCCCTGGCGTCCAGGTCGTTCGCACAGTGGCACGCTCCACGTGGACGCCATGAGCCACGCCCGCTCCACGGTGTGCGGGTCGACGGCGGCCAGGATGGGAGCTGGGGACAGGGGTGGTGCAGGAGGGATGTAGAAGGTCTGGTTCCAGGCTGACTTGGGCTCCAGGGGCGAAACTCGATTGCCGTTCCTCCGAGGGGTCAGGTGATACTCACCCATGAGTAGATTCGCCGAGGTCATCGTGTTGGCCAGCGGTGCAGAAGAGATCATGGAACCGCTGACCCAGCCGGACGACAGTCGTGAGTGGGCCGGCCAATTCACCGATATCGGACATGGCATGTTCGGTGGCTGGGCCATCGAGTTCGTGCGACGGAGTCGGTGGACCGGGCTGCTGAAACACCTCGAGTCGCTGCCATGGCCATCGCCGCACTCCGTACAGGTACTGATCCACGACGAGGAGGATGACTGCTTCGGCCTGTGGATGATGCACGATGGCCGACTCAAGGAAGTGCCGCTGCCGCACACCCGCCGCTACTTCTGGCCAGACCACTACACAGGCGAGGTCGATCCGGACTCACCCGGGATTCTGATCCGTACGGACAGGCCCGGTGGCCCTCCCGAACATGACTGACTGCCGATTTCACAAGGTCGCGACGTCACGTCGGCGGCGCGAGGCCGGAGTACGGTGAGTCGAGTCTGTCAAGAACACCAAGACTTCTGACACCATCGGCTGACGCCAACAAGGGTGGACAGCGGCGGTCGTCGTGGAGCGTCGGCGGCCAGTCAGTCGAGGCCTGCAGCGAGTTGATGGACGTTCACAGGACCCCGTGATCGACCTGATAAGGACGAGGCCACAGGGTTCAAACTCTGTTCGCCCCACCAGCGAAAAGACGCCCGGATCATCGGTCTGGGGCCGACACGCCTGATCGGCCCCGTCGGCTCCAGTACCCCCCGCAGTTGTGGCGCCGGCGCCGCCAGCCGCAGATCCGTACGGCCGTGCACCCGGAAATCATGTACCGGGTTCGGTGATTGTCTCGGGTCGTTTGACGGTTTTCCCTACGTCGTAGCGGGTGGCGGGGTGTGGGTTCTTGGAGCCGAGGGGTCTGCCGGGGCCTGGTCGGTTTGGGCGAGATCGACCGGCTCATCGCGCCGGCAAGAGCGGGCACAAGCAGCACCGTTGCCCAGGGCAGCATGCGTGTTCCCGCAGGCGGGAGTAGGACTGGCGCGGAGCCAGAGCCGGGTGACCGGTGGCCTTCCGCGGCGTGCGTCCACGGTGGCGCGCTACCGTCGGAGCGTGACCGAGGACGGGCTGCGGAGTGCGCGGCGCACTCGACACGCAGGACTGGTCGGCACTGCCCGCCGCACTGCGCCGCGGTCCCGCGCGGGAGGTTGTTGCAACTGGCCGGTGATAGCGCGGTCATGGCTTCCCCGACGCGTAAAACGCTGATGCGGTGTGACCTCGACCGATCAGCAGTGCTGCATCAACACGATCTCGCTGACCGCCGACGAGAGCTGATAGCGGGGCGATCAAGAGATCCGGATGGGGCTGGACAGGAGTGCTCGGGCCGGGACAGGTTGCCACTGGGCGTCTCTGGCCGCGTCGCGCATCACGCGGCCGAAGGCCTGGTCCCCGAAGTGGAACGCGAAGGCGTAGGTGTGGGGCGTTAGGAGCTGGTCCAGGAGGGTCCTGCGGGCCTTCAGTACCCCTTCGACATCCACGTCCGGTCCGGAGGGCCACTCGGGGTGAGTCAGCTGAGCGGGTGTGTGGAAAGCGTCTCCGAGGACCAGGATCCGCCTGCCGCGCGAGGCCGAGACCACGTACGTCGTGTGGCCGGGGCTGTGTCCGGGTGTGATCAGGGCGGTGACGCCGGGCCACACCTCGTCGCCGTCATCGAACTTCCGCAGGACACGGGACATCGGCACCATGAAGTTGTCCCAGGACGGGGCGCCCACCTTGATCTCGCCCCGCCAAAAGGGACCCCATTCGGCACCCGCCACCAGGTAGTCGGCGTGCGGGAAGGCCTTGTGCAACGCCTGGTCGCGATCCGGGACGAATCCGAGCCCGGTGTGGTCGGTGTGCAGGTGGGTGAAGGCCACGGTGTCCACGGACTCCGGGGGCACGCGCAGCGCCCGGAAGGTGTTGAGGAGGGCCCCACCGTGGGAGACGCCGAGCGCCGATGACAGGACGTTCGCGCCCAGGCCCACGTCGATCAGCAACTTGCGCCGGCCGCGTTCGACGAGGACACCGCCGGCCGAGGCGGCGATCCGCCCGGAGCGGGTCAACGCCTCGGGGTGCTCCTGCCAGTAGGCGGCGGGCACGGCCGGGAGGAAACCCACAGGGTCCAGCTCCATGGCCGCGTCGACGACGTAGGTGAGTCTGGTGTCTCCCAACGTGAGGGAACGGACGGCCGACTGGTCGTTCAGCGCGCCGATCCGGGAGCAGCCGGCAGCGTGAGTGGGCGCCGCGTCCAGGAGTGAGGCGGACAGGGCCGCCGTGGTCGCGAGCGCGGTGCGCAGCACTCTGCGGCGCGGGAGGCCGTGGTCGTGGGGCATGGCAGGGCTCCTTTGGTGGACGGGGGACGGGCTTGTCTTGTTCCTCAGCCGGTGTTGCGCAGGCCGGCCGCCACGCCGTTGACGGTGAGGAGCAGGGCGCGGGAGAGCAGCGGGTCGGGGTCCTGGCCCGCGGCGGCGG
>NZ_JBEXPK010000113.1:0-19045 GCF_040612015.1 Streptomyces sp. NPDC006476 | reverse complement strand
CCTGCTGTGCGAGACCCGCCGCCGGGGTCGGCGTCCGCGCCGACCCCGTTGGACGACTTCGGTCCATCGGTTGCCGCGAAGGACGTGCGAGTGCAGTCCCGCTACGGCATCCGCGAGGACCGCCCGCAGCCGCAGGAGCGGTGGGTTCCGGAGATGTGGAACGGCAAATCATGGAGTTGTGCGGAACGCCGCGACGTGACCGTCGTGAGGCCGAGCGGTACATCACAGCGCAGCGTCGCCAGGCAAAGGCCGCAGGGGCCTGCCGATCAATAACTCTGCGGCTTTCGTGGGGTGTTGGGTCGTAAGATTCGGGGGTGTCGGACAGGGCGATTGCAAAGTTCGTTGATCGTGCGTTGGTGCAGGTCAGTCCCTTCAGTCGTAGATCGGCGTGCTCGCTGTAGTTCGTGGCTCGCTCGTAGGGGCGGAGGGCTGTCCCGCGGAGTCCGGCGGCGATGTTGGTGTGGCCGGCGGTGCGGAGATGGTTGATGGCGAAGCTGCGCAGGGTGGCCATGTTCTCCGGGCCGTGCCCGGTGCGGATCTTGGAGGCGTCCTCACGGAAGGCGGTGTCCCGGACAAAGTGAAGCCTGTTTTCGATCACCCAGTGCGCCCTCAAGATCGTTGCGATGCTTTCGGGGATGTCTGGCGGCTGGTCAGGTCGGTGATGACGTAGACGGTCTCGCGGCTCTGCTTGCCGGACCTGGTGTCGGTGCGGTGGCGTACGACCTTGGCGACCTGGGCAGCGTGCGGGAAGTCGACGCCGAGGTCGGTGACGGTCAGCACTTGCACGACCCGGGTCTCCTTGCGGCCGTGCCCCTGGGTGCGGTCGTAGAACTTCGCCGTCGCCTCGCCTCAGGGCAGGGTCCGCATCTGTTCGTAGAGATTCTTCTGGTTCCGTTTCACCGTGAAGGCGTAGTGCGCCTTCTTCACCTCGACGAGGAAGCGGGCGTGGTCGCGCTGAGTGTGCAGTGCGTCGCCGGTCACCGTGACTCCTTGCAGGTCATAGGGGGCCAACAGAGCGGCGAAGCACGTGACCTCGTTCGTCTTCTCGGGGACCGTGAGCTGGGTGACGGTCATCCCGGTGCCGGTCATCGCGGCCAGCAGGTGCGCGGCAGGGGTGGTGCCCAGGCGCGAGCCGGGGGCGCTCTTGCCGTCGACGGCGAGAGTGTCGGCACCGGCCGGGTCGTGGCCCAGGAGATCGGCCAGGCCGCCGGGACAGGTGTCCTTGATGATCCGCCGGATCGTCGCGCCGCTGGGCGGGATGCGCACGTCCAGGGCTGTCGCGGTGCGGGCGCCGAGTTGGGCCAGGACGTCCTGCGGGGGGTCGGTGGCCCACTCGTCGATCGCCACGAAGCTCCTCGCCCCGCTGACCACGGCGGCGCAGGCGATCAGCAGTACTGCCACGAAGGGGTGCCGCTTTCCGCGTCGGCACCGTGGATCGGCCAGCGTGGCCAGCCGCTCGGCCAGCTCATCCGTCACGCGGTGCTGACGGGTGGGCGACTTGACCATACAGACGGTGGCAGACTGACGGCACATCGAAGCTCCGTTGTGGGCAGGCTACTTGGCAAGGTCACCTTCACAACGGAGCTTCGTTGCGTCCGGGCGCGCGCCCTCCCGGCATCGTCACACCGTCGTGACCTGCACACTCATGTGATCACCGCGACTTTACAGTCGCCCTGCCACTGGTTCACAGAAAACAAGATCCATTGGGTGCGGGACGTCACCTTCCATGAGGACAACTCCCAGGTCGTTCTGCCTGGCCGGACGAGCCAACATCGCCCACGCCCGCCGCGATCTCCTCAACCACAACGACGCCTTCGCCGTATATGGCATCTGATCAACTACCACGGAGCCGGACACAACCGGACAACGCCCGGGCCGTGGCATAGGGATAGGCCAGCGGCTATACGTGTTGGATATCCACAGCCAGCCCGGGCGTGTCGCTGGGCATATGTGGAAACAGCACACTGAACTGCTTATCTACGTGGCATTGCTGCGCGCCCTGACGTCACGACGGGACTGCACAGTCAGCCGTGTCCTTGTCCGAATCGGCCGGAAGGTCGCAGCCTACCCAGGCGACATCACCAAGGAAAATAACCACCCTTTGCCCTTTTTGCCACCACCAATCGCTGGCCACGCTACAAGAACGTCCGGGGATGTCTGCATTTGTGTGCCACCTAACCTGTTGGCCGCTCTGATTTGTCCCAGTGATAGCGAGCGGGCCAATCGGATCAAGACGTGTGTTGCAAATCCTTATTTGGATCGATGAATTATCGGCGTGTGCTGGGGCTGCTGCAAAACCAGCCAGGGCGGCTGCAGTGGCCGCCGCCCATGCGCTCTTGCGGATGAGATGACGCCTCACGATACTCCTCGGAAACCTGGAGACTTTTCGGTCTCCTCGCTAAGGTCTAGCCGAGGGTTTCATTTCGGATGACGCCCTGGCTAGGGGCGAATGTCCCACACCCGCATCCAGGGGGATTCTGAGGCTTTCGCTTCGGGGTGACGGCAGGGCTGACGCAAGGTCCGGGATCAGGGCGACTGTAAAGTCGCGGTGATCTCATGAGTGTGCAGGTCACGACGGTGTGACGATGCCGGGAGGGCGCGCGACCGGACGCAACGAAGCTCCGTTGTGAAGGTGACCTTGCCAAGTAGCCAGCCAGTTGCCGGGTCGATTTCGTCGTCCAGCGCAGCGGCGACATCGGGTCCCCGCGTACATCCGGTTCCACCAAGGCCAGCAACGCGGGCCGAAGGCCCGGATCCAGGTCCACCGCACGCTTGCGGCCCCCACCGGGCCGGCGCACCCGCCCCAACGGCGCCTCGCCGGACTCCAGTTCCGACACCCCGCACGACACGGTGCCCTCCCGGACTCCAGCCGCACGAGCGACGAGCCTGATGCCTCCATGGCCCAGCGACCGTGCTTCTGCTCCTATAGCCAGCCGCCGCTGCCGCTCGTCGAGATGCGGGAACAGCGTCGCGAACTTCGCGGCCAGGGCCGCCTCGATCCCCTCCAAACTCCCCATACCATGGCAACGAGCCTCGGAGCCGGAAGCGACGGCTTGTTTCCCGGCAGGCTCTGAGCGGATTTCCGCTGGTGTCAAGGGGATTGGGATCAACACCGTTGCGTTTACTTCCGTGAGCGGTTCGCAAGTCCGTGTTCGAAGTACGTGACGGTGGCGTGGCCGGTGTAGTTCTGGCTGGTCGTGGTGTGTTGTCCGGCGTTGGGTCCGTACTTGCTGGTGGGGTTCTTGCGGGGGCGGGCCTTGACGCGTTGACGGTGGCAGGCGGGGTGCAGGGCGTCGAGGACGGCCTGGCCGATGGTGCCGACGAGGTCGGCGGGTCCCGCCGAGGGCAGAATTCCGGTCGCGGTGGCGACGGTGTCGGCGGCGGTGGTCTGCAGGACGGTGAAGCTGATGCGGTCCATGTCCATCCCCGGCCGGGTGCAGGCGGTGTCGGCGGCGGTGGTCTGCAGGACGGTGAAGCTGATGCGGTCCATGTCCATCCCCGGCCGGGTGCAGGCGGTGTCGGCGGCGGCGCGGATCAGGGCCTGGTAGGTGGTGAGCAGGGCGTAGACCTCCTGGTCGAGGCCGGTCAGGCTGCGGGAGCGCAGGACACGGCCGTCCAGCATCGTTGCCTTGATCGAAAAGTACGTCGTCTCCGACTGCCACCGCTCGTGATAGAGCTCCACGAGCCTGGCAGCTGGGTGGGCGGTCGGGTCGAGGAGGCTGGTGAACAGACGCCACTGCTCGGTGCGGACAGTGCCGTCGGTCAGGTGACGGTGATGGACGCCTCGATGACGCGGACGATCAGCAGGACAGGCAGGACGCCGTAACCGATCCGGGCCAGGTAGGAGCCGTCGTCCAGGTGCCGAAAGGGGGTGGGGATCCGGCGGGCGGAGGAGCGCACCAGGAACTGCGCGCCGGTGGCGTGGACGTCCCCGGCGAACTCGGCTCCGTCGAAGCCGGCATCGGCCAGCAGGAGCATCGTGCGATCCAGCGCACTCAGCAGGCGTCCCGCGTAGGTGAGTTCGCCGTCACTCTCCGGGCCGAAGGCGGCGGCCAGCACGGCACGGGTGCCGCACTCAACCAGGACCACGAGCCGCAGCAGCGGGTAGCCGAACTCCAGGCTCTCGCCCACTCACTTGGGATAGCAGTTGGACGACAGCCACCCGGGCGTACCGGACTGTGACAATTGAATGACATTTGCCCCTACCCTGATTGAGCATGGCCCGGCAAACTCCGGTCAGAGAAATATGTAAACGGCATCTTCCGTTTCGAAGAATCCATCCTGTCGGCGAAACCAGTCACACACTCGGCATTTCGGCCATACTTGACGGCTGGCAGCCGACCACTCGCCCTTCGAAATGCGTCGTTGCCATGAGAGAGGAAACGGCATGACTGACTTTCCTGAGCCGGTTAGAGGTGCCCAGGATTTCGCCAGCCTCAGAGCACTGGTGACTGGTGGTGCATCCGGAATCGGCCGGGCGACCGCCCAACATCTGACGACCCTCGGCGCTCAGGTCGCGGTTGTGGATCTCGACTGTTCGTCGGTCGACAAGCCACTGCTCGGCTTCCGCGCCGATGTCACCGACGACACTTCCTTGCGTGAGGCCATCGCCACGGCCGCTGCCGAGCTCGGTGGCCTGGACATCCTGATCAACAACGCCGGCATCGGTGCCCAGGGCACGGTCGAGGACAATGACGACGCGGAGTGGCATCGGGTCCTGGACGTCAATGTCCTCGGCGTGGTGCGCGCTACCCGCGCGGCTCTGCCCTATCTGCGCCAGTCGAACTACGCGGCCATCGTGAACACCTGCTCCATCGCAGCCACTGCGGGCCTGCCACAGCGGGCCCTGTATTCCGCATCGAAGGGCGCGGTGAACTCTCTCACGCTTGCGATGGCCGCCGACTACGTTCGTGAGGGAATCCGGGTCAACTGCGTCAATCCGGGGACGGCAGACACCCCCTGGGTAGGGCGTCTGCTCGACGCCGCCGCCGACCCTGCCGCAGAGCGCGCTGCCCTGGAAGCTCGCCAGCCCATGGGACGTCTAGTGTCCGCCGACGAAGTCGCGGGCGCCATTGCCTACCTGGCAAGCCCCTTGTCCGGTGCGACAACCGGTACCGCCCTCGCAGTCGACGGAGGGATGCAGGGACTGCGCCTGCGGCCGGTCAGCCAGAACGATTCACCGCAATGAACGACAGTGCACCGAGTGACTTCGCTGCGCAAGGGCTCTACTTGAGCAGGCTCAAGGCAAATAACTTCGGGCGAAGTGGCGTCGAGATCACCAGTTTAGCCTTCGGTGGTACCCGCATCGGTAACGTATACGGCCAAGTCACTGATTTGGAAGCGTATGCCGCCATCGAGAACGCTTGGTGGCAGGGAATCCGATATTTTGATACCGCACCGCACTACGGTTACGGTCTCTCCGAACGGCGCCTCGGTGCTGCGCTACGCGGTCATCGACGCGCCGCTTATACCGTCTCCACAAAGGTCGGAGGCCAGGTTGAGCCTGTCGGCTCACGGGACGATCCCTTCGCGCCACCCGTCGGGCCTCGCCACAGCTGGGACTTCAGCGCCGAGGCGATACGGCGCAGCTTGGAGAGCAGTCTTACAAGGCTCGGCCTGACCTGGGTGGACGTCGTCTATCTGGATGTTCCCGACGAACATGCCGAACGAGCCCTCAACGAGGGCTATCCGGCGCTTGAACAAATGCGGGAGGAGGGTCTCGTCACGGCGATCGGTGCTTGTATGAACCAGCCCGAGACCCTCATTCGTTTCATCGGTGACACCGACATCGACGTCGTACTGTGTACCGACGTCCATCCTTTGCTCGACGAGCGCCCGCTGTACAACGTGGTGGCTGCTGCTCAAGAACAAGGGGTGTCGGTAGTGATCGGCGGTACCTTCAGCCACGACCTGCTGGCTGAACCGACAACGCAGAAGACCACGGCTCACGCTCCACCGGCACAGCTGCGACGCCTCTCGGCTCTGCGAGCCATAGCGGAGCGGCATGGCACCACACTGTCGGCAGCCGCGCTGGCCACCTGTTCGGCCCACCCGTCCGTCGCCGGCATTCTTATCGACGGACGTTCATATGACCACGTAAACGATTGTGTGCGCGAATGCTCGGCAGCCATACCGGTGGACTTCTGGCGAGAACTGCAACAGAAAGGGTTCACGCCCATTGACGCCTGTGCCAGGAGAAGACTTGCCGTAAGACGAGCGGCAAGCCTGATTTCAGCGTGTCGGACCTCAGGACAGGTCAAATGACCCTGGCGACCGACGATCCGTGCGGCAATCATGGGGATACCTGTAGGACACCGTGCGGCTCTGCAGGGTCGCCATCGCCTGCTTGGTGGCGGCATGTTGCCAGGTCCCGCTTGGCAACCGATTGAGCCCATATGTCCCGGAGGACCCTCCCCCATGGTTTTCCGGACATATGGGTGCTCAGCTTTATCCCCCCCTCGACAGGGCTCTCCAATGCCACCCGGCTCGCTCTTCGCCCCTGACATGCTCTTGGATCAGCCTCTCCACCTGAAGGAAGGGTTGCCCGCTGTCGGACCATCGGACACCGCGGTGAAATAACCGATCTGCAACTGCATGACACTTACCCCTAGCTCCTACACGCAGCCACTATGCAGTACATGATTGTCCGGTATCAGAGTTGCATATCCATGAATGGATATTTCCCGAGGGTCGACTGTGTTGTTGAGTCTTCGCGGACTTGATTCCTACCATTTAGCGGCTTCTTATGCCAAGTATCCTACCGCGCCTTATTCTGGATGACTCCGCAGCATCATGGGGCCGATTCGTTTTTATCCACGTGCTTGATTGGCTTCTTCTCATGCGTGCATATTGTCCGCTCGCAAATGGGATCAGGACCGACCACCCGGTCCCGGACCTCCCTTTCGTCGACGACTCACATATTCCCCTCGATGAGCTGATGGATGTCCAGACCATGGGACTAGACATCGATGGAGTTTGGGATGCGGAGCGGAACACTCAAGGGTGGGTGACGTACACGACCGATCCGATCCGACGCGACCTCGCCTGGTGCGTGCGTTATCATCCCGAGCACGGCCGATCTGTGCTATTGCATCATGAAAAGGATGCCGAATCAGCACGCAGTGAAGGATGGGGCAGCGCGCTCTTGTTCCGCCATGACGGCTATTGGTGGGATGGAAGCAACTGGTATCGCCCGGCCAGCAACACAGATCCGATCAGTGGGGCCCATGTCCGTCAAACGGTCGAAGGCGCAGTCACTATCACCGTGGCTGATCTTCTCGGAGATACGACCGATCCCACTTCGGGGCGTCTACAGAAAATCGTCGACTTCTCTCCTGGCACCTCCACCGCGGCTCACTGGCTCGACGATCTGGCGATGTGGGCGGTTCTCCGAACCAATTGCCAGGACGCGCTTCCGCCGTCCCGGTGCGTCGTGAGGCTGTCCGCGCCGGAACTGTCAGATGAACAGGGAGAAGCGGAGCCTGGCAGGAATCCGTTCAGCTCCGGGAGAGGGGTGACCTCTGTTGAATCGGCTCAGCCGAGCCTTTCTAGTCGCCTGGGGCAGGATCTTGCCGGGCTCGCAGCTGTCGTTGAACCCATCAGTAGAGCGGAACTGATCGACGCATTGTCGACCACAGGCTGCCAGGGCGTTCTGGACCAGTTCGCAGGATGTGACCTGCATGGGTGCGACAAACGCGACGACGGGGCTGGCCAGACGACCGGGCTCATGCAGGATCTAGCCGAAGTCCTAGAGTGGCTCGTCCGCCATCATCCCAGCGAAACCATACAACTCATGTCAGAGATCCCCTACGCGGCACAGAGCCAGGCCCCGGGGAGCTCCTGACAAGTGAGGGCACAATCTCCGGCGGTCGCCCCGCCAGCTCAGCAGGCTGGCGAACGACCGTCGATGGACGCCTCCGTCCTGGGCGCACTTTCGTCCCGTCGATCTGGACCAAGCAGTCGATGTCACCACTCGCTTTCGCCCCGGCCTCCACGGGCCGCAGAGCCAGGGAGAAACAGGGGCGAGGACGTAGCGGCGAAAGAGGGTGAAGACCGTCCTCCACGACTTGCGGCGTTCAAGCAGGCCACGCCATTCACCACCCAGCCGTCCCACCCGCGGTCGTCCCGTCGTGAGCCGCGCTATGAGTTCCGTGACTCCCACGACTGGGCCATGAGTTCATGACGACGGACCACACCACCATGATCAACCCTCCTGCGTTTGCAGACGGAGCCTAGAGCGGGAGCTCTATCCCGAGCTCCCGCATTGCCGCTGACGGCGGCCCGCCCTCGGAACGTTCGGTCTTGTAGCCCTTGACTCGAGGTACGAGGGTGCGGGGGTCGATGGCTTCGGCAGGTGCACTCTTGGCGTACAGGCCGTCGGGTTCGCTGTCGCGGTCGTGCGGCAAGAGCCAGAAGACGCGGCGGCGGAAGGTGCCGGAGGCGCGGGAGGGTTTGGCGTCGGGGCCGAGAATGGCGTAGCCGACCATGCGGCCGTCACGGTGGTAGGCCGGCTTGCCCTTGCGGGTGGGTAGACGGTCCAGGCTCTGGCGGACGTAATCGAGCTCGTCGACATCCTCCAGCCACACGAACTCGGTTTCGTGGCTGAGCTCGTCCGCGTCGATCAGGGAACTCATGCGCCGGTGTCCCTCTCCTCGTCGGTGAGCAGTCCGATACCTGGGTAGTACTTGCGCTGGTTGGAGACCTTCATCTCCTTGGGCGAGGCCAGCCCGACAAGTTCCCGGGTGCGGGCGGCAAACGCACGCGAGGAGATGACCTGCGCACCCTCATTGTGGCACCAGACCCTGTAGGCGGCGTAGAGCGCCGTCTGCTCCGCTCGCAAATCGGGGGCGAGAGAACAGCACTCGTCGTAGAAGCGGCCGGTATGGTCCTCGGTTTCGGCATATGCGGTCGTAGCGATCCGCACGCGTTCCGGGCCGGCTAGGTCACGGTCGCCGCCGAGGTAGCGGCGGGCGCCGTCGATCAGCCAGGCCAGGATGCCGGGACCTTCCTCCATGACGAGGAGATCGGCCAGATTGTCGATCTTACGGTCGTCGGAGACGACTCGTTCGAATGGGATCAGCCGCATGCGGCGCCAGAACGCGAAGCCGCCGGTTCCGACTTCTGGCTTGTGGTTGCCCAACAGCCACAGTTTATGCGTGGGTTGGAAGCTGAAGGGGTCCTGGCGCATACGTCGGGCTTTGATACGGTCGCCGCCGGTCAGCAGTTTGACGCGGGCTTCGTCGAACTTGTCGCCAGGTTTGATCTCGGAGCAGACGTAGACGCGCCGCCCGTGGAGTTCGGCAAGGTCAGTCGGATGCCCTTCGAACGGCTTGGCCATCAAAAAACCGGGCGGAGCCGCGTCCGCGTAGTCGCCCAGCAGCTTCATCAGCACGTCGAGCAGGACGCTCTTGCCGTTCTTGCCTTCTCCCCAGAGGAAGGGCAGGACTTGGGCGCCGACGTCTCCAGTGATCGAGTATCCGAGCAGCAGCTGCAGGTAGTCGATCATCTGTAGGCCTTCGTCGTCGTCACCGAAAGTGTCAGTCAAAAACCGCAGCCAGCGGGTGATCGGCATCTGCTGAGGCCCTACGGTGGTGGAGCGGGAGTGAAAGTCCTTGTTCGGGTCAGGGGCGGTGAGTAGTCCCGAGCGCAGGTCGACAATGCCCTGCGGGGTGCACAGCTTGTAGGGATCAGCGTCCAGGCGGTCAGGCTTGAGGATCATGCCGGGAGCGGACTTGGCCTGGGAGAGCATCGCGTTCATGCCACTGGTCGACATGGCACGGGTCCGGTGCTTGTGCAAGGCGGTAGTGGTGAATTTGCCCCGGGGGTCGTGGCTTGCGATGTTTTCGGCGAGGTCACCTGCCGCCCACAGGACGGTATCGTCCTCGTCGATCTGCCAGCGAGTGGTGTCCCATCGGTACCAGCCGATCTTGGGAACATGACGGTAGTCGTTGGCATAGAGCTTGACGAACAGCTTCGCGTTCCCACGGTCGCTCAGGGTGTCCGGAAGCAGACCGTTGGCAGTCGCCTCCCCACCCGGGCGTTCAGTGGTCAGGCGTTCAGCAGCTGCCTGGGCCGGGACTGGCACCACAGCGATCTGGCTGCGGATCTGAGCAGCAACGGCTTCGGGGTCGAACTCGAACAGGGCTTCGTTACTGGGGGACGTCACGGGCGCCTCCCGCTGGTGTAAAGCGGCTTCTTCTGGCCTGCGGCGAGCCCACTGCGGATGATCTGCTCACTCCGCAATTCCTGGCCCGGGCGGGCGGCGGTCGCCGCGACTCTCAATGCCTGCTCGGCCTCTTGGAGAGAAAGGCGGCCGGCCGCGATGAGGCCCCCGAGCGTGTAAGCAGCGCGGTTGAGGGCGTCGGAAAAGCCTGCGCCTTCAGCGACCTGGCCGCAGACCTCAACGGGGGCAAGGACCGCCGCGAGCGTGTGCTCCGTGCTGTTGCGTCCGCCGCCAGCGGCGAGAACGGCCTGCTGGGCTCGCGGCGGGACGGGACGCGGAGCGGGAATGGTGGGAGCGGGCAAGTGCCCAGTGCGGTCGAGTTCCTGTGCCAGCCACTGGGGCAGAGCGGCGGGTTCGCGGGTCTTTCCGATTGGGGTGTATGTGCCGTGGCGAGTGACGGTGCCGGGAGCGATGATGTAGCTCCCGTAAGCGCGGATATCGACTTGCCAGGCCAGAGCGCGACCGAAGCCGGAGCCGACGGAGGACAGCCAGCGGCGGTTGCCGGTTGACCGGTACCACACGTGAAGCCCTCCGGAGGGAGTACGCACGCGCAGGGTTGTACTATCCTCGGCCGGGCTCTGCCAGCCCCGCAGGGCAGCCAGGACCGCGAGGCTGTGAAAACCGCTAGCGAGCCCGGTGAGGTCGACCTGGTCTCCGATGGGAATACCAGGCAGGATCCGGTTCCGTGCGGGGGGCTCCGCGCCGTGAGCGTCGATGTCAACGACGATCAAGCCAGCAGGACCGCAGGAGACGCCGGTCCCGAACTCAGGGTGGTGACCCCACCACTGTTGAATGCGGTCCTGGTTGAGAGTGGCAGCGTGGAAGCTGTGGCACCACCGGCCCGCTCTAAGGCAGCGGCAGTCCGCTGGTGTGTGAATCTGATCGCGGCACTGACGGCAGTTCGCGGCCGGTGTCTTGCGGCCTGGGGCAAGCGGGTGCACGGGCCAGCCCCGCCGAGCGCACCACTGTGCGATGGCCAGAGACCCAGCGACTGTAGACGCCGACAGGCGGGGATCTACTGAGTCGCTGCGAGAAAGTTCCAGCTCAGAGGCCACTTGATCCCCTCCCTCAGCGACCGAAGCGACTCAACGACGGACACAGACTAGCGAACCCGACCGTTGGCGTCGCGCAGCACATGCGAAACAGAGGGGACGGAGTTACTGATGGCGCAGCTGTCGGGGAGCTCGGAGCGACCGAACGTCGGTCCCAGCGACCGAGGAGCTTTTAGTCGCTGAGCCTTCTGAAACCCTAAAAGACCTGTTCACAGCCCTGCGAGTGCCTGAAAAGCGACTGAAGCGACTGAAGCATGCCGTCTATAACGCACACGTATACCTCTAAGAGCGCGCTCATATATGGCGAGCCTGAGTCGCTTCAGTCGCTGTCGCGTAAGAACTAGCCTCTTGACCTGCTGTTTTACTGGTACTGACCGAGCAGCGACCGAAGCTGGGTTTGGTCGCTGCTCGAGGTCAGCTGCCCTATCCCGGCAGAGCTACCCAAGCGACTGAAGCGACTGAACTTCGGAATCGATCGTGTCCCATGAAGTGGTGTAGCCGGGCGTGCTCCCGGAACGCGCTGGTGTCTGCTCGGGGCGTGCATCCGTTGACCGTGCATGCTCGATGCCGACGTTGTTCGATCCTGGTAGGGCACGGTGATCCGGTCGGGCATACCGGTGAGTGCGGGGTGGGACAGGGTCTGGGAAAGATCCATTCGGCAGGTGGTCGCACCGTCGTTTCCCCAGGCGCGTAGTTCCTGAGCGGAGGAGAAGTAGTGCGCTGTCTGCGAGACCGTGATCTTTTGCGCATCTATGAGTGTGCGGGTCTCGCCGATGACCTGGCCGATCGTGACCGGGTTGATGGCGAGCAGGTCGACCAGAACCTTCTGAGAGCAGACGTGGCTCAGGTAGATCACTGTGACGAGGAGGCGGTCGGCGTTTGAGAGCAGGGGCTTGCCATGTGCTCCAGGACCCTTCAGGCGGCGGTCGGCATCCGGGTAGTCCATCCGCCCGCGGGCCTGCCACCAGCGGCGGATCGACCCGACCGCGAACACCGAGGTGTCGTGATCGGTGCCGACGTTCACCCAGCCACTGTCCTGGGCCAGATCGTAGATGCCGAAGAGTATCGCCACGTCGACGTCGGGGCCTATGAAGTAGAAGCTGTGGTCCTCCACCTGCACCGGATCTCCGGCGGGGCGCCATTGCAGCCCGGGGTTCGGCAGCTGTCCCCTGTTCCTTCTTCTCAGCATCGATGCTGATGACCGGCTGACCGCCGAACTGGTGCTCCTTGACCTGCTCGTTGATGTAGCGGAACTGCGCGTCCCGGTCAGGGTGCTTGCCTTCCAGCGTCTTGGCGCTGGCCTGCAGGCTGAAGCTCTGACCTTTCAGGAGCCAGCCGACGGTCGGAGCGGAGACTGGGTGCCCTTGCCGGGTCAGCTCTTCTGCGAGGTTACGCAGGGACCTGGTGGTCCAGCGCATCGGCGACATCGGATCACCCCGCTCGTCCGGCTCCACCAGCTTCAGCAATGCAGGAACCAGCAAAGGATCTTGTTCCTCGGCGGGCTTGCGGCCACCCAGGGGCGCCGGACGCAGCCCTCCGGCAGCGGATCTCCACCGGTCTCCAGCTCGAACACCCCGTTGCGGACCGTGCTCTCGCTCACCCCGGTCAACCGTGCAACGACCCGTACCGCACTGTGTCCGAGCAGCCGCGCCTCCTGGGCCAGCACCAGACGCCGCTGACGCTCGTTCAGATGTGGCAATACGACCTCAAACCGCAGCGCAAGCTGATCCAGAACATCGGAGGCGAAGCTCATACCAGAGCAACGATCTGACCGATGAAAGCAACAGGTTGATTCTTGACGGCTTCAGTGGGTGCGGCAGCGCTGCCACGAGGCGCCGGGCAGCACGGCGCCGATCGCGTCGACGAGGTCGGCGTGGGCGTCGGAGATGGCGAGCTGGACGCCGGACAGGCCGCGGGCGATCAGGGAACGCAGGAAGGCCAGCCAGCCGGCGCCGTCTTCAGCAGTGGCGACGTCCAGGCCGAGGATCTCGCGGTGGCCGTCGGCGGAGACGCCGACCGCGATCAGCGCATGGACGTTGACGATGCGACCGCCCTCGCGGACCTTCTGCGTGAGCGCGTCGACCCAGACGAACGAGTACGGGCCGGCGTCCAGGGGACGGTTACGGAAGGCGGTGACCTGCTCGTCCAGGTGCTTGGCCATTGCACTGACCTGGGATTTCGACAGCTGCGTCACCCCGAGGGAGTCGGCGAGCTTCTCCACTCGGCGGGTGGAGACACCGAGCAGGTAGACGGTGGCGACCACCGAGATGAGCAGGTTGCCGGACTGGAGCTGCACCCGGACAAGACCCGGGACGGGAAGCGGCGCGGCTCGCACGAGCACACGGCGTTCACGTTCCTGGGGTTCACGTTCCGGGCGCGTGGGGCGCGGACGAAGACCGGGCAGATGTTCCTCGGTTTCAATCCGGCGGTCAGCAAGGAAGCCCTGAAGATGATGAGCGCACGGGTGCGGTCCTGGCGACTGCACCAGCGCACGGACCTTTCCGAAGCGGACCTCGCACGACGGATCAACCCGATCGTGCGCGGTTGGTTGAACTACCACGGCGCCTTCTACCGGTCGGCGCTGTATCCCCCCTGACCCGCATCAACGCCTATGTGATGCGGGGGTCGCGCAACAAGTACAAACGGCTGCGGAACCGGAAGAGGGCCCAAGCCGCGTGGGACCGGGCCGTGAAACTACGGCCTCGGTTCTTCGCGCACTGGATATGCGTCAACACGGTCCCGGCTGTCTGGTGACCAGGACGACAAGAGCCCGGTGAACCGAGAGGTTCACGCCGGGATCTGTGGGAGCCCCGGGGTGAGATTCCCCGGGGCCACCCGACCGGGCCGACCGGGCCGGCCGCGCGGCACGTGAGCGGGCCGACGTCGCGCTTGCCGAGCGGATCCGGGCCGTGCATCCGAGTGGGACGGCAACAGCACACTTGTCCGTGACAGCGGCGCTTTCAAGATGTGCAGGAGCCGGGCGCCGCCGCGGCCGGCGAGCAGCACCCCGGCCATCTCCACGAGATGCTGCAGCAACGGGCTGTGGCGCTGGTAGCGCACCGTCAACCCATCGATCTGCTCGGCGAATGTCCGGCGCCCGTAGACCGCGCTGTCACAGAACAGCCGCCGCACCACCAGGCTGATCAACACCGGACAGCCCCCGACAGCGACATCAGCCAGCGTACGGGCATAGCGACTGTGTACCCGCGCCGACCTGTGACCGCAGTCCGGACACGCCACCCTCAACTCGCGGGTACGAGCCGCCACATGCACCGTGCTGGCCTCTGCCCACAACCGCTCCACCCGCACCGCTTTCAGGTGCGGAGACACCATCTGTAGGAAGTCATCACACTCGCCGACGGTCCCGCCACCCGTGACGGAGCGTCACCGGCGCACGGTGGCACACCCCCGCTTCACGAAAATCTTGCCAGGGCCCTCACACGAGTACGGGGACACCAGGGTGTGTCGCTCACCGGCGGCACGTCGAGGGCGTCGGCCAGGTCGACGCCCTCGGAGTCGTCGCGGCTGCCGGCCAGGAACTCGTGCACGGCCGGCGCGGCCTCGAGGCGGGCCTGCCAGGCGCGCACGACGTCGTGCAGCGGGCTGAGGCTGTAGGACGTTTGCCTCTGGGAGCGATCGTCCGGGTCAGTAGAGTCGTAGCGGCAAGCTCTTGACGCCGCCGTAACGTCCAGAATGGAACCTGAAAGTGCCTGTGCCTGTTCGCAAATATGCCCTCAGCGCCGTTCTTGCCCCCATGCTACTTCTGGCCATCCCAGCCGTCGCAATGGCCGCAGGCCCTGAAGCGGACGGCCTGAGCCCATACACCAACAACTGCGCTAGTAGCGCGACGAGCATCGCGACCGCCTCTCTTGCTGGCGGCTCCGCTACGGTCGAGATTCGCTACAGCCCGAGCTGCAAAGTGGCGTGGGCGCGTGTCCAGTTGAAGAATGAAGCTGACGTTGACGGTACATCGGACGTCACTATCCGTCGCACCCAGGGTGGCCCCGGGACGGCACAGACATGCCAGGTCAGCCACGATAAGAGCACTTCTCTGAACGCCTATACATGTTACACGAGTGTCATTGGCACTGATAATTCACAGTTCCAGGCCCACGCGAGGGTGAACGGGCGGGATCTCACCACCAGCGCTGTCAGTGCTCCCTCGAGTCAGTGATTCTTAACCCCGGGTATTCAGCGGAATTGGGCGAGCTGACGACCCGATAGCATAAAGGTGCCCGTTGACCTGCAATGCCGGTGAGTTAGTAATCCGAGCCCCTGGCGGGGCCACCCTGAGCGGGTGAAAATCGGTGGGTGGCCGTCCGGCGGACGTCGTGCGCTCTTGGCGTGTTCCGAGCTGCCCGAGACACCCAGCTGTGCAGTGTCCCCGAATGAATGCCCAGATCCGCAGCCGCCTCCGGGATCGGCTTCCCGGTCCCCGTCACGATCCGTACCGCCCCCTCGCGGAACTCTGCATCGTAGAGGCGCTTCCTGGATGCCATGACCCAGCTATCCCTCCGGCCACGGTCTCCACAGTAGGAGGGGAACCTCAGGTACGTGATCAGCGCGGACGAGAAGACCTCCATCCAGGCCCGCTGCCGCATCGCCCTGGCCCCCGGCCAGGGCGATGCGGGTGAACCACACCTACGGCCGCGGCGGCGCGCTGGCCTACCTGGCCGCCTACGACGTGCACCGCGCGAAGGTCTTCGGCCGCTGCGAGCCGAGAATCGGCATCGACCCTGGCCCTGCTCGCCCAGGTCATGGCCCAAGAGCCATACGCCAGCGCGAAACGCGTGTCCTGGATCTTGGACAGCGGCTCCTCCTACCGCCGCAAGAAGGCCGCCGACCGGCTGAGAGCCACCTACCCGAACACGGTCGGTACCTGCGGACCGCCTCCCTCTGCTGAGACTCCACCACCCGCTGGCGGGGCCGGTCGACGCCGGTCTCCCTGGAAACCGGCCCGTGAGTCCGGCAGAGAGTCAGAATTCCCATCGCGTCGGGAAGCCTCGACACCGCACGGAGCTGTGCCGGTCGTTGCCGCCGCTGTCCACGCCCTGAAGCGCCCCGGGCTCTCAGGCGTCCTTCTTCCCGCCGAACATGAACCTGCGCAACGCCGACAACACCCCCCTCGCCCGACCGTCGGCGACAGGCTCCCCCGCTGCCCACGGACGCGGGACGGACGGCGGCGGCCCGCTCAACTCGTAGCGCACCGGCAACAGTTTCAGCCCCCGCACCACCGGCCCCGACCGCCACGGCAACTGGTCCTCCGGAATCGCCAGTTCGGCCTTGGTGAAGTGGTCGAACACCCGCCCCACCGCCGTGGCCACGATCATCTCCCCCAGCTCCCGTGCGGAGCTGGGACAGCCGTGTGCCCCCGCGCCCCAGCCCAGATGGGCCCGCGTACTGACCGTCGAGCCGACCATCGCAGAGGAGCCGATCGCCAGCAGATCCTGGTGCGCGGCCGCCGCCGACGGGGAGACGACCTCCCCGGCCCGCACCCAGAAGTTCCCCAGCCGCACATCCCGCGCCGCGAACCGGAAGCACATGTTGGCGACCGGCGGGTTCACCAGCGCCGCCCGGTTGACGGTCTCCCCGAGCTGCCCGGCGGACAGGCTGCGCCGCACACTCGCGTTCCCGCGCAACACCTCCAGCAGCGTGTTCAACACCATGTTCCCGGTGATGTCGTTCAGGCAGACGGCGTTCATGAACAGCTCCCGACCGAGCTGTTCGTCGCTCAGGCCGGCATCGGCCAGCAGCAGGTAGGACGTGAGGTCGTCGCCCGGCCGCGCCCGCCGATGCGCGGCGAGCCGGGTCATCGCAGCCAGCGCCCGCCCGGTGGCAGGCCCCGCGTCCGGACCGCCGTCCACCATCCGCCACAGGTCCATCACCAGCTCCTCGCCGAGCTCCACCGGGCAGCCGAACAGCCTGGTCGTCACCATCAGCAGCAACGGCCGCGTGTACTGCGCGCCCAGGTCCGCGAACCCCGCCGTCCCCGACTCCGCGGCCAGCACGCCCACGAGCTCGTCGGCGTACCGGGCGACCGCCGCCCGCAGCTCCCACCCCTGCGGGCTACGCTCCTCCTGGAAGGGCCGCAGCGCCGAGTGCAGCGTGGAACGCGCGGCCAGATGCTCCTCATCGTCCATGAACATGGTCTGGCGCACCTCGTAGCCGGCCAGCAGCGGCCAGCCATGCGGCAGCCGCCCCTCGGCCCGGGCCCGCCAGTACCGGACGTCCCGCCGCCACTGGCACTCGTTCCGCAAAACCTGCAGTACCTCGGCGTAGTCGAGTACCAGCCACACGGGCACGCCCATCAACCCGACCGGCGCGACGGGCCCATAGGTGCGCCGCAGCCAGTCGTACACCGCCCCCGGATCGGCGTCGAACTCGGCGGTCAGCAGCGGGTGGACGGGGAGCGACTCGAGCCAGGGACTGTCAGCCGGCGCGATCGCGTACTCGTGCGCTTCCATACCGCACACGCATACCGCACCGACCGCACACGAGCATGACCATGTCCGGAACTGTTACTCCTTGGGGACACCAGTGACGCAGGTGGCAGGAGTGCTGTCGATAAACAACTCCTTGATCTTGGTGCGGGTCATGAGCGCGCGAGATCGTGCCCGGCGATTGCGGCAAGTTGTTGGGCTGTGGTCACGGTGAGGGCGCCGGTAGGGGCGGTGTGACCGAGTGCGGTGAGAACGGACCCACGCCTGGCGGAACGCCTTCCACCGCCTCGCCCGCTGCTGCGAGCGCCGGGCCACGGTCATTCGACACCTTCTTCGATCTGCCCGACACCATCATCACCGTGCGTAGCCTAATGGGTCTTGTCGGGGCGTAGAGACTCGATGCCGTAGCCGCCAGCAGGTGAGCACTCACGCTGCCTGAAGCATTCGACTTCCGGGGTCAGACCGTGCCTCTGCTGCTCGGCCGGGAGGCCAGACCGTTGATGGGGTGGCGTGGTCGAGCTCGGGCTGGAAGGAGAAGTCGTAGTCGTCCAGCGTCTTGTGGTGCGGCAGCTTCGACAACCGCAGGCCCTGGCGAAAGCGCCGGTCGTCCTTGACGGCGAGTTCCTCGGACAGCACCAGGTCGAGGAAGTCGAGGTTGGCCTCGTCAGCCCGCTGGATGTACTGGTTGAGGGCATCGGCCAGGTGAGGCAGGCCGAGCTTGACGGCCGTGGTGCGGATGCGGGTGCCGGTCAGCTCGCTCAACGGGCTTCCTTTGTCGGTGTGTTGGACGTGAAGGGTCGGGTGCCGGTCAGCTCGTCATAGGCCGACAGCGGACGGCGGCCCACCTCGATGCGGGCAGCGGCGGCCCGGTTCAGCAGGGCCTGCAGCGGGCCGGCCTGCGGCCCGGGTGAGGGCTCCCGGTGGGGGAACGGCGGGCTGTCGCCGGTGGTGACGCGGCGGCCGGCGCCGGTGGGCAGACCGTCCCAGTGGCCCTCGTCGACGATGCGGGCGCCGCGGCCCACCGCCCTCGGATGAGCAGCCAGCAGGGTCTCGCCGTCCGGGCCGGGGACCGTGGAGTGCAGCGTGACTTGGGACTTCGTGGCGCGGATCTCGACCAGTTGGCGGGGGCGGACCCTGCGGGCGGGCACCGAGTAGAGGTTCGCGTCGAAGGCGACCAGGCAGTCCTTGCCGACGTGCCGCAGATGCCGTTGGGCGACCACATACGGAGTCTGCGGCAACGGGCGCAGGGCCATGTGATCGCGCTCTGCCCGATGGCCGATGACCTCGCCATGAGTGCCGTGCACCTTCGCCCGCCGCAGCGGCACCCAGGC
>NZ_JBEXPK010000112.1:0-19244 GCF_040612015.1 Streptomyces sp. NPDC006476 | reverse complement strand
GTCGAGCGCCTGATCAACAAGCTCAAGGCCTGGCGAGGCATCGCCACCCGGTACGACAAGACCCCAGACAACTACCTCGCCGGCCTCCACCTACGCGCCTCGATGATCTGGATCAAGGACCTCACCCAGACCACCCCTTGATCGCGACGCTCAACCCGGGTACTGCGGCGCCGATATGTGTACACCGTTTGAGGAATCCAGCATTACTAGGGTGCGTACCTGCCAATGTTCGATCCCGGATACAGGTGCTTGGGACGCGGCACGGACTGGAATGCTTCGTCCAGCTCGCGCTGATCGAGGCACAGCCACGTGCTCGCCAGTCGGTTCAGGACTGAGGCCGGCAAGGGAGGGTTGACCACCCGCTGGCCCGGCATGGCCACCGACTGAACCGCCCAGGCGAACGCTGTCAATCGGGCCAACTCCTCCCAACGGTGGCGGTTGATGCCGAGAAACATCATCGCTCGCTGAAAGGCGTGCCACGTGTGATAGTCGGCCAGGTCGTCCATGGTATGAACTTCATGACCGATGTCGGTCTGCCGAGGGTCGTACAGGACGCCCTCGCCGAAAAAGGCGAACGCGGCGGTGATCCCCTCTGATTTACAGGGATAGAACCGGTCGATGACCTTCAACTGCACCGAGGAGACAATCTCCAGCGGACCAGCCAGCGGCGTGACGAACGAGATGAAGTTCTGCGGATACCCCGGCAGTCGACTCAGGGAGAGCCACCGGTCACGTAGCCCCCTGATGCTCCCGCCCGTATGAGAAGCGATGACTTGATAGGCGTCAAGGAGCTGCGAGGACGCTGCCAGTTCAGTTTCCTCATTGAACTGGTACCAAAACTCGTTCGCCCACCGGTCACCATGCATTCCGGGAATCTCGGGAAGGCCGGGTACGTGACTCGGTGGAGAAGATGTGGCTGCCTGTGCCCTGCCCGTTGATCCCAGCCCCATAGCCATCGGAAGGCCTGCCGCCGCGCCAAGCAGGAACCGTCGCCTTGCTGTCATGCCCTGCCGTCCTTTCATCCGGCCGCAGACGCCTCTGCCGCGTCTTGCCGACCCGCTCCGGCCGCCCAGGGAAACTCCCGTGCACTCCCCCTCGGGGCGAGGATTCCGCAGGCATCGTGGCTGCCCAGACCCACGACACGGTAGAGGCATATCTCCTGAGTTCCGCAGTTGATGGGCACGGGGATGTGTCGAAAGCAAGGGTTGAACTGCGGAAACGTCGAGAGCGCGGTGGCGGAGGCGTGTGCCCACGCGGTCGCGTTGCGGCTGGTCAGGCCGGGTCGGCAGTGGTGATCCGGGGCGGCGGCTTGATGCCGCAGTCGCGGTAGAGGGTGGCCCGCTCGCTGCTCAGCGGGGTGGTCTGGGTGATCTGTCCGGCGTCGCCAGTGAGGGTGACCTCGTGAAGACGGCCGAGCTGGGTGCTGATCCGGTTCCAGGTTTGGCCGGTGCGGCGTTCGGCGACGCGGATCAGCAGCAGGGCGAGCCAGCACAGCAGCACGTGGGCGCGGATGCGGTGCTCGAGGCGGTGGAAGACCGGGCGTAGTTCCAGCACCGTTTTAAGATCGCGAAATCCGCGCTCGGCTTCCAGGAGTGCCTTGTAGCGACCGCGATCTCCTCGGCAGTCAGGTGCGGGTCGGAGCTGGTCAGCAGGTACTTGCCGTCCAACCGCTCCTCCGTCTTGACCTTGGCGCGGTCGATGGCCAGCCGTCCGTTCTTCGACGTCCTCAACCACCGCTTCAAGGTGGGGTGTTCGATCAACGCGCACTCGGCGCGCACGTGGGCGGCTTCGGCCCGTTCGCGCGCTTTCGGGGTGGCCGCGCGCTTGGCGTCGCGCTCGCGCTGGGCACGGATCCGCTCGAGTTCGGCCTCGATCCGCTTGATGGCCTCCTCGCGGTGGTGGCGGTCGCGCTCTTCCTGGGCGGGGTTGTGGCAGATGACGAAGCGCCGCCCCGGGGCCTGGTCGAGTTTGACTTCCTTGACGCGCAGGTTGTCGCGGATCTGCTGGTAGCGGCCCTGCCGGGCGAGCGCGGCCTCGGCCGGGTCGCCGCCGTCACGCATGCGCATCCCGGTGATGTAGTGGCCGCCGGCGCGGGTGAGATAGGCGAGATTGTCCGCGGAGGAGAAGCCGCGGTCGACCACGGTGATCACACGTCCGAGCTTCCAGTCGCGCATGTCGTCCTTGACCTGCGGCAGGATCGCCTGGTCGCTGGTGTGTCGTCAGTCTGCCACCGTATGTCTGGTCAAGTCGTCCTCGCGTCAGCACCGTGGGATCGTCGACCTGCCTTCCCGGCTGGCGACCTTGCTCGATCCACGTGACCGGCGCGGAAGGCGTCACTCGTGAGCGTGCTGCTGATGGCCTGTTCCGCGGTCATGTACGGATCTCGGTCCTTTGCGGCGATCGGGCAATGGGCGCGAAAGGCTCCGCAGGATACCCTGGCCCGGCTCGGCGCCCGGAGCGTGTGTGCCTTCGCGGTGTGCATCGCGCCGAGCGCGGCGACGATCCGTCGGATCATCAACCGAGTCTGCCCAGGTGGCCTCGCCGACCTGCTGGGATGCGACCCGTCCGAGGCCGACACCCTGGCTGTGGACGGCAAGAGCGCCCGCGGCTCCCGCCACGGTGAGACCCCGGCTGCGCCGTCCTCGCCCGCGTATCGAGGTGATCCTGCATCAACTGCCGCAGCAACTCGCGTCCTTGCTGTTCGCGCAGCCCCTCCAGCTCATCGTGGGCCATACCGTTGGCCGGGGCGCCGGGCAACGCCCGGACAAGGCGTTCGAAGGCATCACGGGAGGCGGCATACCCATCAGGCTCGGATAAGGCGTCATAGGGTTCCATCTGGGGGCTCTTCTTCGGCTCTTCTTGCGGTTCGTTCAGCTCGTCTGCTGATAGGCCTTCAGATCCTTGACCAGCAGATACGCATTCTTCAAGTGGGTCTTGTCTTTAAGTGAGCGATAGATGCCCCACTTCGGCCGGGCACGCTGGCCCAGCCAAGTGTCCAGGCCCGACATGTGTGCATCAACTATGGTGCCCGAGCCGTCGGTGAGCTTCCAGTTGATCGCCCCGTCCTTGTCATCGAAGGTGACCTCGAGGTCGACCCCGATCCACTTGTTCTGCAGCGGGCCAAGTGCCGTACGGCCGACGATCTTCCCGCTCAGGGCGGAATTGAACTCGATCGTCGGAGTGCCGTCATGTTGCCGCAACGACATCACCATGATGGGGGCGCTGCCCGACCCCGGCTTCTTGAACTGCATGATGTGGGTGAAGCTCGTGGTCGCCTCCAGGCTGGAGGGGATGTAGACCGAGTCGGTGAACCGCCATGTCTGGCCTTTGAGTATCTGCAGGTCGGTATCACCGGTCCGCATCCCCTTAACCTCGTTGCGCTGCCGGTCAGGGCTGGAGTCCCGCTCTTTCAGGGGCATGTCGAAGCGGTACGCGCCGTCCTTGACGTAGATGTGCTTCACGCCTGGGTCGGAGCCTGCACGGTCGTCCTCCACTCCTTCGAACGCCTTCAGGCCCTCGCTCGCCGGATCCGCGGTCCAGCGAGGCACCCACTGGGTGGTGCCATTGACCCGCGTGTTACTCGGTTCCTGCGTTTGCTGCGGCTCGCCGGCCGTGGCATTACTGGCCAGGCTTACCATGCCCAGCCCTCCGACGACCGCAGTAGCGGCGAGGGCGGCCATGAGGGCCCTCTGCCGTGCTGTGCGGGTATGGGATCCCACGGTGTCATCATCTCCGGTTTGGGGTCAGTTGATCGAGTAGGGGTCGCCGTAGACCTTCCAGTGCAGCGGCGGCTCAAGGTCGAGATTGCCGTCTCGCAGGAACACTCGCTGTTCGGTGTCGACCCTGCTGGTGTCGCTGTGGGCTTCCTCCGTCTTCATGGCGACCTTGCGGGCATCCAGGAAGGCATTGAGGTAGGCGGTCTCGTCACCGCCCTGAGCAGGGGGCTTGGCCTTGCTCAGGGCGGTCTTGCGTATGCCGCCGAAGCTGTTCTTGTCATCGCCGGGGCCGTGCATGACGATGGCGTCGTAGTAGATGAACTGCCCCAGCGCGTGCAGGCCGTCCTTCTTCGCCTGCTCCACGGCGGGGTCGAAGTACACCCGGTCGCGCTCGGCGTCCTGGGCGTTCTGGAACACCGTGTCCTTGGCCGCCGTGTGCCAGGCTTTGACGAAGGCGTCGCCCAGGCCACTGTGTGAGTCTGTCCCGTTCACCCGCTTCAAAGCTGGCAGGAACGGGGCGAGCGGGTTGTGCGGCTCCTTGTCGGTGTATGCCTGAACAAGTTCTAACATGTCGCCAGTGCCGGAGCAGAAGCCGATGATCCCCGCTGTGTACCCACGGCCGTCGCCGATGTCCTCGATGTACGTGTACTGCGCCCTCCAGCCGAGCGAGGAATTCTCCGCGCTCGACACCAGTTCCATGGCGATTTCCTTCTCTTTGGGATCGTCCAGCCCGGCCCCGGCGGCTTTCACCGTTGCTCCGGCGCGGGCCGTCTGCGCCGAGGTACGAGTCGGTACGGGGGGAAGCACCCCGGCGTGGGCCGTTCCGACAAGGGCCGCCGCCCCGGCTGTCAGTAGCGCTGTGCTGAACACCACGGCCGCAGTTCGCCGGGAGAGATGACGTGGGGGGTTGTTTCGCATGCCTCTTCGTCCTTCTATGAGAGCGAGCCTCGCGAGTGCGGCGGAAACGCTAGTGATCACGAATCGGATGAATGGGTCAACTTGTCAGTAGGGCAGGCTTTTTATGCTTCCCTTAAGGCGTCTTTGAGCTCCTGTTCAATGAAGACCGTGCGGCCGCATCGAGTTCGAGGAGCAGCAGTTCGCCCACCATCCAACGGCCGCGGGTACTGGGTCCCGGCTCACCGTTCCGCCAGTGCCCGTCCACCTCGCCACGAAGTCTGAAGCCAGGATGTCTGCCTCTACCCGGGCAGCTGGCGTCCGTGCAATCATCTGCGCGCGAACGGGCCCCGTACTGCAGCAATGCGCGTGCCCGGATGCATCAGCTCGATCGCATGCACAGGACAGGCAATTCATGGAGAACACCCAGCAGTGCCGAAACGGCATGCATTCCAACACCACTTCACTATTGGCGTCGGAACCGCAGCAGCCATGATCAGAACGTTGGTGCACAGACCGCGACGCAACTCCATCGCCTCCTGAATACGTGAAGTGACAACAGAGCCGCAGATCCCAGACCGGTCGGCAGCCCTGGCTCGGAACGAAGAAGGCCTGGTTCAGCCTGGCTCCCGAGCAGCGGAAGATCGAGATCCCGCCCATCTCGACGGCGTCTGCATCTCACGACGCCACTGGGGATCCGATGCGGAATCCTTCAGTACGTCCCCAAACGACCGGTTTGTGCCGCCGCACCTTGCGCCTGGGGCACCGACCAGAAACTTGAAGAGAGAAACACCAGAATGACTGATGACGAGGAAATCATGGGAAGCTCCCTGGGCTTCGCAACGCTCCGGGGTTTGCTGACCAGTGATGCTTCCCGTATTGGACGGATGAGCACCAAGCATTCGGCGGCCTCTCAGCGCCGCGCCCTCATGGGTGTTTCCCTCGCCGTCGTCAGGGGCATGCGGGAAGTGAACCTCCCGCGGGCCAGCTGGTGATGGAGCTGGAAACGAAGGAGCTCGACCGGAAGACGCCTGCCGCGAGGAAACCGAAACTCAACAGACTGGGGAAGAGCCGGGTCGCGGTCACGGAACTGTCGTTCGGTGGGGTCGGCATCGGGAATTTCTACGGCCGAGTCAGCAACGTCGCAGCCCGTGCGGTCATCGAAACCGCATGGCAGCACGGAATCCGGTACTTCGACACGGCGCCGCAATACGGCCTCGGTCTTTCTGAACGCCGCCTGGGGACGGTGCTGCGTGACCACCCGCGTGACACCTACACTGTCTCAACCCAGGTGGGATGCCGGCTCGAGCCCACCGTTGAAGGCGGCAACGACCTCACCAACGGCTTCGCCGTGCCTGCCACACACCGACGTGTCTGGGACTTCAGCGCTTATGGCGTACGCCGTAGCCTGGAGGAGAGCCTCCGTCGGCTGGGCCTCACCAGGGTGGACATCGTCTATTTCCACGCCCCCGTCCTCCATGTCGAGCAGGCGTTCCGCGAAGGCTATCCGGAGCTGGAGCGTATGCGCGGGGAAGGCCTGGTCAGGGCGATCGGCACGCGGATCAACCAGTTCGACCTGTCTACCAGCTTGCTTCGCGACACGGACATGGACGTGATCCAGTGCGTCGGCCGCTACAATCTGCTTGACCAGCGGGCGCTGGTTCAGTTGTTGCCCGCTGCCCAGGAGCTGGGCATCTCGGTAGTGATCGGCGGGCCGTTCTGCTCCGGTCTGCTGGCAGACCCGAAGCCTGGATCGAGATACGCGCAGGCGCCCAGCGGACTGTCGAGAAGCGCTCTGGCTCTCAAGGCTGCCGCCGCCCGGCACGGCACCAGCGTGTCAGCCGCTGCACTGGCCTTCTGTTCCGCTCACCCCGCTGTGGCCAGCGTCCTCATCGGTGCCCGCTCTTACGAGCAGATCATTGACGTCGTACACCAGTTCTCGGCAAAGGTACCGGCTGATTTCTGGCAGTACCTGAAAAGGTCCCACCTCATACTGGATTCGGCTCCGGTACCCCAGGAAACGACGTCGTGAGATCCGCCAAGTCACACAGCGCACGTTGGCTTTCGAAGGAGTGATCGGCCAGTGAGGCTGAAGAGGACACTCGCGGGGGGTATCGTCGCGGCGACCTCCTTGTCTTGCCTCACCTCAGCAGGAACGACACCCGTCGCCTCGGCGGATGCACGCGGCGCGGTCACCACGTCCCAGCGGGTCATCGTCGTGCTGCGCGACAAGCATACCGACCTGCTGTCAAGGGCGAAGGACGTGCAACGGGCGAGCTCCCTCGAGGACCAACTGCCCCTCGTCCACGCGTTGAAGATGAGCGGCGCTAGCCGTCTGGTCCGGTTGAACGCCGTCAACGCCGTCGTCGCGACCGTTTCGCCGGCGGAGCGCGACCGCCTGATGACGGCCCCGGACGTCACGGCCGTCGTACCGGATCGCCAGATCCATCCACCGCGCCTGGACCTCACGCAGTCGGTCCACGCAGCCATGACGAAAGCCGCAAAGACATCACGGACGTGCCCACCGAAGCCGGATGAACCACACGAGGAGCCCGAGGCGCTGCACGTTACGGGCGCAGATGCCGCACAGCGGCTGGCGACCGGCAAAGGCTTGCGCATCGCGCTATTCACCGACGGCATCGATGTGAACAACCCGGACTTCATCCACCCCGACGGCAGCCATGTCATCACCGCCGTATGGGACTTCACCGGCGACGGCACCCAGGACCACACCGACGGTGGTGAGGCATTCGGAGACGCCGGTGCCATCGCGGCGCAGGGCGCCCGGACCTACGGTATGTCGAAGGAGCTGCCCCACTCGGGCCTGCCCAAGGGATGTACCTTCCGTATTTGGGGGTTTGCACCGGACGCCAAGTTGGTGGCCCTGAAGGTCTGGGGCGAACATTCGGGGGGCTGGCTGTCGCAGATGGCACGCGCCATCGAAGACGCGGTCTGGAAGGAGCGGGCGGACGTCATCAAGGTGTCGACTGACTACGGCCCCGTCCCGGAGTCCGCCACCGACCCTCTGCGGATCGCCGTCCGCGCGGCGGTCGCGGCAGGGGTGACCGTGGTCTCCCCCAGCGGCGATTCAGGAACCTCCGGAACGGTCAGCGCCCCGGAGGCGATCACGGTCGGTGGCACGACGGCTTTCCGGTTGGTGTCTGAAGCGTACGGCTACCAGGGCTACACTAGCGACAGCATCACGGCCCTGTCGTCAGGTGGCACAACGCAGGCCAACCGGGTGATCGACCTGGTCGCTCCCGCCCAGGCAGGAATGGCCCCCTGCACCATCGGCTCCCGGACGGGCTGCACGCACGATACCTTGGTATGGGGTGACAACAGCCAGGCAGCACCGTTCTTCTCCGGTGGGGCAGCCTTGGTGATCCAGGCCTACGAGCATGCCCACGATGGCACGCGACCCCCACCTGGGCTCGTCAAATGCATCCTCACCGGCACTGCCAGGGACCTGCACGTCCCGGCCGACGAACAGGGGTCCGAATTGCTCGACACCGACGCGGCGGTCAAGGCTGCTCTCGGCTCCGGCGGTCTCATACCCTCCGTTCCTCAGCTCGACTTCTCCGGCAAGTCAGGCAGCATGCATGACGCCCCGGTCGGCCTGGTCAACACCGGTGACACGTCGGCGCGGGTCACCATGACATCGCGTACGGTCGGTACCGAGACCTTCCATACAAGTCACACCGTCACAGTGGGCGCCCCGCAGGACACGGGAGCTGCTGAAGGAGCCCTGGCTGCCCCGCCGGTGACCTTCGAGGTTCCGTCGGGAACACCGCTGGTGAACGCGGAATTGGGGTGGCCTGGAACAGCTGACTCCAGGCGGCTCGCGCTGTTGCTGACTGACCCTCACGGCAGTCTGACGCAGATGTCGTACGACTACGACGGCAACAGCAGCTACAGCGACTACCAGCATGTCAGTGTGCACGATTTGGTAGGGGGACAGTGGAGAGCGAAGGGCGTCTGGTCCAACGGGCGCGGCCTGCTGCAGGATCCGCTGTCGAGCCCGGGGTCGTACCGAGGTCCGGTGAGGTTGAAGTTCACCGGCCACGCCTACGCGTCCGCCGGCGTGCCGGAACTGACACGATGCATCCCCGCAGGCGGCACGGCCGACTTCTGCGTGCACCTGAGCCTGCCCCAGCATGCGGGCACCGCTTCTGCGGCCCTTCAATTCGATAGTGCGGACGGGTATCACCTGTCGGTGCCGGTGGCCAGGAGGAAGTTGGTCGCCGATTCCTTCACCGCAACCGTCACCGGTGGCGTGGGCCGGACTGTCGGACAGGTTCTCGGCTACGGCCTGGACGTCCCGGCGGGCCACGGCAGCCTGACCGTCGACCTGACGGCTCAGGATCCGAACATCACGCTCGACTTCTACCTGGTCACTCCCGACGATCAGATCGCCGCCAGTGACACGACCCTGACCGGGGCGGACGGTACGGTGCCCACGGCCGCGGTCAGTCTGACGACGAACCGCCCCGCCCCGGGGGCGCTGGACGTTACTGGTCCTTCTGCCAGATCCGGTCAGCGGCAGAGACTTCAGCGATAAGGTGTTTGGGCACGTTCGCTACAACGCCGTCAACATCACGGCCGACGGTCTGCCGGACGACGGGCAACACCGAATCACCAGCGGCAGTTCGGTGCGCATCGCCGTAAGCGTGGCCAACACAACCGGCGCCGGACATTATCTGTTCCTCGACCCTCGTCTGGCCACGCCCACCACTCTCCCACTGACACAGACGGCCGGTACCGCCACGCCGGTGCTGCCGGGCCGGCCGATGACGTGCTGCTAGAAAGGCGCGTCCGGCGTACCCAGAGTTGAGATTCGGCTCAGCGTTCCACGTCTGGGTCGCTGAAGCGACGTTGATACCCCAGACCACCGTTGCCGTCTGGGTCTGCAGGAGGGCGCCCGCTCCAATACACACGAATCTCCGACGATGGGCCACCCATGATTCATCGGATGTATGTGACCAAGGAAGGCCGACCATTCCGACAGAACTGCCCGCCCCCTGATATTTACTCGAACCCTTCGCTTGTCGTTCGTCTCTGCATCTGCAGAGTTACTCGGCGTCGAGCAGATGAAACCGGCCTCTCCAGGATGCTTAAAACCGCCCCTTGTTGCAAAAAGTAGATCAATTTACGACAATTAGGTTCGGAAAAATTCAGTCTATTCCCTACGGAAACGCATGACCCGATCGAAGGCCTCTCCCAATCTTTTCTGTCACCTTGGCTTCCACCCGCCGAATTGGCGTACTGTTTTCCGGTCAAACGGCAATGGATCGCCGCACTTCGCGGCGCAGACAGACCATTTACGCCTGCGACAGCATGTCTCACGGATCATGCGTCAACCGTGACCTTAAGTGACGCCGACGCATCTAAACGTTCCCTCGGGCAACCTCTGGGCAGGCGAAAACAATCAGGTCATTCAGGCGACCTCTCACATTTGCTTCCATACCTGGTCGAACTCGGCAGGCCAAAACGCCGGAAAGCTTCCCCCTGTACATCCCCCCACAAGAGTCAACCCACCCCTGGATAATTTGATGCAAAAGAATGAGTCGACGAAGGCATCTGGCGCGACGTGAATAAGCACACACTCCGTCAAGTCAAGCCCTCGTTCTGCGGTACTCTCCGGAGGACGACAGGTCTGAACCAGTCGCCAAATAATCCTGGCCTCTTTCCCCACAGGAGGCGATACGTGTTCGCCACGCCGACGTCAGATGCCGACGCTCCACATTCCACGCTATTCGGCCGTTCCCGTGAACTTGGGATCTTGTCGAAATCAATACGGGGCTCCGCAGGCCACTACTTGACAGTACTGCTGGGCCCCCCGGGAAGCGGCAAGTCCGCCCTGCTCGCAGCAGCCAGTGTTCAGGCCGCTCACGACGGCATCTCGGTGCTGCATACACGTAGACGCGAGTCATCCCTCAGTGACAGTTACAGCACAATCCGTGACTTATTCCAGCCTCTGAATCTGGCCAATTCCGACCCGCAGCGGCCGGCGTTGTTCGACCACCGAGCACGAACAGCGCTGGACCGCTTGGCATCCGGCAGCATCGATGCCGGGCGGCTCAACGGCTTTACAGAGCAGCAGACATCGGATGTTGCTGCAAGTGACGACTACCGCATGCTAGACGGGCTGCGCAGAGTCGTCACCCAGTTGGCAGCTCAACGGCCCGTGGCGCTTATGGTGGACGACGCGCACTGGTCCGACGCGGATTCCCTGGACTGGATCTCGTTCCTTGCCCGACGGGGGGCTACGCAACGGTTCCACCTGATGGTCACCGTCTGTGACCTGCACATGACCGGTCGCCGGGAACTGACCGAGTTGCTTCGGATTCCCGGCACCCAGCTCATCAGGCTCAGCCCCCTGGGAACTGACGATGTCGCGCAAGCGGTCGAGGACGCTCTGGGCAGGCCTGCCGATGAGCCGTTCACCCGGAGCTGTGCCGAAGTCACCGGGGGCAACCCGCAGTTCCTGCGCCTGCTGCTGAACGCGATCGCTGCCGAAGGTCTGAAGCCGCATCGAGACGCCACCGGACGGGTGCGGCAAATCGGCTACGACATCATCGCCTCTGCGATGTCCCACTATTTCGACCGGTTCCCGCCACACGTGCGGGCAATGGCGCTGGCCATGGCCGTGCTGGACCGTTATCCGCAGGTCCATCCAGAACCGAGCGCGCTGTCCGAAGAATCATGTGAACTGATCGGGCAGTTGGTCGGTGTCTCGGCGCATCTTGTCACTGAGGTGATGGATCGCTTCCGAGAGCACGACCAGTTGTTCCTCAAGGCACTCCCCGCCGTGAGCCGGGCGATGCTGCATTCTCTGCCCGTGGACCAGCGAGTACGCCTGCGTGAACAAGCTGCCCGGCTCTTGCTCGACTCGGGGCATCCGGTGGACAGTGCAGCCCGTCAACTGTTGCAAGTCGACCGGCACAACGAAGAGTGGATGACCACCGCACTGCTCGTGGCCGCGCAGGAGGCGGAACTGCGGGGCGAACCCGACTGTGCAGTGAGGTACCTGAAGCATGCGCTCGATTCGAGCCCCTCCGAACAGCCATGTGTTCACACCGAGCTGGCACTCGCAGGGCTACTGGCTCCCAAGGAGCCCCAGACCGCCATGGACCATCTTTGCCATGTGATGGTACGTACCGATGACGTGCGCATCCGGGCGGTGGCTGCGACACGTTACGGCTTGACCGCAATCAGCGCCGGCCAGGCACCCCTGGCTCTCTGCTCCGTGGAACAGGCTATGGCGGCCCTCAAGGCTGCCGCCGGTCCCGTTCCCTCAGCAGCCGACCACGACCTGCTGCTGACTCTGGAGTGGACGCTGCTGACGATGGGAGCAGACCACCCGATCCTCCTGGCCCAGACCCTGGCCAAGCCGGTGCACCCCAACTGGCAGCACAGCCAGACCCCTGTCGAGAGGCAGATGCAGGCAACACACGCCTTCTTGACGGGCCTAAGGGGCGGGCCCGCGGCGGAAGTGCTCAACTACCTCGACAGGGCCACCAACGTCCGGGACACGGAAACGCCCTTCTGGACGGTCACTCACACCGTGCTGGCGCTGCTCATGGTGGATGAGCCCGGCCGAGCGCTGATGTCGTTGCGCACTCCGATGGCACTCGGCCCAGTGCCGAGCGGCCAATGGGACAATGCCACTGCCGCCGGGTTACGGGCATTGGCTCACTACACAGCCGGAGACCTTCCGCTGGTGCTCGACGAGGCTCGACTCCTTACAGACCGCACCGAAAACACAGGCGATGACCATCGATACGCGATGCTTCGGATCGCGCACGCCTCAGTGTTGATCGAGCAGAACGCACCGCAGCAGGCTGAAGCCCTGTTGAACGACACAGTCGTCAACGAGGATTCCTTCGTGCAGTTGTCACTACTGCTCCTCACCCGAGCGAAAGCCAAAGGCGGCCAAGGCGATCTGCACAGTGCGTACGCCCTGGTCCAACGGTGTCGGCGGATCATGGAACGTGCGGGCGTTACAGACCCCGCCCTCGTGCCCTGGAGGCCTTACGCCGTCAGTCTTCTGCTCCGCCTGGACCGCGCCAAGGAGGCGGCCAAACTGGCTGAGGAAGGTCTGGCACAGGCGCAGCTCCGCAACACCCCGCGTGTCCTGGGCACCGCGCTGACCAGTTGGGCAGCGGTCACGGACGGCACTCGCCGGACAGACTTCCTTAGGCAGGCGCTGCTTGCCTTCAAAGATTCCTCGGCGAGGTTGCAGCATGCCAGAACCGCCTATCTCCTCGGCACCACTCTCCTGCGCGAAGGGGACCCCGCAGAAGCCTGTGAACTGCTGCGCAGCGCAGGCAACCTCGCGTGGTCCTGCGGGGCGAAACCACTGGCCAGGTCAGCGGACCATGCTTTGGCCACAGCCGCGCCACCGCCACCGACGACTTCAGGCGTGCGCAAGCTGACGACAAGCGAGTTCCGTGTGGCCGCTCTCGCCGCACGCGGGGCGAGCAACCGCGAGATTTCCGAAGCCCTCTTCGTCAGTGTGCACACCGTCGAAGGCCACTTGACCAGTGTCTACCGGAAGCTCGGCACTTCCAGCCGCTCGGCGCTGCCGGCGGCCCTGGCCTCCCTCAGAACTGACCGAGCATGAACATGGCCATCCTTACGGACATGCGTCCTTCTCTCGTCCGAGTCGCCCTGAACTGGCTGCTCCTACCGGGGTTCGCGAACCCGCACTCGAACCGCCCAGATCCCCCACAACCTTCACATGAGTAGCCGTGTCACACGAGTCCTCACCATCAGCCATACTTCCGACACCATCTACGCTTTTGGAGCGCGACAAAGAATTGCAGGTACTGGAACAGACGGTCCTTGACACAGCCCGAGGAAACGTTCGAGCGGTGCTCATCGAAGGCTCTCCCGGAACCGGACGCACGGCGCTGTTGCGGAGTGTGGTGGATGCGGGGCGGCGTGCCAACATGCGCACCGCAGTGGCCTTCGCGACACCCGCTGAAGCCGCCATGCCGTACGGGATCGTTCGACAGTTGTTGGCGGCCCTGGAAGACCCGGCAACGCCTGGCTCCAGGGTCTGGCGACAGGACGACCAGTTGATCCGCATTGTGAACCGTGCGGTATTACGCACGCCCGTCGTGCTCGCGGTCGACGATCTGCAGTGGGTCGACGTGCAGTCCTGGCGGTGGATGGCCTCGCTCGCCCACCGTTCTGTCGCCGGGGCGGCACTGCTGATGGCCGGCACCGCACATCCTGATGCTCTGCTGCTGACCGCCAAGGCGGACGAGCCCCACGGGCGGCGCGCGGCCGCCGCGCTGGGCGTTCATGCCTATGTCGTCCGCACACGACCACTGTCCCGTAGTGGGGTAGCCACCGCTGTCCAGGCGAGTCGTGCTCTGCGCGACGACACGTGGACGGTCGATGACCTGGCCGAAGCGTCAGCAGGCAACCCGGCCGTGCTTCGCTCACTGCTAGACATGCGCGCGGGGGGATGCGATCTCAACTCGCCTGAGGGCCTGTTCGTCAAGGCCGCCGACGTCCTCGGGAACATGATCGACCGGGTACTGGACGGCCTGTCCAACGAGTTGATCACCCTGCTGTCAGCGATCGCGATGGTGGGCCCCGACCTGGGTGCGGACGTCATCTGCCAGCTGGCTGAACTGCGTTCCATGTCACTGCGTCAGGCTCTGGGCGTGCTGGCCGGAGGCTCTTTGGTGACGGGAGGCGATCCCGTTGTCTGCACCGCCGGCACCCCTCAACGAGTACTGGCGCGTCTGACAGTTGCTCAACGTGAGGATATGTACGCCCGAGCAGCAGAACTGGGACATCGCTGGGCGATACCCCGCAAGGCCGTATGCCGCATGCTGTTGGAGGCGGGCGCAGTGGGCAGCCCCTGGGTGGCTCCTCTGCTCCGACAGGAAGCAGCCGCTCAGGCAGTCACCGCCCCGCAATCGGCGGCCCGCCTCATGCGGCGCGCACTGGCAGAGCCCCTGAGCACATCGCTGCGGGAGGACATCGTTGCCGATCTGCAGGCGATGACCGGCACGAGCGAGAACGAAGCCGGTTCGCTGACCACCATGGAGACGATCAGCCCGAGCAGGCTTCCAGCAATCATGTCCTTCAGTGACCGCCGTGCGCCACACGGTTCCTGGTACGACGAACCCCCCTCGTGGGCGAACGGCGTTACCGAGAGCGACGGCGCTGCACTCGAAACTAATCGGCCGCAGGCGCGTCGGGAAACCATGGGCCAGGTCTCGGTGGAACTCCGTGATGAGGCGCTCAAGGCCTGGCAGGCGACGCTGACGATGAGCCGTCCTGCCGTCGACGTAGCGATTACCGCGCGGAAGATCGTCCACACGGCCTCGGGTCGGCGGGGACCGTTTGCAGCACGGCTGACGGGATGTCTTGTCCTGGCGATGACGGATCACGACGAGGAGGCGTTGTCTTACCTGGAGCAGGTGGGCGATGACGCCTTGGCACAAGGCACGCCCCTCGCCTACGAACTCAGCTTCGCGACGCGCGCGGCCATCGGTTTGGCGGGGGGCTGGATCGAGCAAGCGACCGCGGATCTCGAGTCAGTGGTTGCAGGCATGCCCGAACAGCACTGGCCGATGACTCTGAGGTCATGGGTGACGGCGATGCGTATGCAGATCCACATGGAGCGCGGCGAATTACGTGAGGCGCGTCAAGCGGCTGCGGCGCACTCCTTGCGCTCCACGGACGAGTACCCGACATCTCCGTCCCTGCTGTGGAGTTGGGGTCTGCTGCTGCTGAGCGAAGGCGATCTACGGGGCGCCAGGGAAGCGTTTTTGGAATCGGGCCGTCGGCAGCTGTCGTCCGGCATAACCACACCGGTGCTTGCCCCTTGGGGTTCGATGGCGGCGCTCACCTGTCAGCTGACCGAAGAGACAGAGCGGGCCGTCCGCCTCGCTCAGGAAGAGCTAAGTCGCGCGCGCATATGGGGAACGAGCAGTGCCATCGCTGTAGCGTCGCTGGCTTTGGGACTCACCTCGTCTCCGGACGCGCCCAAGGCTCTCGATGAGGCAGCTCGGCTGCTGCGTGAAGGTCCGCCGGTGGTGTGGTCTGCGCCTTTCCGTTCACGCTACATCAAGGCGGTCATTGATTTAGCGAAGGAGCGGTCCGCGACAGGCGAACCTGCCGCGCTCGCCGTGTGGGAAGTCATCAGGAAGTGGCCAGAACTCCCGAGCGCAGTGCCCGAACCACCGCTTGGATCTCAGCCGGGCCACGAGCCAAAGGGGCCCTCAGCCGGCCACGGCACATCCGGCTCTGCGAGTTCACCGCTGTACAAGGGCGGATCGCCGGAGCGTCTGACCGGCGCTGAGGCCCGTGTCGCACGACTCGCTGCCGGCGGTTTATCCAACCAGGCCATCGCGTCACAACTCGGGGTCCACCGCCGTACCATCGAGTTGCATCTCACCCGTGCCTATCGAAAGCTGGGCATCTCCAGCCGGTCAGAGCTGACCGTCGCCTGGCGGGATCACCAAGCGGACCAGGAAGTGGAAGAAGGGCAATGACGTGATCGTGGAACGGGACACCGAGTGGGCTGCGATCGCCAACGCGCTGCGCAGGGCGGAGGGCGACGCCGGAACCGTGCTTATCGTCACCGGGCCCCTGGGAATCGGTAAGTCGGCCGTGCTGCACACGCTGTCCGCGCTGGCAGGATCAAAGGGAGCGCAGGTGCTCTCGGCACAGGGCGCACAGGCAGAAGAGTCCTTCCCGCTGGGCATCGCCCTGCAACTGCTCGAACCAGCACTGGCTCGGGCCACGCCGAGCCAACGCGAGAAGTGGCTTGCCGGTATTCCCAAAACATTACGGGACATACTCGACGACAGGACGGCTGGAGACCAACTGCCACCCGAGGTCTGCCCACGGCTGTTGGCCGCTCTGGAATCTCTCGTGATGAATGTTGCCGACGGGCTGCCGCTCCTCATCCTCCTCGATGACGTTCAGTGGCTGGACTCGCACTCGTTGCGCTGGCTGAACTATGTGGCCAAGCGGATCGTAGGTCTTCCGGTGGTCATTGTGGCGTGTCTGCAGGAAGGCGACCTTCGAGCCGATCGTCCGCTGGTTCGCGAACTGGTCACCGCCGCCCAGCGCGTACTCCGGTTGCAACCCCTCTCTCAAGCAGGAGTCCGCGCACTCATCGAGCAGCAATACGGTGCGTCACCCGACGAGGCGTTCGTCGTGGCATGCCATCAGGCGTCGATGGGCAACCCGCTGTACGCGACGCTCGTGGCGGCCCAGATCATGAGCGGTACGGATTCCACGTCTTCGCCCTGGGTGTTGCGGTCGGCTCTTCTGGCCGACCGACTGGTAACGGCCGTCGCATCAGCTCCGTCGCCCATACCCGAGTTCACTCACGCCCTGGCGGTACTGGGCGAGGGGGCAGATGTGTCACTGGTGGCCCAGCTGGCACATCTCGACGACGTGGGGGCGGCGCTGGCGATGCGCAAACTCACTCAGTTGGGTCTGTTGTCGCCACAATCGCCGCCCCGCTTTGTGAACAAGAACGTCTGGGATTCGATACGTGCCTCAGCGCCCATGGAACAACTGGAGCGGCTACGCAAGCGGGCAGCGGTGCTGTTGCACGAGTCGGGCTGCCCGGTCAATGATGTCGCGGAGCAGCTTCTACTGCTGACAAGCCGTCAAGGCCCCTGGGCGGTGCCGGTCTTGTTCGAAG
The DNA here is from genome assembly GCF_040612015.1 of Streptomyces sp. NPDC006476. Classification (NCBI taxonomy): domain Bacteria; kingdom Bacillati; phylum Actinomycetota; class Actinomycetes; order Kitasatosporales; family Streptomycetaceae; genus Streptomyces; species Streptomyces sp. NPDC006476. The sequence continues at coordinate 1,949 of NZ_JBEXPK010000112.1, read as the reverse complement.
CGGCGCGGCAAGCGAGGGAACGCCGTGACTATCCGGAAGCGGCGCGCTGCCTGCGCAGAGCACTCCTCGAGGTATCCCCGGATGACGAGTTGCGGGGACGTCTCCTCGGCGATATGGCCGCTGTGGAACGGCATTACGACCCTGAAAGCTCCGCGCGACATGTGCTGGAAGCGGTGTCCCTGCAGAGTTCCGTCACAGACCGGGCCAAGACCCTGCTTCAGCTAGACCCGTGGTGCGAAAGCGTACCCACAGGGATTGTACACCAGCTGTTGCTGACCACGGCCAACGATCTGAGAGACGCTGCGGGTCTCGCGGATCTGAACCGCGAGCTGCCCACCCGGCTCGAAGCGCGGACTCGCTATCTCGAACAGGGCACACCCGAGGGATTGGCATCGGCCGCCGAACGCCTGCGGCGACTGGGGCCTGAACCGCCGGTGAGCACGCCTGGCGAGCGTGAACTCGCCGTAGTTCTGTCACACGCTGCGACTGTAAACGAACGTTATGGCCGTGCCGCTGTAATCCGTCTGACTGAGCGCATCCTGGAGAGGGAACCCGGTATCCCCACCCATGTACACACCCCGCTCAGGCTCCTGGTACCCACACTTCTGGCCGCCGACTCGTTGGGACTGATCACCGATTGGCTCGATACCGCGGCTGACTTTGAAGAGTCATACACTCAAGAGCCCGGTGGTCGACAAGGCTTGGGCCCGGCCACCACCCGGCTACTCAACGCCGAACGGACGCTGGTTCAGGTACGCCGCGGGAACATCCTTAGGGCGCGGCGATGGGCCGAAGCCGTGACACGTAATGGGGACGATTCCACTCTTCGGTGTCAACTCACCATATCTGCCGTGGCGTTAACGGCGCTGGAAGCTCGGGACGCCGATCTGGCCGAGGCGTTGCTAGTTGCGAGCAACCGATTACGCATCAAGAGCGCTCAATGCGTCCACAGCAAAGGCCTCTTGCACATCCTGCGTGGAATGGTGGCACTTCGGGACGGCAAACCGCACATCGCCCTGGAAGAATTCCATGAGTGCGGACGTAAGTTGGAGGGATCCGGCTGGCACCTGGCCGCTTTGCACCCGTGGCGCACTTTCGCCGCCGTGCTCCATTACCGGCTTGGTGACACCGACCGTGCCTGGAAGCTCGTCGAGGACGACTGGACAGCGGCTGAGGCATGGGGCGCGCCGGCGTGGATCGGGCGAGTCATACGGACACGGGCCGTGCTGTCGGCTTTCGGCAGCACATCGGCCGGAAACGAGGAACTCGCACTGTTGCGGCAATCGGTGACAGTGCTGAGAGACTCCGACCACCGGCTCGAGCTCGCTCGCTCACTGGTGCGTCTCGGTCTTCGCGCGCCAGCCCCGGGAGCGCACGTGGAGGAAGTGCATGAGGCTGAAACCCCTCTGGCAGAAGGCATCCAGCTCGCTGAAGCCTGCGGAGTGCCCGAACTGGCGCGACGTGCACGATCCATGCGTGGGGGCGAGCAGCCTCCTGCCACGGTCTCATCCGGCGGCCTCACTCGTACCCAACTAGTGATCAGCGAGCTCGCCGCGCAGGGCGTGTCCAACCGGGACATCGCTGCTCGACTCCTTGTGACACAACGCGCCGTAGAAAAGCACTTGACCAGTGTCTATCGCAAGTTGGGTATAGCTGGACGGAAAGACCTTGCCAGGGCTCTGCACGAAGAGGGTCGGGACCTGTCCCGGAGTGGAGGACACCTCTGAGCCCGGCCCCGGCAGGGGCCGGGTAGGAGGGATCTCTTATGGTGTTGACTTCTCCCCCAGCTGAAGCAGGGAGATTCTTCCCTCGCGGGTTGAGCTCTCTGCTTCTCAGACAGCAGCTGCCCCGAACTAACGGCAAGGGACGTTGGTACGCCCAGCAGTCTCACGCCAGCTCCACAGACCTGACATCCCGCCAGCCCGGCGGTAGGCCCGGCCAGCTTGGTT
>NZ_JBEXPK010000111.1:0-19251 GCF_040612015.1 Streptomyces sp. NPDC006476 | reverse complement strand
ACCGGCGGCGGCCTGGTCACCAAGGGCATCGCCGCCGTCATCGCGATCATCGCGCTGCGCATGCTGCTGCAGCTGTCCAGCGACCCCAAGGGCGCGCTGCGCAAGGGCACCCTGGCGGTCGGCACCCTGTTCGTGGCGGTCGTCCTCGCCCTCTACGGCGACACCCTGTTCTCCACCGTCACCCAGGCCAAGGGCTGACCCGCATGGCAGACCACGACCCCTGCGATGCCCTCAAGGGCACACCGGGCTACGAGTACTGCACCCGGGCCCCAGGCTCGGGCGGCCCCTCCGGCACCCACAGTGGCGGCGTCACCGGTGGCGCCGCCGACTCCACGGGAAACCTCGTGGAGTCGCTGCTCCACAAGATCAGGGGGCTGATCACGCCCCGTGATGCGTGGGCGCCGAAGAGTGCCGACAGCGGCATCTACCGAGAGTTCATGTGGCTCGGGCAGCACCTGGCCGTCGCCATCTTCATCTGTGTCGTCGTCGTGTGCGCCCTGACCGCATGGCAGGGCGCACCCCGGCTGAAGCAGATGGGAGCCTCGACGGGCTGGACGCTGGCCGCCGTCGCCGGCATGGCCTCCGTACCGGGCGCGGTGATGCTGCTGAACAAGGCTTTGAGCAGCGCGTTCACGGCCGCGTTCAGCAGCGACGAGAACACGCTGTTCGTTGCCATCCGCACCGACATGAACAAGGGTGCGGACGCCAGCAACCCTCTGGCGCGGCTGATCATGCTGGCGGCGCTGGTGGTTCTCCTCGGCCTGGCGTTGCTGGTGTTCATGACGCGCCAGGTCGGCATCCTGGTGTTCGTGTGCATCGCCCCCCTTGTGCTGGCCTCGCTGGCACGAGGCGGCGACATGGACGCCGTCAAGACATGGGCGATGCGGCTGCTCGGGCTGATGTTCGGCCCGTTCGCGCTGCTCGTTGTCTCGCCGTTCGTGTCCCTGGTCAGGGGCTCGCTGGTGATGGATGCCGTGCTGCTGCTCGTGGCTGACGCCGTGATGCTGCGCATGATCTTCCACGGGATTCCGTACTTCGGGCCGCGACTGGCCCGCGGGGCACGATCGTTCGTGGACGCGAGCACGCGCAACCCGGTGCTCCGGACGGTGGCGCGGATGGCGGCGCCGGACTTCCACGAGCAGGAGACCGCGCCCCGGCACACCCGCACCGTGATGACGCCCGGCCGGGCGGTTCGTCACGATGCCGGGCGGCTGCTGGGTTCGTACGGCCTGAAGGGCGCCGACCGGCCAGGCCGGCTGACCACAGCATCACTCGTGGCGCAGGCCCGGCGCGAGGCAGGCGACCGGGCGGCCCGAACCGAGCCCGTGCGCCAGGCACGCCAGCAGGCACAGGCCGCCTACCGGGACACCTCGCCAGGCGGCCCGGCACCGGCCGGCTCACCGGGCGGCCCAGCACCGGCCAACCCTCCGGCATCGCCTAACACCCCTTAGCCCCGGCTACTCCTGGCCCCGGGCGCCCGACAGGCGCCCGGGGCCTCCCGCTTCCGGGCACAGCCCACCTGATCGTGAGGAGCCCTCACCGTGTACTCCCTGACCCCCGGCTACCGCATCCCTGCTCTCCAGCGCGGACTGAGCCCCACCGAAGCGCTGCTGACCAAGACCAATGTGCTGGGAGGCAGCGCGGTCCTGTTGTCGGCCCTGATCACACCGCCGCCGATCGAGGCGTTCGGCGCGGTCGGTGCGGCCGCCTTCCTACTCAACGTCGCCCCCGGCCCCCGCTCGATCGCCCGATGGGCAGCGGTCGGCTACCGGCGCCTCAGGGAGCGCACCCCGCCCGCCTCCATGACCAACACGGGGGGCTCCACCGCCACCTGGGTGCTCTACGCCGACCACGGCACCCTGCAGGACCCGCAGCGCCGCGCCGCCTGGCACGCCGCGTTCTCCCGCGCCCTGACCCACACCGGCGGCCAGGCCCGCACCGCGGGCATCCAGGTCCACACCACCCACCACGCGGCAGTCGGCGAGCACACCGTGCACACCCAGACGATCTCCGTGCACGTCCCCAAGGGCCTGACCCGGCAGCCCGCCCGCATTCTCGACACTCTGGCCGGCGAGTTCGGCCGCCTCGGCTACCTCGCCCCCGCCGAACCCGAGCCCGTCCCGGGCGTCATCGAGCAGGGGCCGGGCTGGGTGCGCCTGGACAGCGGCCGCTACGCCGCCACGGCGCGGGTGACGTCCTGGCCCGACGTCACCGACGGCGACCTGATGACCAACGTCCTGGTCGGCGACCCCCTCAAGAGGCAGCCTCAGCAGGCAGACACCTTCTGGGACTTCGACCGCTCGTTCGCCGTGCTCTACCGGCCGCTGCCCGCCGCCCAGTCACGCCGTTCCGTGCGGTGGCAGGACGCCGCGAGCGGCGCCTTCACCACCGACAAGATCAAGGCCGCCAGCCATGAAATGGCCGGCGCGACCATGCAGGGCGCGCTCGTGGAGGGCGCCAACCTGGTCGACCTGGACGCCTACATGACGGTGTGGGGCGACAGCCCCGAAGCCGTCACCGACGCCCGCTGGCAGGCCTCCCTCGTCACCGACCAGCACCGCGTGCGCCTCGACTGGCTCACCGGCCAGCAACACCGCGCCCACGTCATGACCACCCCGCACGGGGCCTCGACACGGAAAGGAGCTGTCCTGTGATGATCCGACTCGCCTCCACGCACGCTGCGATCACGGCCCCGTTCGTCTCCAGCGCCGCCGGATTCCCCGGCATCCCGATCGGCCGCAGCCTCCTGGACGGGCGGGCCTTCACCTTCTCCCCCGTCCTGACGGACACCGCGATCCTGCCGTCGACCAGCTCCCTCGCCCTTGGAGGCCTCGGCTCGGGAAAGTCGACCACCGCCAAGACCCGTATCCGCCGCGAGATCCTTGAGCACCAGCACCAGGCCGTTGTGGTCGACAGCTTCGGCGAGGACGCCACCCACGGCGAGTGGACCCCCATCGCCAAGGACCTCAACGGCCTGGTCATCGAGGCCGGCTCCTTCACCCTCAACCCCTGCTCCCCCCTGTTCCCGCCGCAGGTGCGCGAGCATCTGGTGCGCTCACTGATCCTCGCGAGCGAGCCGACCGCCCTGAACAGCCAGGCGACCCACGCTCTGCAGCACGCCATGAACCACCCCAAGGCCACCAACCTCAGCGGGGTGATCGACGCCCTGATCAATCCGCAGGACGGCCAGTGGCCCGCGGCCCGCCTGGCAAAGTGGGGAGAGAGCGCCGCCATGGCACTGTCCCGCTACACCGAAGGGTCGCTGCGCGGCATCTTCGACGGCGAAGACTCGACGCTGCCGCCGACCGACCTGCCGATCATCTCCTTCGACTTCACGCGCATGGACCGCAACTCCCCCGCGATCCCCTCGCTGATGATCGCCGTGGGCTGCTGGGTAGAGCACGTATGGCTGCGCCAGTCCACGGCCGTGCACAAGCACCTTGTACTGGAGGAGGCCTGGCAGCTCCTGCTGGCTCCGACCACCTCCGAACTGATCCAGCGCCTGCTGAAGAACTCCCGCAGGGCAGGGCTCTCCCTGGACGTGGTGATGCACACGCTCTCCGACCTGGGAGAGGGGAAAGCGCAGGACCTGGCCCGGCTGTGCGAGGTCGCCCACGTGGGCCGCCTCGGACCCGAAGAGGCCGCGCTGACGGGCGCACTGCTCGGCTTGCCGCAGTGGGCCATCGACCGCATCCCCGATCTCGGACCCGGGCAGGCGGTCTGGAAGATCGGCCCGGGCTACGTCGACATCATCCAAACGCTCCTCGACGCAGACGAAGCCCGTCTCACCGACACCGGCACCCGGCGCCGCGCCGCCCAACAGGCCTACACCAGCCGTGAGGCTGACGCCACGGAGGCCTTGGAGGCCTTGGACACCGTTTTGGAAGAGGAAGTGCTGGAAGGGGAGATCCTCGACACCGACGTGCGGCCCGCCTCGACGGAGCACCTCACCGGGGACGACCGCAAGGGCGGGTGGGAGTGGGAGATGCCTCCCAACGTCATAGACGGTTGGGAGGCAGACATCGCCCGCCACGAAGCCGTCCTCCAGACTGCGATGGAAGGCCGGCCCGGCGAAGCCGCACAGTTGGCGGCCCTCTACGAGCGCGAGGACATCAACGCCCACGGCCTCAACTCCACCCAGGCCCTGGCCTGGTTGGAGACCCGCGCACAGGTGGCTGACTTGAACGGAGAGCCCGGACAGGCCGCGCAACTGCGCGCTACCGTCGCCCGCATGGGCAACGACCCCGCGTGGTTCGACAAGAGCGGTGACAGAACATCCCCGGCCTGGCACAGCGCGCCTGAGCCCGCGACGCAGGCGCCCAGCGTGCCCGACGCGTCGCAGCGGCCGAAGCGCCGCCGTACCTGGCCCTACGTCGCCGCGATTGCGGCACTCGGCATCACGGCCGCCGGCGTGTGGCAGCACGCCAGCGACGAACAGGAGCAACAGCAGCGCGAAGCGAAGGCAGCCGACTACGTGGGCCGCTCCAAAGCGGCGCTCGACATCGACGGGGTCAAAGCCGATGTTGTTGCCCACTGGAGTGCTGATGGCCAGCGCGTCGTACTGGAACTGCGCAGCTACTTCGATCCGAACGCCCGCTACCTACGGCTCGACTCTGACGGCCACAGTGCCAGCAGTGCTCCGCAGGGCGGCCGCTATCCCAAGGAACCAGAGATCAAACTGCCGGTGAGCGACCCACTCGCCGACGTGACCGTGCACGTCGCGGTCGGAGGACGCAAATGGAAGGCAGGCAGCCGCGCGAAGTCTATGAACGTCCGTCTCTCCCCGACCGGCGTCGCGTACGACGCGGATACCGGCAAGGCCCTACCGTCCCACTGACGCACTCCCTTACCCCGCGTTGAGGGCTCGCACCGAGAAGGTGCGGGCCCTCAACGCATTCCTGCCTCCGGGCGTTGTGTCTGATCCTCGCTCCGCGTTGCGGCACGGCGAGGACCGGGCAGGCCGTCCGGCCGCACGCACCACCCCTGAATCGCGAGCTGAGAGAGGACTGTTCGATGGGTAACTGGTTCCGTGGGCGTGAGAACGCCACCGATGACGCTGAGCGCAGTCGCAGGTTGTTGCAGGGCGTCGAGGACGCCTACGAGGCGCGTACCGGCGATCCCGTGAACGGCGGCGAGCTGACCGACTTCGAGAGCGTCGTGCTCCTCAGCACGTGGCCGGCACCGGGCCAGGTCTATCCGCCCGCCGGTCACGACTACCCGATGAGGAACCGGTAGCCACCAGTCCCTAGCCTGCCTGCCGCTCCGCCGACGCCCTGTCGGCGGGGCGCTTTGCTGCGCGCCACCGTCAGGGAGGACCCCGCTCGTGCTCATTCCCCGCCCGCGCCGCCGGATCGGCCGGCCCCGCCCGCCGCGCCCCGGCCCCCGCTACCCGCAGCGGCCCCGGCTCCTGCCCGGTGCCTGGAGGACGTGATGGACCAGCAGTTAGCCGATGACGGCCACGACCTGGTCGACGTCGACGTCTACGACGACGGCAGCTTCCCCGTCTTCCGGTGGAAGCAGGCACCCGCAGGCCTCGCCACCCGCCGGCAGCTGCGGGAGATGGGGCTGCGGCCCGGCGGGCAGGAACCCGTCGCTCGCATCGAATGCCGTCGGGGGCTGCGGTGGGCGTGGCTGTACCGGATCGATCTCGCCAAGCCCAAGCGCACCCCCAGCCTTGCACAGGAGATGGCTCTGGACCGGGCGATGGCGGCGAGGCAAACGTGTCCGCAGTGCCGCAGGCGGTACTACGCGTGCCTCCCGCTACGAACGCAGGGCCGGTGCGACCCCTGCGAACGGGGCTTCGAGCCCAGCCCGGACACCGTCATGCATCCGGCGCCGGCCGCGCACGAACTCGCCGCCTGACACACCATGAGGAGCACCTCGTTGACCGCGACCCTGCCCGAACCACGCTCCGCCGACGTTGACGCCAACCTCGACGCTGCCCTGGCGACGCTCGCCACCGAGATTATTGGACCGACAACAAGGCATCCCTGCTGCTGGCCTTCAACGGTGCCGTCCTTGCCGGGCTCGCTTCCCTCGCTGCTCACCGCCTGCCAGCCGTGACGAAGGTCTTCGGCGTGGCTGCCGTCCTCGCCTTGGCTGCGGCAGCCGCGCTGCTGCTTCCGGGCGTACGGCCCCGGCTGGGCGGGAATGACGGGGCGTCGTTTCCGTACTGGGCTCGCTTGGACGAGGACGAGATCCGCGCGTGTATACACGGCGATAGTCGTGCCGCCCGCATTCGGGTCCTGTCCCGGATGGCCCTCACCAAGTACCGCACGCTGCGGCACGCGGTCGACCTGTCTCTGGTGGCCCTGGTTCTCCTGCTGCTGGCCGCCATCGGCGCCCTGGCCTGATGGCCGCGCACCTGGCGCCGAATGGCGTGGGCCCTGTCCACCCCCCGAGGGGGACGGGGCCCACCGGGCAACCCGCGCATCGGCAGAGGGGCTGGCCGCCCGTCTCCTCACCGCTTCGGAATGAGGAGACCTCCAGCATCCTCCCAAATCGCTGCCCACGTAGGCAACTTGAGTGTCGTCCAACACACCCCGGGCCGTCCGGCGCGACCGGTAGCGCGAGCCCCTGCGCTGTACACCCCTCGACTGTCGTTTTGTAAGGAGATGCCTCATGGCAGCCGAACTGGCCTGCCCTGAACCGCAATCACCAGAGTTGATCGTGCTGATCGGCGTATCCGGTGCCGGGAAAACGACCCTCGCCGGTACCTGGCCTCCCACTCGGGTCGTGAGCCTCGATCAGCTGCGCGGCGTCATGTCTGACGACTGCGGCGACCAGAGCGCGACCGTCGACGCCGTCGACGCCCTGCACCTGATCGTGGACCGCCGGCTGGCCCGCGGCCTGACCACGGTCGTGGACGCTACCAGCGTCTACGCCAAGGACCGTGCCCAACTGCTCGACGCTGCACGGCGGCATTGCATGCCTGCCGTCGCCGTCGTCGTCGACACCCCGCTGCCGGTGTGCATCGAGCGCCAGAAAAACAGGCCCACGTCGCGGCGGGTGCCCGAGGTCACCGTCACTGCTCAGCATCAGGCGATGCGCGAGGCTCTTCCCCGCTTGGAGAGCGAGGGCTTCACCAGAGTCGTGATCGTCACCGCAGACCCTCTGGCCTGCGCGTAGCTACACCCCCCGGGACGGACGACAGGCGTCCAAACTCAGCCGCCCGTCCCGGGGTTCACCCATCCCGTACAACGAGACGGAGCCCCAGTATGACCTCCCCTGCCCGCCTGCCGTTACCCACCGACACGATCACTGCGGCCGTTGCTGTGGCCGCCGTGCCGCTCGCTCTGGCCGTCCTCGCCGACAACGTCCGCGTACGCCGCCAGCTGCAGGCCGCACGCCGTGAGCCGCTCACCAGCCTGGTCAGCCGTGACGTGCTCGCCGCGCGCATTGCCCGCCTCGCCGCCACCCACCGCGAGCAGCTGCACGTCCTGGTGGCCGACGCCGACGGACTCAAGGACGTCAACGACACCCTGGGCCACGCCGCCGGCGACGTCCTCATCGCCGCCGTCGGCCGCCGCTTCGGCGCGTGGGCCGCGGCACGGGGCGGGATCGCCGCGCGGCTGGGAGGCGACGAATTCGCCGCGGCCGTGCTGCTGCCACAGGCCGCGACCGTCCGGGAAGCCACCGCGCTGCGCGAGCTGCTGGCGCAGCCCGTCGCCTGCGGGACGGAGATCCTGCGCCCGGCTGTGTCCATCGGCGCCGCCCGCGCCGCCGATCTGCCCGATGCAGCCGGCGCCGACCGCATGCTGCGTGGCGCGGACATGGCCATGTACCGGGTCAAGACCGGTCAGGAGGCGTGCGGGTACGTCGCCACCCGGCACGACGCGTATATGCCGGCCGTCCACGGCCGCCGCCCGGGCCGCCCCGGCACCCACCTGCCGGCCGGATGACCGCCCTCGCCCGCGCACTGCTTACGCCGGCCTGCCCGCCGGGCTTCATGCACCTTCTCCCCCACCCCAACGCTCTCCGCTTGGAGGTCACGTCATGAGCCGTCGCCCCGACACCGCCGCCACCGACCCGCGCTTCCCCTTCCCGCACAGCCCCACCCGCACCAGCTGCCAGTCGCAGCCGACGCTGTTCGACTTCACCAACGGCGACCGCACCGCCGACCGTGCGGCCACCGACAAGCGCCTGGAACAGGCGCGCAAGGAATGCTCCGGCTGCCCCCTCGCCACCGACTGCCTGAAGTGGGCGCTGGTCAACAAGGAGGCCACGCGGGTCGGTGTGTGGGCGGCCACCACCCCGGGCCAGCGCACCGACCTGCGCAAGCGGCTCGCCGACCGGCTCGGACCGGACTGGATCGACGTCCTCGCAGCGCGTGAGAAGGCCCGCCGCGAGCGAGCCGCCGCCGCCCGGCACACCCCGCTGAGTGTGTCCCAGGCACGCATCGTCCGCCTCGACCGGGAGGTCAACGGGCCGATGCCGGCCCGAAGCCCGCTCACCGCCCAGCAACAGCAGCACAACCTGGCCCGGCTCGTGGCCGGCCTCAAGGCCGCCTAGACCCGCCAGCGACCTGCACCGACACCCCCTTGCTCTCACCCGGCCGGGGTTGCCCTCTCCGCGAGCGGCAGCCCCCGGCCTTCACGATCTTGTGGAGGCGTACGACCTGATGAAACTCACCATCGACACCGACAAGCTGGCCGAAGCCGCGCAGTGGGCGATGCGCGCCGTCCCCGCCAACCCACCCACCCCGGTCCTGGCCGGACTGCGCCTTCAAGCCGCCGACGACACCCTGAACCTGACCGGCTTCGACTACTACCGCTGCGCCCGCGCCGACGAGGACTGCGAGGTCGCCGAACCCGGCACCCTGCTCGTGCCCGGCCGCGTCCTGACCGACGTCGTCAAGTCCTTCCCCAAGTCCAGGCCCACCACCTTGGCCCTGGACGGCACCGACCTCGCCCTGTCCTGCGGCACCGCCCACATCCAGCTGCCCACCCTGCCCCTGGACGACTACCCGAACCCACCCAACGCCCCCGCCGCAAGCGGCACCTCCGACGCCGCCGCCCTGGCCGACGCCGCCACCCGCATCGCCGCGGCCGTCGCCACCGACGACACCATCCCCGTCCTGACCGGCGTCCAGTTCACCCTCACCGACACCACCCTGAGGCTCACCGCGACCGACCGCTACGCCTTCCACGTCGCCGAACTGCCCTGGACACCCCACACCATCAAAGCCCGCGGCAAGACCCCTCCGCTCACCGAAGGCACCGTGCTCGTGCCGGGCGACGCCGTCCGGGATGCCGCCCGCATCCTCGCCGGCAGTGACCAGACCGCGGAACTCGCCCTCACCACATCCCATTTCGCGGTTCGGGTGCCCGGCCGGTCGGTCACCGGCAGCACCCTCGACGGCGAACTGCCCAACTACGAACCGCTCTTCCCCACCGAATTCGCCTCCGTCGTCACCGCCGGCACCGAGGCCCTGACCGACACCCTCAAGCACCTCACACCCCTGCTCGGCAAGGGCGACCCCCTGCTCCTCGACATCACCGACGGGCAGATCACCGTACGCGCCGGCACCGACGACAAGGCCCGCGGCCGCGACCAGGTCGACGCCGACCTCGACGGCACCCCCATGACGGTCGCCTTCAGCCCCCACCTGCTGCTGCGCACACTGCAGCAAATCGACGGGCCAGCCGTGCAGCTCAACCTCGTCAGCCCTGCCAAAGCCGCCCTGCTGCACGCCCCCGACCAGGCCGACCGCTTCAAGGGCCTGATCATGCCGATCCGCCTCAACAGCTGACCGTTCAGGAGGTCTTCAGCCATGTCCCGCATCACCATCCGCATTGAGCCCCGCCACGCCGACGGCAGCCGCTGCGACCACCCGGTGAAGCCATCCGGCAAGCCCCGCGATGCCGCCTCCGGCTGCATGGGCCGGACCGCGTATGCGGTCGTCTGCTCCATGCACGGCATCGTCGGCGCCCCCCACCACGTCATGCAGCTCGCCGAACCCGCGGCCCGCGCACACCGCATCGAGCACCTCGCCGCCCTCCCGGCCCGCTGACCGGTGCACCGCGGCCCGCCCGCACTCCAGGTACGGGCGGGCCGCCAACCGCGGAGCACTCACCGAATCCCGATCGGAGCCATGATGGCCATCACGCACACCCAGCCGTTCAAGCCCTCCTACGCGGCGGACTCCCCGCTCGTCGTGCTGCTGGACCTTGCCGCCGAAGCTGCAGGTCCCGGCGAGGACGAACAGCGTGACGACGCGCAGGCAGCCGCCGCCCACACATCTATCGGACCTACCCGAACACCTTCGCCTGCGTCTTCGAGGTGCTGGACTGGCAGGGCTACCCGGCCTGGACCGACGACGCCGGCCGCCGCCAGGGGCTTCGCATCGTACAGCCAGTCGTCACCCAACCGGCCCTGGCGCCAACCAGGTCGGAAACAGCTCATTCTGTAAGTCACGCGCTGACGTTCGTCCGGCCGCGGCCGGATCCAGCCGCGGGTGTGGATCCGGCCGTGTTCCTCGAGTCCGGCCTCGCCGCTCAGGCATATAGGGGTTGTTCGACGGAGACTTCCTGACCGTCGAGCTGGACCGTGGTGAAGGTGGGCGCTTCCAGGTCGGTGTAGGCGTCAGCGTGCTGGTGCAGCGCAGCGGGACGCAGGTCGACGACCCGGAAGGAGGCACCTTCCATACTCTCGAGCAGGCCGATGGTCTCGCGAGCGCAGCCGTAGGAGAGGCTGAACCCGCTGCCGCCGTGGCCGAAGTTGTGAACGATGTTGAAGCCGTATTCCTTCTCGACGCACACGTTCTCCACGCGGTACGGGCGCAGGCCGGCGATGACGTCCACGTCCGCATCGGTGAGCTGGACGTCCTGCAGTAGATCGGGCGCGAACCGCTTGCAGCGGTCGAACATCTCCTTGACCGGCGTGTACTCCTTGCCGATGTGTGTGTCGTACTCGCTGGGATCTACCAGGCCGCCCAAAATCAGGTGCGTCTCGCGCGGGACGATGAAGACCATGTCCTGCTGGTGCGCGGTCTTGGAGATGGCGTAGGCGGTCTTGGGCCGCTTCTCCTTCGGCCAGCGCGACATCGGAACCCTCACCAGGGCACCGCGCAGGGGAACCATGCAGGCACCGGCCAGCTCTGCGGCCCCCATGCCCGTGCAGTTCACGATGGCGTCCACGCCCCATTCCTTGCGGAGGTTCGCGCTCTGCGGCACCAGGCGATCGGTGATCCGCTTGCCGTAGGTGATCTTTACGTTGCCGTGCTGCTTGAGCTGGTCGCGCAGCCAGCGCGTGTAGATGGGGGTGTCGATGGCAGGGACTTGGAGCTGGTAGCCATCCTTCACCTGGAACGAGGCGGGAACCTTCTTGATGTCGTCTCCGGTCATCCGGCGGAAGCCGTCGATCTCCTCGTCCTCGGAGAGCTTCTGCAGCTCCCGCATCTTCGTGCGCTCGAGCCAGTCGTCCTCGACCTTGATGCCGAAGTAGAAATTGGCCGTGACCATGTGGACACCGGCATTCGGGGCGAGTTTGCGGAACTCCTTGTACGACTCCACCGACCAGCGCTTGGACCGCATGACCGACAACTGGTTGCCGTGCTGGCCGCACACCGCCGGGGGGAACTCCCACAGGGCGCCGGCGATCACGGACACGGTTTGGTCGGCGGGCCGCTCGGCTACAACCTGGACGTCGTAGCGCGGCTTGCCGTCCTCGCGGACTCGGGCCAGTTCCAGCGCGGTGGTGAGACCGCTGACGCCAGCCCCGATGACCAGGACCTTCTCCACACGGTGCGGAAGGTGCTGTTCAGTCATTTGCCTACCTCGTTCGAGCCAGAGGAACCCGTGGGAGGACTCACGCACGGGGAGGTGGCGACCGGTATGCACCGCCAAGAGCAGGGGAGACCTGCCAGGCGGAAACCCGTCCGGACCGGGCCACCCAGTGATCATCTTTGACTCGTCACAGCTGACCGCCCCGTTGGTCGCGCACTCAGATGGCGGGCGCACGGGAGCACACACCCGGCGTACAGAGGCATATGACTTAGGCATTTTACTGCTCCGGCCACGCACCAGTTGGCCGCCTGACTCCAACCAGCCATCCAAAGAGAAGTCACCCCATGGCACTCACTCTGTTCTCCCGCAGCCGTCCCGCGCCCGTCGACCAGCCGGTCCCCGAGCCGTGGCCGGAGACCGGTGAGACGTGGACTCCCGACGGCGTCACCGTCAGCGAGCGGTACTACAACCTCGCCAGCTCCGTCGTCCTCGTCTACGCGGCCGAAGGCCACCACCGCGCACGTGGCCTGCATGGGCTGCCACCTCCACGTCGACAGGGACAACCAGCGCACCTACGGCACCGGTTACACGCTGCGCGAAGCAGGACAGGCAGCCAACGAGCATGCGTCGGCCTGCAGGGGTCAGCGGTCATGCGAGCCATTGCAGTCTCCCAGCTTGGAATGACCATCTGGGGAGTTCTACGCGTCCTTCGAGACGATCACGCTTTGCGACGCGATTGATCGCAGGCTGAGGCCACGCATTGCCAGAATCGACGCCATCCCCCACGCGACCGTAGCGAGACCGGCCGCTACCTGACGAGCATCCCCGGGCGTGCCCAACCACACCATGACGACGGTGGCGGCGCCCCACACTATCCAGGTCATGCGCGTGCCGAAGCCGCCGAACAGGAAGGCCATCAGCAGCAATGCCCCGCCGCTGGCAACCCACAACAGATGCAACGCGGTCACGGGCAGCGGCAGCCCGGTGGAGTGCGCGGCGAGGTAGGCGTGGACGGGATCGTCGATCGTTGCGACCACGCCGTCCCAGTGACACCCGCTCGGGGTATGCCATGCGCGGGCCGTATGCGACACCGTGTTCGCCACCACCCCGAGGGCAGCGATGCCGACCAGGGAAGCCGAGAACAGGACGACCAGCTTGATCCACAGGGCGCTCTTGCTCCACCCCCCTGTGAATGCGTTTCCGACTTCTTGGCGCCTTGCCTCAAGCCATTCCGGATCGCTGACGACGACCGGCGGTGTCATGCTCAGCGCGGCTGTCGGAGCGCGATGCGGCTGTGGCGGGTTCTTGAAGTCTGCGCCCAGTTCGCCAAGGGTCTGCTGCACCAGGAGAACGACGCGCCGATCGTGACCGAAGACTACGTACGTGGCGCAGGCGGCGGTCGCCGGCAGCAGCGGGAACAGCCACCAGGCACTCCACTGCACTGAGCTCTCCACGCTCAGCGCGGCGCCCGTCGCCGCGAGACCGGCGATGAGGCATCGTACTGCTCGCACAGCCATGGCCCGCGTGCTCACCGTGATAGGGCGCGGCATCGGCTCCCGGCGAAAGCCTGCGCGGACCGTCGGCCATAGCTGCGCCAACGGGCTCCACGGATCACTGACGAAGACGACACCGACCAGCATCAGCAGATCCAAGGGGATCGTCCAGCCAGTCGCACCGGACCTGGTGGCCGCCACATGAAGTGCTGCTGCGGACATCATTGCCAGGCACCCCAAAGCGCGCCCCAGCAGATGACAGCCCGTCCGAAGACGATCCACGGCTTGGATTGCCGACCGGCTCGGTCTGATCAGACTCCATTCATCGCTGACCGCGTCCCGCCGCTGCTGGCCGTCTTCGAGGAATCCTTGTGCGGCGCGCAGGGCCCTGTCGAAGTCGGCTCGGAAGAACGCCTCCTGCAGCTCTTCTGGCATCGGCGGCAGCTCGGGCTCTTCGGGAGAGGCGACGGTTCGGCGGGACTGGGCGAGTTCCTCCTCCAGTTCGTCGCTGCGCCTGCGCAGCCGTGCCAGGAGGACCTCGGTCTCGTCCCGGCTGGCGCGCGCCCGGCGCAGCTCCCGCCGCGCCGCCTCCAACTGGTCGGTGAGCTCACCAAGACGTGCCGCGTTCTCCTCATTCTCTTCGTCGTACTGATCTTTCAGCGTTGTCACCTGCTGCTGTAGGTCGGCGGTGAACCGGGCGAGGTTCAGTACGAGTTGCTGGGTCAGGCCCCGTTCTTCCACCAGTTCCTGGTTGCGCTCGTGGGCCTGTGCGAGTTGCTCCTGGGCTTTCGCGGCCTGGTCCTGGGCGGTGGCTGCGACGGTGGCTAAAGCGGTCCCGTGCGCCTCGCTATCCGCTGGCGGCTGCGGGGTTGGCATCTCGGTGGGCGGCTTCGGGCGTTGGGCAGCCACGAACAGGCGCATGGCTTCGTTCATACACGTTGGCCGCTGGCGCGGGTGGGTGACGTGGTCGACCAGTTTCTGCACGAAGAGCCGAGAAGGAACGGCCTCGCCGCTCAGGAATGAAGAGATGGTGGTCCGTCCGTAGCCGGTCGGCTCTTCCAGGTCTCGCTGGCTCTTCCCCGCGAGTCTCACCAGAGTGCGCAGGTACTTCGCCAGTTCGATGCTCTCGGGTGTCGCGTCCTTGTGAAACCCGCCGTACCCCCGACCACCCGGCTTCTTCTCTGCCACGACCCCTCCCCGCCCTCCAGCTCTCCCCCGCCGTACACCGTTGATCAGCGTACGGACAGTCAGAAACAGGCAACAGAGCGCCACCGGACGTTGTCCGACGGCCATGGCCTGTCCGCGCCAGTCCGGCCATGTCCGGCTGCCACCTGTGGAAACACCAGCGGACAACTACCGGACAACTCCATTCGGGCAAACCTCGTATCAGCGCCCCTCCCCCTCCCCGACCCTGGAGTCACTCCGATGAACCGCTCTGCCACCACCCCCACCCGCTCACCCCACCCCCGCACTCGCGCCGCGGCCTCCACCCGCCCGCCCGCCGGTGCTGGCCACCGAAGCACACGAAGCGAGCTGCCGCGCCGGGGCCAATTCGCCATCGACGTCGCCAACCAAGGGCAGATCATCGATCTGCGCCGCGACCCCGATGCCTCCGCCCGTCTCCCCCACGGGCTGGCTGCCGACCGCTACCGATGCCTGGCCTGCGGCCACCGCCTGATCCTGCAGCGACCGTCAAGCACCTCTTCCCCCTTCACTCCCCGCTTCCGCCACCACGTCCCCGCCCTTGGCACCGACCGCTGCCCGGCCCCCGCCCAGCACCAGGCCAACGTCCAGGCCGACCTCACCGCCATGCTCGCCCTACACGACCAACTGCTGCGCGTCCTGCCCCAGACGGCCCTGAGCCTGCGCATCGACCCCGACCTCGCCGGGCAGCGCTGGGAGATACCGCCCTCCCTGATCGTGCGCCGCAGCGAGCACGTCGTCGTGCTGGAGCGACCACGCCGCCTGCTCACCCCGTCCGCCGTCGCGCAACGCCTCACCGCCACGCGCAACCAGCACGGCACCAAGGCCGCCCACTGGTGGGTCTTCGACCGCGACGACCCGATGCACTGCGACGTGGCCGGCACCATCAACGTCCAGCCCTACGACAAGACGATCACGCACACCAAAGTGCGCCCCACCCCCGCCCAGCGGCAACTCGCCACCGCCGGCGCCACCGTGTGCTGGCTCGCCGACGACACCGTCCTCCTCCCCTACGGCGGCCACCAACGCACCTACACCCCCCAGCCGGATGAAGACTGGAGCGGCGACATGGCCTCCTGGAAACGGGACTGGACCATCTCCCACCCGCGCCCCGCCGACGGGGCCACCTGGTGGGGTCTGGTACCGCAACCGCTGCTGGCGCTCGCCAAACGGCCCGACTTCCGCCCCGCCACCGCCCAGGCCACCATGTCCGCCCTGCAACGCGCCGAACAGGGCCGCGAACGCCACCGCCGACGCCGCGCCCGCGAACAAGCACAGCAGGGCGCTCAAACCACCCCCCAACAACTACCCATCCCACCAACCGCCGTCGCAGTCAGCGCCACCCCCGACGTCCCTAAGCCAGCATCGCTGCCGCCCGCTAAGACCACAGCGCCGTCGCTCCCGCCAATCCCCGCCCGACTCCCCCAGCAGGCGCCCTCTGTCCCCGCCCACCGCCGACGCTTCACCTGGGCCGCGCTACTGCCGCGCCGCTGGCGTCGTTGAACGGCCCGATCTCGATGACCTCGGAAGCCCCACCTTGAGGTGGCCGACATTTCCTGATCACCTGGAGCCTCAGCCCAGCCGGATGACGCCAGACGGGCCAGGCCTCGCCACGCGGATGCCGTGACGTTCTGCCCGAGCATGAAGAAGGCCTGTGCCCCCGCCAATCGCGGGGGCACAGGCCTCCTTGCGTTTCAGGCCAGCTGCTGGTCCTGCTGGTTGAGCTCCTGGAGCAGCGCGCCATACGCCTCGGGATGCTGCTCCCGCAGGACCGACAGCCAGAAGCGAGCGCCCTTCACGAAGTCGTCGGGGGCCATCTTCATCTGCAGATGCTGAACGATGTAGATGGGGTCGTCGTACGGCAAACGCCGTGGCCGATCACCCCCCGAAAGCTCCGCAGCCAGCTCGACGTCGGGGCCAGGGGTATTAACGGCGTTAACGGTTGTCGGGGAAGCCGCAGCGTCCTCCGCCTGAGGCGCAGAGGTATTAACGGCGTTAACACCCGGAGCCGCATCCGGCGCGGCAACCTCAGACTGAGGGCGACGCTGACGCGGAGCCTTAACGGCACGAATAGCCTCTTCCGCAGCCTCCGCCTGCTGCTCCTTGGGCATGCGGCCGATGCGACGGGCAGGCTCCACCTTCAGCTCGCCCGCTTCCACCTTCTCCTGAAGCTCCGGCGTTAGCTCAAGCAGTGCCAGGCGCTGCGAAACCCAGGCGGCCGTCTTGCCGAGGCGCTTGGCCACCTGCCCCTGCGAACCGTGCTTCGAGAGCAGATCTCGGATCGCGCGAGCCTGGTCGAGCGGGGGCACATCCACACGGTGGATGTTGGCGATGAGCGCCGACTCCAGAATGTCCTCTGCACTGACCGCGAGATCGTCGTTGACGTCAATCCGCAGCGACTCAAGGCCGGCCAATGCGGCGGCCGCCAGGCGCCGGTTGCCGTCAATGACAACGTACTCGGCTTCCCCGAGGGCCTCTTCCTGACCGGGATGAGCCACGAGAAAGGCCGCGCGCCGTGCGACGGTGACGGGCTGGATCTGCCCCTTGGCTCGCAGAGACTCCGCGGTCTCCTCAATGTCGGTGAGCTCTTCACGCGGATTGAACGGGTTGGGTGCGAGCGCCTCCAACGTCACACTGGCCGGAGGACGGCGTCCCTCGCCATTCGCGATCTGCTCCCGGGTACGAACCCGGCGCGGCACCGCAGCCCCTGCGTTCTCGTCAACGCTGAAGCCACGGGTGACGCGCTCCCTGCGCGGTGTCATACGGCAAGCTCCTTCGCCAGGTCGCGCATGACCTGCGCGTGTTCACTGTCCGGGGCATAGACCAACAGCGGAATCTCACCGTCTGCGGCCTCCCGGCCTTCCTTCAAATCGCCGATCACGGCCAACACCGGCGGCGAACTGCTCTTCTCCCACTCGTCCTTGTTCTCCTGGACGAGCTTCCCGCGTCGGCTGTCATACGCATTGATGATCAGACCGAGGTAGTCGACCTGGATCCTGCCCTTCTTGCACAGGTCTTCCTTCTGCGCCTTCAACAGACGCACGGCCCGGTGAGAGGCCCGGTTCGCCCACACCGGAGTAATAACGCCAGACCGGTCCTCGAGTTCGCCCTCCCGCCGGCGCACGTAGTACAGGGCGGTGTCCATGTTCAGCCCCAGACTGGGAGGACCGTCGATGATGATGACGTCGTAGTCGTCCTCAAGCGGCTCCAGGGCCCGTTCCAGGGCGGCCTCACTGAAGCTCACCTTCGACAGGACCACGTCCCGCAAGAACGCGTCGTCACTGGCGGGCAGAAGGTGCAGCCGGTCGCCGAAGATGTCGTCGTTGAGCGCCACCAGCAGTTCGTGGATGTCGCCCTTGGCGGAGCCGTCCATGTGCATCATCAGCGTCTCGACTCCGTCCTCATACATGAGGTCCTCGAAGCCGAGTTCCGCGGTCAGGTGCCCCTGAGGGTCGTAGTCCACCAGCAGGACGCGGTGACCGGCCTCCGCGAGCGCCTGCGCGATGCCGGACGAGAGGAACGTCTTGCCGACGCCGCCCTTCTGGTTCGCCACTATCACCCGCACCACCGGCTGCTTCACCAGCGGAGCACTGGGGGAGGGATGGGCCTCGAGCCACAGGGTCAGCGCCTGCGCCAGGCCCTGAACGTAGGTCACCCCCCGCTCGGAACAAGCCGCCTTGAACTTGTCGGGCTCACCGACGGGAAGAAACGTCCCCCATGTCTTCGCGCCGTCCGTATCCACTTCCGGCGCGCCGTCAGTCTCGTACCAGGCCTTGATGGCGTGTTCCGCCGCATCCTGGATGTCCATGCCGTGCTCGAACGCACGGATCTTCAGGTGCCTGCGCAGCTTGGGGGTGAGAGCGGTGATTAGCTTCTCTCGTTCCCCCCGAGGGCTAGGGATGCTCATGCGGCCAAACATTACTAGGTCGGAGCTGAGTTGCCGCGACCCATGCGGTAACAACTCGCAGTCGCAGCTCGCTCGCTAACAGCGGCGCACGCAGAAAACCTCAGCGTGGCCTACGTGTTCCGCCTACTGTCATGGAGCGTGCGAGTAGACCAATGGGCTGAACTGGCCCGCTCCCTGGACGGCCTCCGAGCTGCTTTCAACGACAGCTACGTAACAAGCCACGGCTTTCTGCCCGTATCCCCCGCAAGTGAGGAGTGCGAGCAGGACGCCACCCTGGCCGGCACCTGGGGAACCAATCCGGTACGGGACGCCAACATCGCCCCCCTGTCACCAGTCCTGGTGCTGTTCGACCATCTGGACACTCTGGCATCCGTGTTCAGGTCGCCCGGTGGCGTCACGGCCTCTCACACTCTCGCCCGCGCCATCCTCGATATCGCGATCAGCCCCTGGTACTTGCTGGAGCCAGATATCGGGGAACGGGAGCGTGTGCGCCGCTACATGAACTTGCGGCTGCAGAGCCTAAAGGAGCAGGCGCAGCTGGAGACGGGATCTGAAAGCACGGCCCTCCGCGACCATGCCGCGGACCGGATTGCCCACATCTTCAAGGCGGCGCGAGCGCACGGCTTCGAAGTACGGCGAGAGGGCGACCGCTACCGGCCGCCGTACCTCGACACCCAGATTCCGCCCACCACATCTCTAGCAGCAGACATGATCGCGCCACAGGTTCCGACGCTCGGACCGCTCTTCTGGCGCACAGGCTCGGCAGTCGCGCACGGCCAGCAACACGGCATCAGCATGTTCTTCGAACGTCTCGACCTGCAAGCTAACCTCGGGCTTTCACGAAGAGGGTCGTCCGAGGGTTGATCAAATAAGCGAGGAGTGCCTCTGAGCTGGGACGATAGGGCTTGTCGAAGGTCCTGTT
>NZ_JBEXPK010000110.1:0-19599 GCF_040612015.1 Streptomyces sp. NPDC006476 | reverse complement strand
GAGGGTGTCGCCGGTGAATACCGACGAGCTGGAGTACGTCCTGACCAGGGCGGAGCGCCGGGTACTGGAGATCCAGACGAAACTGCACCGTTGGGCCCGCGAGGATTCTCATCGCAGGTTCGATGATCTGTTCAACATCGTTGCCGATCCTGCGTTCCTCCTGGTGGCGTGGGTTCGGGTGCGGGGCAACAAGGGATCCCGCACGGCCGGAGTGGACGGCGAGACGGCCTACTACGTGGAGACCGTGCGGGGCGTCGAGAACTTCCTCGACGGACTGCGGAACTCGATCAAGGATCGTAGTTTCTGCCCGCTCCCGGTCCGCGAACGGATGATCCCCAAGGCGGGCGGCAAGAAGCGCCGTCTGGGGATCGCGACCGTCCGGGACCGGGTGGTGCAGGCGTCCCTGAAGCTGGTGCTGGAGCCGATTTTCGAGGCGGAATTCCTGCCGTGTTCCTACGGGTTCCGTCCGAACCACCGGGCTCATGACGCGGTGGCCGAGGTGCGTCATCTCACCTCTCACTCCTATGAGTGGGTCGTGGAGGGCGACATCAAGGCCTGTTTCGATGAGATCTCGCATCCGGCTCTGATGGACCGGGTCCGCAGGCGCATCGGTGACAGACGTGTCCTGACTCTGGTGAAGGCGTTCTTGAAGTCCGGGATTCTCGGCGAGGACCGGGTACTTCGGGAGACCAGCGCCGGAACCCCGCAGGGGTCGATCCTCTCGCCGTTGCTCAGCAACGTGGCCCTGTCCGTCCTGGACGAGTACATCGCTCAGGGACCGGGCGGGCCTGCGAGTACCTTCAACGACCGGCAGAAGCGTCGTCGGCACGGGCTGCCGAACTACCGGCTCGTCCGTTACGCCGACGACTGGTGCTTGGTCGTGTCGGGCACCAAGACCGACGCGGAGGCACTGCGCGAGGAGATCACCAGGGTCCTCGCCGCGATGGGCCTGCGCCTGTCGCAGGAGAAGACCCTGATCACCCATATCGACGATGGCCTCGACTTTCTCGGGTGGCGTATCCAGCGTCACCGCAAACGAGGCACCAACAAGTACTACGTCTATACCTATCCGGCCCGCAAGGCTCTCAAGGCCGTCACGGGCAAGGTCAAGACGCAGTGCCGCAGGACAGGCACGGATCTGCCGTTCGATGCCCTGCTCACCCGTCTCAACCGGATGCTGCGGGGCTGGTGCGCCTACTTCCGGCCTGGGGTGTCCAGCACGGCCTTTCAGTACCTGAGCTCCTACACCTGGGGCCGGGTCATCTTCTGGCTGCGGCGAAAACACCCAGGACTGAACTGGAAGCAGTTGCGACGCCGCTTCTGCGGCGGTGGCTGGTGGCCGGCCAGCGAGGAAAGAGAACTGTTCAATCCGGCGAAGGTTCGCACCACGCGCTACCGATACCGGGGCTCAGTGATCCCCTCGCCCTGGCAGGTCACGGGATGAGACACCGGGCGGAACCCAGGGCGGGACTTGTGGAGCGCCCGTTGCGTTGAGAGGCGCACGGCGGGTGCGGGAAGCGGTCCGGAGAAACGGGCCGGTCGAAAGGCCGGAACCGCGCTCCGGGCCGACTTCACGGCCTTGAGCTGGATGATCCGGGGTTCGATCACTCGGTGTTGTGCGAGTTTCGGGCCCGGCTGGCCGAACAGGACGGCGCCGCCGACCGGCTGCTGCAGATGATGCTGGACCGGTTGAGGGGGGCCGGCCTGCTCAGGGCCGGGGGCCGTCAACGCACGGATGCCACCCATGTGCTGGCCGCGGTGCGCACCCTCAGCCGCCTGGAACTGGTCGGAGAGACGCTGCGCGCGGCGCTGGAGGAGTTGGCCGAGGCCGCACCCGCCTGGCTGTCGCCGCTGATCGAGCCGGAGTGGGCCAAGCGGTACGGGCGCCGGGTGGAGATCGGCAAACTACCGGGCGGGAAGGCGGCCGTGACCGCACGGGCCGAGGAGTTCGGCCAAGACGGCCAGAAGATCCTCACCGCCGCCTGGGCCGCCGATGCCCCACCCCACCTGCGGCTGCTGCCGCAGGTGGAGATTCTGCGACAGGTCTGGGTCCACCACTACTACTGGGACGCGCACGGATTACTGCGCTGGCGGGACGGCCACGCCCTGCCGCCCGCCTCACTGCGGTTCGACTCCCCCTACGACACCGATGCGCACTACTGCGTCAAACGGGACACCGCCTGGAGCGGCTACCGCACGCATGTCACGGAGACCTGCGACGAGGAACGCCCCGAGCTGGTGGTCCATGTCGCCACCACCATCTCCACCGTCCAGGACATCGAGCTGACCGACACCATCCACGACGACCTCGCCGAGCGGCAGTTGCTGCCCGCTGAGCATGTCGTCGATTCCGGCTACGTCTCCCCGGCACGCATCGAGCGGGCCCGGCGGGTGCACGGCATCACCCTGCTCGGCCCGGTCGTCGCCGACCACAGCAGCCAGGCCAAGGCCCATGCGGGTTTTGACAAGGCGGCCTTCACCATCGACTGGGACAACGAGCAGGCGATCTGCCCACGCGGGGCCACGAGCGTGTCCTGGACCGAGCTGAGGATGAAGGGGAACACTTATCTGCAGGCCCGGTTCGCCGAGGCAGACTGCCGGTCCTGCCCGGACCGCACCCGGTGCACGTCCTCCGCGACCCGGCCCCGCTCAGTCGCCGTGCTGCCCCGGCCGCTGCATGAGATCCAGACACGAAACCGGCTCGACCAGCAGAGCGAGCAGTGGCAGGGCCGTTACGCGATCCGCGCCGGCATCGAGGCCACCCTCTCCCAGAACGTCCGGCCCCACGGGCTGCGACGTTCCCGCTACCGCGGCCTGGCCCGCACCCACATCCAGCACGTCCTCACCGCGATGGCCTGCAACGTCACCCGCATCACCGACTGGATCGACGCCACACCCAGAACACGACGCCGGGCCACGCACTTCCGCGCCCTGTGCTCAGCCACCGCATGACCTGCCCAACATCACCAACAGAGTCCCGGTATTGCTTCTAGACGAGTCATTCCAAATGCTGACGGTGTGTCCGGGAACGCAGACAGGGCGTCCAAGATCGTTGTGTGACGAACAACCTAGACGCCCTGCTGACCGCAACGGACAGGGCTCCCGTGTCGTTGAGAGAGGTGTTCGACGGCTCAACTCGCCGGCACGGGAGCCCCTACCCTGGCGCACTCGACCTGGGCCCCATGCCCCTGGTCGAGTGGGTCACCATGCTCATCGTCACCCGAGTTTTTCAGTAGAGTCATATGACCTTATTTTGAGGAGGCTGGCTGGCTGCGGATTGCGCAACGCCACTACTCCGGGGTTCTGCTAGTGCTGAATTCCTCTTTCGATGGGTATAGCTGCTGATAGCGGGGCGGTTGCGGGTGCTCGGGGGCGGGTGCTGGGTCATGGTGCTGAGGGCACGGCCGAGCCGTGACGAGGGTGAGCAAGCGGTGGTCCACCGCCTGGCGGCTGCCAGGAAGGCACCGAAGATTCTGGTGGAGCGGTGCCGGATGGTCGAGCTGAGCTGGGACGGCTGGCTGGTCCCGCAGATCGCTGACCAGGTCGGGTGCAGTCAGAAAACGGTGCGTCGCTGGCTGCACCGCTTCAACCGCTGCGGGCTTGAAGGCCTGGAGGATCTGGGAGGACAGGGCCGCAAGCGAAGGATCACCGAGGCCGAACGCTCCCGGATCATCGCGATGGTCAAGCAGACCCCGCCCGGTCGGCTTGAGGTGCAGCCGTCGAACGAGATGTGGGCCGCGGACGAGTCGGGGCCCTCGGAGTGGACCTTGGACACACTGGCCGCCGCGGCCCGGGACCGGGGCATCGAGGTCAGCCGCTCCCAAGCGCGCCGGATCCTGCTGGCCGAGGGCGTGCGCTGGCGACGCACGCGCTCCTGGACGCGCTCGAGAGATGCGGACTTCGAGGGAAAAGGACGCGGATCGTCGAGCTCTACACCAGCCCGCCCGCCGGCGCGACGGTCGTCTGCGCCGACGAGCTCGGCCCGGTGATCCCCCGCACCTTCCCCCCGGCGCCGGGCTGGTCACCGGACGGACACCGCATCAAGAACGAGATCGACTACTCCCGCGGCCCGGAGAAAACCTGGGTCTACGGCGCCTTACGCGTCCGCGACGGCCAGGAGCTCACGATGACCGCAACCTCCCGCAACAGCGCCTTCTACCAGCAGTTCCTTCAGCTGGTCGAGGACGCCAACCCCGTGGGAGACATCTACGTGATCACCGACAATCTGTCCTCGCACAACAGCGTGTCCACCCGGACCTGGCTGGAGGACCATCCCCGCATCAGGCACGTGTTCATCCCGGTCGGCGCCTGCTGGCTCAACCTCCAAGAGGGCTGGTGGCGCATCTTCCGCAAGACCGCCCTGGCCGGACGCTCCTTCGGCGACCCAGGCCACATCACCCACGCCACCGAAGTCGCCACAGCCCAGCTCAACACCCGCGCCCAACCCTGGATCTGGGGCAGACCCGCACCACCCACCAGGCACTTACGCCGCCGCTATGTGTACGTCCTTTGAGGAACGCAGCACTACTCAGGTTGAATCCGTGATGTCCGGCTGTGGTGACGGGTCGTGATCCCTGCGGTACGACGTCTCTTCATGCCTTACGCGCAAGGGGGCCGGTTGACACCTGCCGGGCAGGTGAAGCGGGAGGCTGTGCGGCTGGAGGCCGCCAAATGGTTCGAGGCCGGGGCTGGTACGGCGCAGATCGCGGCGGAGTTACGGGTGACGGACCGGTCGGTGCGCCGGTGGCGGGCGGCCTGGCGGCAGGGCGGTGCCGAAGCGTTGGCGTCGGCGGGGCCGATGGCGGTGGAACGGTTGTCCTCGCAGCAGTGGCAGCGGCTGGAGGCGGAGTTGAAACGGGGGCCGCTGGCGCACGGCTTCGACGACGCGGAGCAGGGCTGGACGCTGAAGCGGGTGAAGCTGCTGATCGGCCGGTTGTTCCACGTCGGCTACACCGTTCAGGGCGTGTGGCGGCTGCTCAAGCGGCACGGCTGGAGCTGCCAGGTGCCGGTCCGTCGGGCGCTGGAACGGCTGAGTAACGGTCGGTCCATGCCTCGGTGTTTCCGTGCGGTGCGGGCCTTTGCCGCGGTGGTCCGGATGGCGCCACCGGTGGCCGGTGTGGTCGCGATTGCCTTCGTCTGGCTGACCATGTCGTCCGCTGCGTTCTGCACGTGGGAGTGGGCGACGTAGATGTATCCGCTGGTGAGGTTGTCGCTCATTACTCGTCTCGTCTCGGTCGTCGGTGTGTGAGGGGGCGGGGGGCGGTCAGGCGCGGGTGAGCTGCTGGAACGCGAAGTCGGCCGCGGTGCGGGCCGGATGACGGCCTCGCCGGCGGCGTTCTGGGGCTGCTGGTGCTGTTTCAGGCTCAGCCCGAGGGCGTCGGCCATGTCCTGGTGTTCTTCTGGATGACGCCGCACTGCTCGTCCCATCCTCAGCAGTTGACCGAACTGTCCTCCGGCACTGCCCTGGTGCGCCGTGGAGAGGTTGCCGCGGGTGGCGTTCACGGCCTGCTGGCATCGCGTGACGCCGTTGCGGGCGGCATCTAGTAGGACTCCGTTAGGTCTGTCTCGCGGTCCTGTTTGGGGGCATGTTGGGGGGTGTGGACGCACATGAAGTGAACCGAGCTCGGGCGAAGCTGGCGTTATTCGTAGCTGATGTGTTCGCGTCGGTGCCGCGCAGGGATCAGCGGGCGAAGGGTGACTGCTATCTGCGGGGGCTGATGCTGGACGGGCGGCGTAAGTCGATCCAGCCGATGGCGGAGCGGCTGCCGGACGGTAACGAGCAGAATCTGCAGCAGTTCGTGAACCAGTCGACGTGGGATCCGGTGCCGGTGCGGCGGCGGATCGCGCAGCGGATGGTGCCGCAGATCGGCCCGGATGCCTGGGCGGTCGATGATGTGTCGTTTCCCAAGGACGGCCGGATGTCGGTGGCGGTCGCGCACCAGTACTGCGGCGCTTTGGGCAAGCAGGCCAACTGCCAGGTCGCGGTGAGCGTGCACGCGGTCTCCGACACTGCCTCCTGTCCGCTGCAGTGGCGGTTGTTCGTGCCCGAGGAGTGGGCGCACGATGCCGGACGGCGGTGCAAGACCGGGATGCCGCCGGAGGTGGGGCACCGGGAGAAGTGGCGCCTGGCCCTGGACACTCTCGACGAGTTGGCCGGGTGGGGTCTGGTGCCGCCGGTGGTGGTGGCTGATGCCGGCTACGGGCAGAACGCCGACTTCCGCGACGGCCTGAGCGAGCGGGGCATCGGTTATGTCGTGGCCATCCGTTCGGACGTGACCGTCCACCCGCACGACGCGCAGCCCACCGCCCCGGCCTGGTCCGGAAACGGCCGCAAGCCGCAGCCCCGCTACCGCGACAAGCCGTCCTCGGTCGCCGCGCTCGCGGCCGGTCATGGACGGCGGGCGTTCACCGAGGTGACCTGGCGGGAAGGCTCCCGCGGACCGATGCGCTCGCACTTTCTGGCGCTGCGGGTGCGGCCGGCCGGCATCCGGGCCCGCCGCCTGGCCCAGGCTGCTGCCACCGCGCGGGACGGCTTGTGGGACGGTGTCCTGCCCGAGACCACGCTGCTGGTCGAATGGCCCGAAGACGCCCAAGAACCCACCGGCTACTGGCTGTCCAGTCTGTCCGCCGACACCCCGATCACCACTCTGGTCCGACTGGCGAAGATCCGCTGGCGCATCGAGCACGACTACCGGGAACTCAAGCACGGCCTCGGCCTGGACCACTTCGAGGGACGTTCCTGGGCCGGCTGGCATCACCACGTCACCCTGGTCACCGCCGCCCACGCGTTCCTCACCGAACAGTGCCTGGCCCCAAAAGCCGATACACCGGACTCACCCTCTACCAGATCCTCGACGCCATCCAGGACCTGCTGAACTGCTGGACCGGCACCTGCACCACCTGCCACCGCCCCCTGCCCAGAACATCCACCACCAGCCCAAACCCAAGAGCCAGAGCAACCTAACGGAGTCCTACTAGAAGTCTGCTGAAAATCTCGCGTTCTGGCCCCGGCTCGGTGGAGCCGGGGCCAGTCTTGTTGGCATGCTGGGGGAATGGGCCGGTGAGATGGTCGGGCCGGATGTGTGGGAGACCTGCCGGGAGTTGATCCCGGCAGGCAGTGTGTTCGCGTTCCTGGCCGAGCACCGTGAGGCACTGTTCCCGCCGTCGATGTTCGTGGACATGTACCCCTCGGCGAACGGTCGGCCGAGTCTGCCGCCGCAGGTGCTGGCCGCGACGGTGGTGCTGCAGAGCCTGCAGGGGCTGTCGGACTTCGAGACGGTCCAGGAGTGGTACCGGCACACCACCGTGTGCATGCTCGCCATGGCCTTCCTCACCGCCGTCCGGAGCCGCCACATACCAGCCCCGATGACACCACCCGGCCCCCCACCGTGAACGAGATCCGCCGCCTGTACGACCGAATCGTCCTCGCCCCGCCCGCACCACCCGGACCTGGCTCACCATGCACTGGCACCGCTGGCGCACCCGCCACCAGACCCGAGCCCGCGCCAGCCACTACCGCACCCGGACCGCCCGCGCTCACTCACCGTAAAACCACCGGCTGTAGTACTAGCCGCTCCAGGTTGGCCGGTGTGCGCTACGGGCGGCCTCGTCCGGGCACCGGCCCGGACAACCGTTGTCCGCCTCGGAGGCGGCGTGCGACATGGAAAAAGCTGGTTCCCGAGGGCAGGAACCAGCTTTGGGGTGCGAAGTGAGGGTCAACCGGTGGCGGCGGCCTGGCTGTCCTTGTGCTTGATTAGCATGGCCAGCATTTTGTCGAATTCCTCCGGTGGCATCCTGGCGATCAGGTACATCGCAGCGGATTCACCGTCAGCGTATGGAAACCGCTTCAGTGGCTGACTCCCCACGCCAGCGCCCGTCTCACCGATGGCTTGGACTGGAACGGAAGGCACAGCTTCGCCCTGTTCCTGGGCGGATGTCTTTGCGATCGTCTCCGGACCTCGGCGCGGTCCCGCCGCTGGTGGCTCTTCAGTTGGCAGGAGAGCAGTCGAAGTCTCCGACGGCGTCCCCGGCGATCCGCCACCACCGTCTAGGTCTGTGGCCGCGCGATTGGCCCGTGGAGCCTCACCCGAGGGATCGGTGATTACGCCGTAGTCACCTGAGGGCGCTCCCCCGGTAGTGTGTCCGCCTGCTGGCGTCTGTTGCGCCGCACCGAGTTTCGCCGCTCGTGCTTTCTCTTCTTTGTCTGCCCTCTCCGCCTTGAGTTCTTCCAGGGCTGCGGCCTGCTGCTCGATCGGCTTGTTGCCGACGGCGCGGAGCAGGTCGATGGGTTCCTCGCCGATGCGGGCCTGGAGTTCGGGGGCCAGGTTGAGCAAGGCGAGGCGTTGGGAGATCCAACCTTGGGAACGGTGGAGGCGTTTGGCGAGGGCTCGTTGGCTGCCGTGGATCTCCAGGAGGCGTTGAAGGGCGCGGGCTTCGTCGAGTTCTGCGAGGTCCTGGCGGTGGATGTTGGCGACGAGGGCGGATTCGAGGAGTTCCTCGGGGGTGGTGCCTTGGTCGTCGCTGACCATGACCTTGATGGTGGTGAGGCCGCCCTCGCGGGCGGCAGCGAGGCGGCTGCTGCCGTCGACTACGACGTGGGTGGTGTCGGGGTCGAGGTCGGCTTCGCGCTCGGGGTTGGCCTTGATGTAGGCGTCGCGGTTCATGACCGTGATCGCTTGCTTTTGGCCGTGGGTCTTCAGGCTGCCGGCAAGGTCGGTGAGGTCGCCGAGGGTGGTGCGGGGGTTGTCGGGATTGAGGCTGATCCGGTCGACGGGGAGTTCTGTAGGCGGGGCGATGCCCTCAGTGGGGACGCCTGTGGCGGCGGCGACGGCCTGGCGGCGTGCGCTGACGGGGCGCACGCCGCCGCCGAAGCGGCCGGAGCCCAGCTGGTCTGCCTTGCTCACGAGACCTCCCTTGCTAGGGCGCGCATGCCGACTGCCTGCTGAGACTTGGGGGCGTAGGACAGGAGGGGTTTCTTCACCCGGACGGCTTCCTTTTGTTCCTTGAGGTCTCCGATGAGTCCGACGACTCTCGGGTCCTTTATGTCCACCCAGCCTTGGAGGGATGAGGTGGCGATGTATCCACGGCGGGAGTCGTAAAGGTTGACGACGATGCCGAGGTAGTCGATGTCGATTTGGAGGTCGC
Organism: Streptomyces sp. NPDC006476; assembly: GCF_040612015.1. NCBI lineage: Bacteria > Bacillati > Actinomycetota > Actinomycetes > Kitasatosporales > Streptomycetaceae > Streptomyces > Streptomyces sp. NPDC006476. The sequence goes on along the minus strand of NZ_JBEXPK010000110.1, from coordinate 10,455 downwards.
CGCGGAGGTCGTCGATCTGTGTGGTGAGCAGTTCGTAGGCGTCGGCGGAACTGTCCTCGGCCTGGACGACGATGAGCGCGCCGGACTGGCCGGGCTTTTCCCCGTCGCGGCGGCGGCCGTAGTAGGCAGCGGCGTCCATGCTGAGGCCGAGGCTGGGCGGGCAGTCGACGATGATTACGTCGTAATCAGCTTCGAGGGGGGCCAGGGCTCGTTCCAGTGCGGCTTCCCTGGCTCGTACGGCGGACAGACGCACGTCGAGCAGGAACGCGTCGTTGCAGGCCGGCAGGAGGTGCAAGCGACCGTCGAAGGTGTCGTCGTCGACGGACACGATGAGATCGCAGAGGTCGCCCTTGGGGTCGCCTGCCATGTGGTTGGTGAGGCTGTCCCCGTTCAGCGGCAGCGGTGTGCCGCCGAGTTGGTTGGTGAGGTGGCATTGCGGGTCGAAGTCGACGAGGAGGACGCGTAGTCCGAGTCCGGGAAGGTTCTCGACGTCGAGCGGGTCGTCTGCGAGTTGGGGCTCGTCGTCGTGTGTCTCACTTGCCCTTACGGCTTTCGCGAGGGCTTTGGCGACGCGTACGGGATGCAGTCTGTTGGGGTCTTCGGCCAGCGCCTCGCCGAGGCCTGCGGTGATGGCGGTCTTGCCGACGCCGCCTTTCTGATTGCAGACGACGATACGGCGAGTGATGGTGGGCCGTTCGATGTCCGGGGCCGGGTTGGTGTAGAGCCACAACTGGACGGCCTGGGCCAGCCCTTGGATGAGGGAGACCTTTCGGTCTGCGGCGATCTGCCGGAATTCCTCCCACTGCCCGGGGGGCAAGAAGGTGGAGAAGGAGTCAGCGCCGGCAGTGTCGACGGATGCGGGGGTGGCAGCCAGGCTGCACCAGTCGCTGATGCCTTGTTCGACGGCGGCCTGGATCTCGATACCGTGCTGAGCGGCTCTGACTTTGAGGTTCTGCCGGAGCCATCCCGGCAGCTTGGAGACGACCTTCTCGCGGTCGCTGGAGGTGACTGGCGAACTCATGGAGGACACCATACTAACGCTCGTGATCATTATCAGCATCAACACGTTAGCTACTTGCCCCTGGAAAAGGGTTTGGGCTGGTGACGGGCCGGTGCTGTGGGACGGCACTGTGCCGCCGGCCTGTCGGCGGTATGTCCCTCACTGGCTGAGAACGGTCATCCGCTGGAGGTTGTAGGCGAAGATCCCCAGTCCGGCCCAGGTCTGGGCGCCGGCCAGGCGGCGCAGGCGCGTGCGACGGAAGCCGAAGCTGCGCTTGAGGTGACTGATACGGGTCTCGACGCCGACCCTGCAGTTGCGCATCCGCCGGAATGGGCGACTTCGCTCATACTCACGCCGTGCCTTTCCCGGCTTCCCGGCTCGTTGCTAGGCCGATCCGCTGGACACCGGGTTCGGCCAGGGCCAGATCGTTGCCCGCGGTACCGAAGCCGCGGTCGGCGACGACTGTGTCAGGCGGGCGGCCAGTCAGTGACACGGCGCGTGCACCGAAGGAACCAGTTGCGGCGCATCGGCCGGATTCCCGCGCTGGACCTGGTGGTCGACGATGAAGCCGCGTTCGTCCTCGGCCACGAGCGCGGTATAGCCGAACTGGGTGGGGTGCTGGGGCTTGCCCTTGCGGATCGGCCGGGCGTCGGGGTCGGGGTCGGCCAACGAGACCAGCCGGTCGGGGATGGTGCGGATGCCCGCAAGTCGCAAGGCGGTCTGCTCCAGCAGTCGGCGGGTGCCCGCCGTGGTCCTGGCCAGCTCGCCCACGAGGTGCGCAAGGCGTCCCGAAGGCCGCTTGCCCAGCGTGCGCCGGGCATTGCGCTCCACCGCCGCCACGTCCCGCAACGTCGCGCGGGCCACGGCGGCGATCTCACCGGTGAGCCGGTCGATCTCCCCCAGCGCCTGGCCGGTGCGTCGCCGCAGCGTGCGCGAGATCTCCTTCAGACGGCGTCCCGCTGACCGGCTGTGATCCCGGAAGCAGGTGCGCCTGGCTGCCCCGGACGCCTTGATCCGCCCCACCAGCCGGCCCAGCTTGCGTACCCTGTGTTCGAGCAGGTCGGCGTCCGTGGGGTGGTCGATGTCGGCTTCCGTCACGGTCGTGTCGATGCGCAGCTTGCGGCACCGCAGCAGCTTGTCCTCAACCAGCTTGCCCAGCAGGGCGGCGTTCAGCTCTTGCACCGTCTGCGCTCCGCTGCGGTGCACCAGCCTGATCAGCGTGGTCGGGTGCGGCACCGGGGAGGCCAGCGGGATGCGGCAGAACCGGCGCCAGCTGAGCGAGTCCGCGACCTCACGGCACAGGGTCTCGTAACCCAGCTGGTAGCGGTGCTTGAGATGCAGCAGGCGCAGCAGCGTCTCCACCGGAACCGAAGGCCGCCCCAGCCGCTCGGCGAACACCGCCCGCCACGGAGCGATGAATCGCTCGTCGTCCAAGAACGCATCGACCCGGGCCAGTTCAGCGGGTAACTGCCGCGCATGCTCCGGCAGCACCTCCCACCAGGCGTCCTGCACTCAAGCGACACGCAACACCGCCGCCACCCCCGCCCCCAAGACCCGCCTCCACTGTGGCGGGCATGGCCCGGCCCTCACCAGCTCTCCCCAAAGGACAACTCAGAGGCAGACCCCGACTTCTTCAGGGGCAACTAGACCAAGTTGTGGTGAACTTGTCTCGCTGAAGGTGGGCCAGTCTCGGTCGATCTGAGTCATCTGGCCTTGCGTCCCGGTCGACCTGGGCCATCTACCGATCCGTCTCGCTCTTTGTGAGCCACTGCCGTGCCCGGCTGCCTATGGTCGTTTGCACGTGGTCAGCGCCGGGTGGGGGTGGCTGGTGGAGGCTGAGGACTTCTCGCTGGAGTACGTCGACTGTCATGGTGAGCTGCACAGCGGGCCGCTTGAGGCGATGTGGTCGATGCGTTTCGAGGCTGCCGGGCAGGTAAGGACGTTCCTGTCGTATCGGGGGCAGGGCAACTTTCCCGGCTGGTACTGGGCTGCTACCAGTGGCGAGTTGGTGGGCTTCGAGTCGTGGGGCCATCCAGGACGCTGCGGAACACCCTGTCGGAGACAGCCCAACTGCGACTGAGACCCCTCAACTGGCCGCTCCGAGCGTCGCAGTTGGCCACAGCGCCGGGGCGGGCTGAATGAACCCGAATGCCGCAGCAAGCCCTTACCATGCTCGGTCATGACCGATGACGTGCTCAACTACTCGCTGCGCGGGCCCTTCACGTCTCTGGACGCGAGCCAGCTCCCGCTCATCGAGGGACTACCAGACGATCCCGTCGGCATCTGCGCCGCAGTTCAAGGCCTGGTCATCCAGCCCACGGACGCCGCGGCGTCAGGGATTCCTGAGGACCGGGTCGCTGAGAAGAACATTCGGCCAGTCAACTTTGCCGCGCTGACTGCCCTGGACCCGAGCACCTGCACCGGCCTCGAACGCCCGAAACGCGGGTGATCGGCACCTGCCGTCACTTCGCCACGATCGCCTGCGCAATCTTGCGGACGAGAGGTGTCGCCTCCCGCGCCCGGTGCGGTTTCGGCACCTACTTCCAGGAAGGGCGCGGCTTCGACCACTGGATCACCGAGTACTGGGACGACGACCAGCGCCGATGGGTGCGCGTCGATACCGAACATCTCGGCAAGGACTTTGTCGCTCGCCCAGACGATCTCGCTCCGGGCGAGTTCCTCACCGGCGGCGAGGCATGGACTCAATACCGAGGCGGCATGATCGATCCGCACCCGTTCGGCACGGCTGGCACCGATCATGCCTGGGGACCGCATGAGATCAGCGGCAACGTCGTCCGCGACCTCGCCGCGCTCTGCAAGCAGGAGACCCTGAACTGGGACGAGTGGGGCCGCATGGCCGCGGCTTACGAGGGCAAGACCGGACCCGATTACGACCAGCTGATCGACATGGTCTCCGATGCCTGCTCCAAGGATGATCCGCCTACCTTGACCCGTCTGTTCGCCCACCCGGACCTGGCCGTCCCCCAGCACATCATCGGTTGAGGCCGACCCACGACTCCGAACCCGCTGGCTCAGGTTGAGCGAGACGACCTCGGGATCCGTGTCTCACTCAATCTGAACCACCGCTGGTCAGAGAGCCTCGATGTCTCAGATCTATCGAGACGGGTCATGTGGCTGTCTCCTGGTCTCCCCCAAGTGATTACGGCGTAATCACTTGGGACGCGGTGCAGCGCTGCCCTCAAGTGATTACGGCGTAATTGCCCTGTCTCCGTGGAGGTGGCCAGGTCTCACTTGGCCTGGCCACGTTCAGTGAAAATCTCGGCCATGTGGCCAGGTGCCCCGCTGTCCATCCGGGTGGCTGCGGCGGTTCCGCCGAGCGGGGCCGATCCGTTTGAGGTGGAATACGTCGACGGCATGGGCCGGGTAGTCCGTTCGGCTCTGGCGCAGTGCTGGCATGTCCGGTTCGAGGACTGCCGCCCGTCCCGGGCGTTTCCCCGTTTACCGGTGTCAGAAGAACTTCACCGGTTGGTGGTGGACCGCGACGACAGGCACGCACGTGGGCTACGAGTCGTGGCTGGAGCGAGCGGTGCTGATCGGCCTCGACTTCGACCCGCATGTGGTGGGTATCTCGTCGCAGCCGTTCTGGCTGCACTGGTTCGACGGGACAAGGCCGCGGCGGCATGCACCGGGCTATTTCGTGCGCCACGCCGACGGTTCGGCGGGCGTGGTCGATGTCCGGGCGGATGACCGGATTGAAGCTCGGGACGCTGAGGCGTTCGCGGGCATGGCGGAGGCATGCGCCTGGGCGGGCTGGGGTTTCAAGCGAATCGGGCAACCTCCCGCGGTGCGAGAGGCGAATCTTCGGTGGCTGGCTGGCTACTGGCACCCGCGCTGCATGAGAGGGAGCGCCGTCCGGAAGACCGGGCGGTAGCACGCGTGATCTGAGAGGGGACTGGCAAGATGGACGCATGAGCGAGGACGCGTTGGAAGCAGCCCAGCGGGCATACCAGTCGGCGCAGGAAGCGCTGCATTCCGCCCGCCGGGAGCTGGCCGAGGCCGTCCTGGATGCCTATGCGGATGGCGAGCCGATCGGCCGGATCGCCGAACGCACTGGTCAGAGCACCACCAGTGTCTGGAACACCCTCGCCGTCCACGGCATCACACCCCTCAGCCGCATCAACGGCTCCGCCTGACAGCCGCCGCTTCCTTCCGAGCCCGGAGCACAGGCCGCCGGACGAGGTGCGGCGGCCTGTGAAGCCGGTTTGCCGGTGTTCGGTCAAAAGAGCGCCAGGCCTTCGCCGTTGGGGTCGGCGATGACGGGCCGGGGTTCGGCAGGCAGGCCGTCGAGGCGGTCGGGGCCGGCTGCGGCCGCCACAGCGGGGGCGGTCTCGGCCAGCCAGGTACGGAACCGCTCGGCTGCTTCCCGGTAGGGCACCTGTGCCAGGACGCGGTGCTCGCCCGAGGGGCAGAAGTCGACGGAGACGGTGAGCAGGCAGGAGCGGGGGGTGTTCTGGCTGCCCGTCCATGAGACGCGCAGCACTCCGCAGGGTTTCCGCCCGCGGGAGCCGGGGTGGGTGGGGCGCAGGGTGCGCGTGGCTGTGTGGGCGGTCCATGCGGCGAGGTGCGGCAGAGGCAGGGTGGTGCGGGTGCGGCAGCCCGGACAGCGGTGCCAGTGGCGCAGCCAGCCGATCGCGTCGGTGTCGAAGAGGCGCCGGTAGCGGCCGGCGACGCGGATGTCGTTGTCGTACAGGTGGTCGGGGCGCTCCAGCGTGCGGCCGGTAAGACCTCTTCCCCCGCGCGTGACGGTATGGCCTGAACTTGCTTAGGGGTGACGGTGCATGGTGAAGTCTGGCGGTGGGCGTGCGCGGTGAGAATCGTCCCGGATGGTGATGGAGCGGAAGAGCGTGGCACGGATCGTCGTACGAGAACCGGGTACGGGCGCGATGAGTGCACCGCCGCTGGCCGACCCCGAGGCGGCCACTTGGGCACGGGAGTTGCTCGATGGGGGCTGGGCGGTGGTGTTCCTGCCCGGAGAGCCGGCCCGTCTCGGGCGGATGCTGCTCTGGCAGCCCGCCGGTGTGTTCGCCGAGGACGCTGGCAGGCCTCCAGGTGTGGCGATCGACTCGGTGGAACTGGTGTTGCCGCACGGTCGCTCGATCAGACGGCGCAGGGTGGACGGCTACGTGCTGCCCGTCGCTGTCGCCGTGTCCGCCTTGGCGGCAGCACAGCCGCCGCATCCGTCCGCCACCGCCTGGCAGGCCGCCGCCCGGTTCGCGCTGCGGCTGCTCGCGGACGGCCGCCTCCACCCGGCTCTCACCCCCTCCGGGTACGACACCTGGCAGGCGGGCCCATTCACCGCCGCCCAACGGCAGACACTGCAGGCTCTGGCCGCCGCGTTCCCGCCCCACGCCCACTGCCTGCCCGAACCCGGGCCGCCACCGGTGCGTATCGCCGAACCGGCGGCCCTGATACGCCAGTTCTGCGACGCGGTCGCCGATGACCTGGTCCGTACCCCGGCTGCCACGCTCGCCATGGGAGCGCTGCCGTACGCCTGGCGCGAGGCGCGTGCCGTGCCCGCACTGCGCGAGTGGGCTGAAGAGACCACCGCTGCGCTCACCGCCAAGGTCGGCGTCTCGCTGCGCGTCGACCTGCCCGAAGGACGGCGTCGGCAGTTCAAGGCCGTCCTGCAGTTGCACGCCGCGGCGGATCCGGCGCTCCTCGTCGAGGCCACGCGGCTATGGAGCGATCCGGCCGAGGTCGAGCGGCTGCTCGGCCCGCGCGCCGAGACCGAGACGCTGCTCGCGCTGCGCCGCGGCGCCCGCGTCTGGCCTCCGCTCCAGCGGCTGCTGAAGGACGCCACCCCCGACGAGCTCCGGCTGACCGATGATGAAGCCTTCGACCTGCTGGGCGACGCCACCGACACGCTGCGCGCGGCCGGTATTGACGTGCACTGGCCGCGCGAGCTGGTGAAGGCGCTCACCGCGACGGCGGAAATCGGGCAGCGCACCGCCCCCGGCTCCAGCGTCGGCGGTCTTCTCGACGCCGACGCCCTGCTCGACTTCCGCTGGCAGATCTCGCTCGGCGGAGAGCCGCTCACCGACGCCGAGATGGACGCCCTCGCCGAGGCTCGCCGCCCCCTCGTCCGGCTACGCGACCAGTGGGTGGTCGCCGACCCGAAGCTGGTGGCCCGCGCCAGACGCCGCCGTTTGGAACCGCTTACCCCCATGGAGGCGCTGAGCGCCGCGCTGACAGGCGAGGTGGAAAGGGGTGGCGACCCGATCCCCTGCGAGGCGGTCGGCACGCTCGGCGACCTCGTCGCGCGTATCCGCGATCCCGAATCCCGTATCCCCGCCCCACAGCCCGCCGCGCTCAAGGCCACGTTGCGTGACTATCAGAAGCGGGGCCTGGCCTGGATGGCCGCGATGTGTGAACTCGGCCTCGGCGCATGCCTCGCCGACGACATGGGCCTGGGCAAGACCATCACCCTTCTCGCCCTGCATCTGCACCGCCAGACCAACCCCGCCACCGCGGGCCCCACGCTCGTCGTCTGCCCCGCCTCCCTGCTCGGCAACTGGCAACGCGAGGCAGCCAGGTTCGCGCCATCCACCCCTGTACGCCGCTACCACGGCGGCGACCGCCACCTCAAGGACCTCGCTGGCGACGAGATCGTCCTGGCCACCTATGGGGTGCTGCGTCGCGACCGCGAAGCCCTCGCCGAGGCGACTTGGTCGCTGGTCGCCGCAGACGAGGCCCAGCACGTCAAGAACCCCTACGCCGTCACCGCCCGCGAATTGCGCGCCCTGCCCGCCCGCGCCCGCATCGCTCTGACCGGCACCCCCGTAGAGAACAACATCTCCGAACTGTGGGCGCTCCTCGACTGGACCACACCTGGCCTCCTCGGACCGCTCAGCACCTTCCGCGACCGGCACGCCCGCCCGGTCGAGGCGGGTGAGGACCCCGAGGCCGCCGAGCGTTTGTCCCGTCTCATTCGTCCCTTCGTGCTGCGTCGCAGGAAGTCCGATCCGGGGATCGCGCCCGAACTGCCCGCCAAGACCGAGACCGACCGCATCGTGTCGCTGACGGCCGAACAGACAAGCTTGTACGAGGCGGTGGTCCGGGAGACGATGGCGAGGATCGAGGCGTCCGAGGGCATCGCCCGGCGCGGCCTGGTGCTCATGCTGCTCACCGCTCTGAAGCAGATCTGCAACCACCCGGCCCAGTACCTGCGCCAGTCCGCGCCGCTGCGTGGCCGCAGCGGCAAGCTAGACCTCCTCGACGAGCTGATCGACACCATCACCGCCGAGGGCGAGTCGGTCCTGGTCTTCACCCAGTACACGAAAATGGCGTCCCTCCTGGAAAAGCACCTCGCCGAACGCGGCGTTACCACCCTCTTCTTGCACGGCGGCACTCCCGTCGTGCAGCGCGAGCAGATGGTGGAACGCTTCCAGCGCGGTGACATCCCGGTGTTCCTGCTGTCGTTGAAGGCCGCTGGCACCGGGCTCAACCTCACCCGCGCCACCCATGTCGTGCACTACGACCGCTGGTGGAACCCGGCCGTCGAGGACCAGGCCACCGACCGCGCTTACCGCATCGGCCAGAACAAACCCGTGCAGGTCCACAAACTCATCGCGGAAGGCACCGTGGAGGACAAGGTCGCGAGGCTGCTGGAATCCAAGCGCGCACTCGCCGACGCCGTCGTCGGCTCCGGTGAGGCCGCCCTGACCGAACTGTCCGACGCTGACCTCGCCGAACTCGTCGTCCTGCGGAGGCAGCCATGAGCCCCGCTATCCCAGGCCAGCGCCGGGTGCCCGCCCACGGCAAGCGCGCCTTCACGACGACCTGGTGGGGCCAGGCATGGGTGACGGCCCTGGAGGACTCCACCCTGGAGGCCGGCCGTCTCTCACGCGGACGCACCTACGCCCGCAAGGGCATGGTCCGCCAGATCACCGTCGCGCCGGGGCAGATCAAGGCCTCCGTCCAGGGCAGCCTCCCGCGCCCGTACCGATCCTCGGTCCACCTGCCCGTCCTCACCGACACCCAGTGGGACACCCTGCTCGACACCGTCGCGGCCCGTGCCGAGCATCTCGCCGCGCTCCTCGACGGCGAGATGCCCGCCGAACTCGTCGACGACACCCGCCAGGCAGGCGTACCGCTGCTGCCCCAGCCCACCGAACTCGACCCGGACTGTTCCTGCCCCGACTGGGGCTACCCATGCAAGCACGCCGCCGCGCTCTGCTACGCCATCGCCGCCACCATCGACGCCGACCCGTTCGTACTCTTCGCGCTGCGCGGCCGCAGCCGCGAGGAGGTCCTCGCCCAGCTGCGCGCACGCCGTAGGGCATCCCAGGAGACAGCCACCCCGCAGGCCCCCGCTGGCGTTCCGGCCGCGGCGGCGTACAGCCGTTGGGCCGAACACACACACCGACTGCCCGAGCCCCCCGAACCGGCTGCCCACGCCACCGCATTGCCCATCTCCCCGCCGTCCGGCACCGGCCTGGCCACCACGGACCTGGAGCGCCTCATGTCCGACGCCGCCACACGCGCCGCGCGACTCCTCGCAGGCGACACCACCAGCCTGCACCTGACCCAGAACCTGGACGCCGTACGCATCGCCGCGAGCGCCCCCGGACCCGAATGGTTCCACCACCTGATCCAGAACACCGGCGCCAAACCCGCCGTCTTCGCCCGCCTCACCCGTGCCTGGCGCTACGGCGGCTCAACCGGCGTCACCGTCGCGGAAGAGTCCCACAGCCCGGACCCGTCAGCGATGACAACGGCGCGCGCCGCCCTGGCCACGGCTCTCACCGAGATGACCGACGTCCCCGCCCGTCTCAGGGCCTGGCGCAACCGCCTCACCCTCACCGACCACGACATCCAGCTCCGCTTGGGCCCCGACACCCGCTGGTACCCCTACCTCCGGGACAACGACGGCGAATGGTGGCCCGCGGCACCCTCCGGTGCCGACCCGGTCGCGGCACTCACCCCCGTCTGGGAACAGCGCTCACCAAAACATTCAACCGGGCAAACACCGTTGCAGTACTAAAACGTACCTGGCTCAAGGGTCGAATTTTTGAAACCTGGGACATTGTGGCACAGGTGTTCGATTACGTCACGCCAGAGGGGAACCCGGTGCGCATGCGGGTTTGCCGTAGGAGCACCGTCGCCTGGCGCGGGCCGGTGATGTGCAGAGGGCCTGTACTGGTCAGCAGTCCAGCGCACCTTCGGTGCGCGCCGGGGGCGTGGTAAATGCCGTGGCGTGCGCCGGAGGTGCTTCTGTCTGCCCTGACGAGGACGGACCCCGTTCGGGATCATGAAGTGTTCGTTCCAGCCGAAACCGATGCCTCTGTGATGCTGTGCAGCTCGCTGGTCAGCATGGTACTGAGGGCCGACAACGGGGACGCGGGCCAGGAGCCAGCCCGTATGGAAGGGCCAAACGGCGCCGCCAGGGTCTGCCCAACTACCGCCTCGTGCGGTATGCGGACGACTGGTGCCTG
>NZ_JBEXPK010000109.1:0-19813 GCF_040612015.1 Streptomyces sp. NPDC006476 | reverse complement strand
TACATCCCCCACACACCACCCCCCCTTCCCACACACGCCCCCGGCCCCTGCGCCACACTCATAATTGCGGGTGGCGGGGGGGCGGCCCCCCCCCCACCCACCCGACTGGCTCCCTGGATCAGCGCGTCGTGTCAGTCGAAAAGGTCGGGCTGTTCCGCGGTGATCTGATCCCACAGGGGGCGGAACTGGAACCAGCCCGGGAGGGGGCCGGAGATCTGGTCCCTCACCATCCGCGCCGTTTCCGGATCGATGAGCTTCGGTTCGCCCGCGGCCATGGCCAGCAGCTGGGCCTGGCAGGAGCGTTCCATGGTGATGAAGTACCAGGCGGCCTCGGCCACAGAGGCCCCGACGGTCAGCAGCCCGTGGTTCTGCAGGATGACGGCCTTTCCGTCACCCAGTGCCACACCGATTCGTCGGCCTTCCTCCGTGTCGTTCACCACTCCGCGGTAGTCGGAGTAGATGCCGTGGTCCTCGAAGAAGGCACAGGCGTCCTGGGTGATCGGCTCGAGCGGGACGCCGAGGCTGGAGAAGGCCTTGCCGTGCAGGGAGTGGGTGTGTGCGGCCGCGACCACATCCGGCCTGGTCCGGTGCACCTCGGAGTGGATACAGAAGGCGGCGTTGTTGACCGGGCGCTTGCCCTCCAGGAGCTTGCCGTCATGGTCGACGAGGATCAGGTCGGAGACGCGGATCTGGCTGAACGACATCCCGAAGGGATTGACCCAGAAGGCCGAGGGGTTCTCCGGATCGCGGGCCGTGATGTGTCCGGCCACGCCCTCGGAGAAGCCGAAGCGGGCGAACAGGCGGAAGGCGGCCGCGAGTTCCTGCTTGCGGACCTGACGCTCCTCCTCGACGCTCAAGTTCTGCTGGGGCAGCGGCAAGGTGACGCCTTCGGGCATGGCGCCGACGGACATGTGCGGGGCCGCGGGTGTCGTGGTCATCGGGATCTGGCCTTTCGTGCTCTGGTGGGCGATGGCGCGGTTACTTGTTCCGGCGGCGCAGGCGGTTGCCGTACATGAGGTCCACCAGGCGCAGGATGGACCGGTAGGCCGAGGGGTCGAACGGGATCATGTGAAGGTCGCGGCGCATCGGGAAGCGGTTCACGCTGACGGCTTGGAGCCTGGTGTACTTGCGGATTCCTTCGGCGCCGTGCCGTACGCCGAGGCCCGACTCCTTCCAGCCGCCCATGGGCAGGCCGAAGGCCATGTAGTTGGTCTGGGCGTCGTTGATGGTGACGCAGCCTGCCTCGAGACGCTCCGCGAGGTGTCGGGCACGCTTCATGTTCGAGCTGATGATGGAGGCCTGCAGGCCGTAGCTGCTGTCGTTGACGAGCCGGACGGCCTCTTCGGCACTTGCGACCTTCATCACGGGCAGCGTGGGTCCGAAGGTCTCCTCACGCATGCATTTCATGGTGTGGTCGACATCGACGAGCAGCGTTGGTTCGAAGAACCGGCCCGGGCCGGGGGCGGCGTGGCCCCCCACAAGTACGCGCGCTCCTCGGGTCACAGCGTCCTTGACGTGGTCCTCGACGATCAACATCTGAGGCGGGAAGGTCATGGCGCCTACATCGGTACTGCCCAGCCCTGCCGGCCTGCCAGAGGTGACCTCCTCGAACCGCTGGCGCAGCCTGGCGACGAACGCGTCGTACACCGGCTCCTCGACGTAGACGCGCTCCACCGAGGTGCACATCTGCCCCCCGTTGCACAGAGCACCGTGCAGGGTGACGTTCACCGCCCGCTCCAGCGAGGCATCGGCCAGCACGATCAGAGCGTCCTTGCCGCCGAGTTCGAGTGAGCACGGGATGAGCCGCTCGCCCGCCCGCGCGGCGACGGCCCGGCCGGTCTTCGTGGATCCGGTGAACATCACGAAGTCGGCGGCGTCGACCAGGGCCTGGCCGGTGGCGCCGGCACCGGTCACGACCTGGAAGACGTCCTTGGGCCAGCCGCACTCACGGGTCATCTTCTCCATGAGCAGCGCGGTCAGCGGTGTGTACTCCGAGGGTTTGAGGACGACGGCGTTGCCAGCGGCCAGGGCGGGGATGGCGTCACCGAAGGAGTTGATCAACGGGTTGTTCCAGGGGCCGATGACTCCGACGACACCGAGGGGGACCCGCCGGGTGTACATGCTGCGGCCGAGTACGAATGGCGAGAGCGAGCGGATCTTCGTGTCGGCGAGGTAGTGCCGTGCACGCTTGGCCCAGTAGGCGAAGGCGCTGACGCAGTAGACGATCTCGACGATCGCGTCCTCTTCGGTCTTGCCGTTCTCCGCGACGATGGAGTCGATGATCTCTTGCCGGTGAGTCAGCAGCCACTGGCGACCGCGCGTAAAGAATTCCGCGCGGCTTCGGGCGCTCAGTTCAGCCCAGCCCGGCTGTGCCTGTCGGGCTCGTGCGACCACTTGCGCCACCCCCTGCGCCGACGCGTCTGCGACGTGGCCGACCACTTCTCCAGTGGCCGGGTTGTCCACTGCGATGTGTGCGTCCGCCCGGGCGCCGTCGGGCGTGAGCGATCGAGTCTGAGCCACGGAAAAACTCCTGCCGGAACGTTGACTTCGGTTTGCCCAGAATGAGACGGTCACCCGTGCAAGTCAAGCGTCTTGTACAGATGACCAACTTGTTTTGCGGCAGGGACACCACGCCCAAGGCCCGTCACCAAGGAGCGGCTGAAATGAAACGGACGACATCGGTCGCGCTGAGCGGCTTCGGCGTTCCCGAGTCACTGCGGTGGCATCAGGGAGCCCTGTGGTTCTCCGATCTCGCGCATGGCACGGTGCACCGCTGGGACGGCACGGGAGAGGGCGAGACGGTCCTCAAGGTTCCCGGCCGGGCCGGCGGGCTCGGCTGGCTTCCGGACGGGCGCATGCTCGTCGCCTCCATGGACGGAGGCGTCGTGTACCGGCTGGAGCCGGATGGCGAGCTCGTCGAGCATGCGGATCTTCGGCACCTGGTCGGCGGCCCGGTCAACGACATGCTCGTCGACCCGCACGGGCGTGCATACGTGGGCAATTTCGGCTTTGACTACCACGCGTTCGCCCGCGAGCACGCCAACGCCATGCTCTACGCGCCGCCCGGCCCGACGAAGGCACCGATCGCATGCCTGGCCGCGGACGGAACCCTGCTCGGGGTGACCGAGCCGGTGCTCTTCCCCAACGGATGCGTCCTGACGGCCGACGGCACCACCATGGTGGCGGCCGAAACCCTGGCCATGCGGCTCACCGCCTTCCCCGTGCTCCCTGACGGCACACTCGGGCAGCCGCGCCCCTGGGCCCCGCTGGTCTCGCCGTTCCTGTGGCATGCGGTGAACCATCCAGGGCTTCTCGGCCGGATCACCCGCAGGATCTCGGCACTGCTGGACCACCCGGCCGTCGCCAAGCGCTCCGCCTCACCGATCGCCCCCGACGGCATCGCCTGGCACAGCGACGGCGAGACGATGTGGATCGCGAACGCACTGCGCGGCGAATGCGTGCGCGTGGCTGAGGGCGGCCGCGTCCTGGACCGGGTCACGACGAGCCAGAACACCCTGAGTTGCCTGATCGCAGGTCAGGACGGGCGCACCCTGTTCGCCGCGACCGTGCCGACCGACGATCCCGTCCGTGCCGCAGAGCTGAACGGTGGTCGCATCGAGATGCTCCGGCTGTAAATCCCCAGGTAACAACCGAGGACAATCTCGAATCGGACAGTTGACTTGGACATTCGACCAGGAGACTCTGTTGGCCATGAGTGAAGTGTCTGAAAACAGCCGGGTCCTTCTCGTCACCGGCGCAGCCTCGGGCATCGGGGCCGCGATCGCGCAGTCGGCGGTCGAACGCGGTCACCGCGTGATGCTGTCCGATGTCAACGAGCAGGCCGTGCAGGCCAGGGCGCTCAGTCTGGGCAGCCGGGCCGCCGGCTGTGTCCTGGACGTCCGGGATCCAGATGCGTGGGTCAGGGCCTTCGAAGCGACGGAGGCCGCGTTCGGAGGCGTCGACGTGCTGGTCAACAACGCCGGCATCACCCACACCGGCCACGCAAGTGGCCTCGGCCCCGGGCAGCACCGCGACATCCTGGAGGTCAACCTGCTCGGCGCCATCACCGGCACCTGCACGGCGATCGAGCGGATGACCGCGCAGGGCCGCGGCCACATCATCACCGTCTGCAGCATGACGTCGTTCCTGCCGCTCCCCGGATACGCGACGTACTGCGGCTCGAAGCACGGGCTGCGGGCCTTTCACCACAGCGTGGCCCTGGAAGAACGCGACGGGCCACTGGACTTCACGATCATTCATCCTCCGTCCACGCGCACGGACATGCTTGAACAGGAACTGGCCGACCCTGCTTGCGCCATCTCCTTCGCCGAGAAGTCCTACGCACCGGAGGAGATCGCCAAGACCGTCGTCGACGCGATCGTTTCCAAGCCGGTCGAGGTGGTGTTCCCTCCCCTGGGCGGACGTGTCCAGCGGATCGCCGGCGTCTTCCCCCGCCTGATGCGGTGGGTGATCCCGCTCGCCGAGGCCAAGGGAAGAAAGCAGCGTGAGCGAATCATCGCCCCCGCGGGCTGTCACCGGTCCGATGCGGCGCGGCCTTCGGACCGCTCGACCGTCTGACGCGGTTCCCGGCCGCCGCTTACCGCGGGCGGGTCCACTTGAACTACCGAGAAAGGGTGCGGATGTGAGCGCACATGTGGCGTCCTGGCCGGACGTGAAATCGGCCGCCTCTGCCATGGCCGGTTTCAGCGAGGTTCGGATGGCCCAACTGGAGCGGGCCACCCAGCACTTGGATCCGCCGTTCGCCGTGGTGGACCTCGATGCCTTCGACGCCAACGCCGGCGATCTGGTGCACCGCACGGGCGGCCGCGCCACGATCCGCCTGGCCAGCAAGTCGGTCCGCAGCCGCGATCTGATCCAGCGTGTCCTGAAGCGCCAGGGCTACCGGGGCATTCTCGCCTTCACCCTGCCCGAAGCCCTGTGGCTGGCCGAGGACCACGAGGACGTGGTCCTCGGCTATCCGAGCGCGGACCGCACCGCGTTGCAGCAGCTGGCCAAGGACGAGCGGGCTGCCTCACGCGTCACCCTCATGATCGACTCCGTGGCCCAGCTGGACTTCATCGACGAGGCCGTCGGTGCCGCCCGTCCCCGTCTGCGGCTGTGCATCGATCTGGACGCGTCCCTGGAACTGGCCGGTGGGCGCATCCACCTGGGCCCGTACCGCTCCCCCGTGCACACCCCGCACCAGGCCGTCACGCTTGCCGGGGCGATCCAGAGCCGTCAGGGGTTCCACCTGGCCGGGGTCATGTCCTACGAAGGACAGATCGCCGGCATGGGTGACAACAAGCCGGGATCCCCTCTCAAGCGCGTCGCGCTCCGCGCCATGCAGCGCCTGTCGGCACGCGAACTGGCCGACCGGCGCGCCGCCGCGATCGCCGCGGTCGAGACCGTGGCCCCGCTGGAGTTCGTCAACGGCGGCGGCACCGGCTCCGTGGAGGAGACCTCGGCCGAGCACGTCATCACCGAGATCGGCGCGGGTTCGGGCCTGTACGGGCCGGGGTTGTTCGACTTCTACCGACGCTTCCGTCCCCGGCCCGCCGCCTACTTCGTCATGCCGGTCGTACGCCGTCCCACGGACAAGATCGCCACCGTACTCGGGGGCGGCTGGGTCGCCTCCGGCCCGCCCGGCCGCGACCGTCTGCCCACCCTCAGCTGGCCCCGGGGCCTGCGGATGAACCCGCTGGAAGGAGCGGGGGAAGTGCAGACGCCGGTGCTCGGTCCGGCAGCGCACGGACTGTGTCTCGGGGACCACGTGTGGTTCCGGCACGCCAAAGCCGGCGAACTGTGCGAGCGGGTGAACACCCTCCACCTGGTGTCCGGCGGCGAAATCGTCGGCCAGGCCCCCACGTACCGGGGTGAAGGACACGCCTTCCTCTGACCCATCTGCCCCATCCGCGGCCCACCTTCTCCCGGAGGCCCGATGCTCCCCGACTTCAACTCCCCCGCTCCTGCCCTTGCAAGCCCCCTCGGCCCGGCCACCGGCCAAGGACCGGCCGAGCCCGTCTCGCGCCGCTGGACCAGTCTGTACGGCCTGGTGTGGTTCGGCTTCTGGATGGCAAACCTCGTCCCCCTCCAGCTGCTGCTCCCCCAGCAGCTGGAGGCGATCGATCCGGCCTCGAAGGTCTACGACTTCGCCGTCGTCAACGGTGTCTCCGGGCTGGTCGCGCTCGTCGCCCTGCCCCTGTGCGGCGCCCTGTGCGACCGTTCCCTCAGCCGCTTCGGCCGGCGCAGACTCTGGCTCACGGCGGGCGCTGTCGCTTTCGCCGTCGGGCTGATCGTCACCGGCGCGCAGACCACCGTGACCGGCGTGGTCGTGGCGTGGGCGGCCAGCATGATCGGTCTCAGCGCGGCCACCGCCGGGCTCACCGCCATCATCGCCGACCGTGTTCCCGAAGACCAGCGCGGCATGATCTCCAGCGCCATCTACGGTCCCCAGGCCCTCGGCGTGGTCGTCGGCATCGCCCTCGTGTCGGCTTTCGAACTCTCCCCGATGTCCGGGTTCGCCGTCATCGCGGTCCTGCTGATCGTCTGCCTGGTGCCGTTCCTGGCCGCCCATCGCGACATCGCCTTCAACGTCGAGGCGCCGCTCAGCATCGGGGAACTGCTCGCGTCGATGGGCAGCTCGCTCAGGAACCGGGAATTCGCCTGGGCCTTCGGCGGACGGCTCCTGGTCAATCTGGCGAACTCGCTGGGCACGTGTTACACGCTCTACTTCCTCACCGACGGTCTCAAAGTTACCGATCCGGCCGGCAGCCTGCTGGTCTGCACCGTTCTTTATCTCCTGGCCGGCCTTCTGGCCACCGCCGCCGCCGGTGTGCTGTCCGACCGCCTCGGCCGACGACGGATCTTCGTCGCTCTGGCGGCGCTGCTCCAGGCTGCTTCCGGCTTCCTGCTGGCGAGCGCCCCGAGCCTCACCGTCATGATGGTGGCATCCGCTCTCATGGGCGGCGGCTTCGGTGCGTACATGGCCGTCGACCAGGCTCTGATCACACAAGTGCTCCCCGACGCCGAGAGCCGGGCCAAGGACCTCGGCATCATGAACATCGGCTCCGTCGTTCCCCCGGCAATCGCCCCGTTGATCGCCGGAGCGATCATCAGTTCGCAACACGGCTACCCGCTTCTCTTCGCGCTCGTGGGCGCGGCCGCCGCCGTCGGAGCGGTCCTCGTCTACCGCATCCGTTCCGTCCGCTAGATACGCGAATTGCACCACCGCCCAGCTCACCGAGGGGAGAGGAAAGACATGGCAACAACCCGCTACGGCGCGCACGCGGGCAAGGACCGCGCGAACAGGAGTGTGTGGCGGAACTGGGCCGGGAACGTCATGGCCCGCCCGGTGAGGGACGTCGCACCCGCCTCGGTCGATGAGCTCTGCGCCGTTGTGCGCGAGGCGGCCGAGGACGGCCTGCCGGTGAAGCCCGTCGGCAGCGGCCACTCGTTCACCGCCGCTGCCGCGACCGAGGGCGTGCTGATACGGCCTGACCGCCTGACCGGCATTCGCTCCCTCGACCGGGAGGCCGGAACCGTGACCGTGGAAGCGGGCACACGGCTCAGGGACCTGAACGTCGCCCTGGCCCTGGAAGGACTGTCACTCACCAACATGGGCGACATCATGGAGCAGACCGTCGCCGGCGCCACCAGTACGGGCACTCATGGCACCGGCCGCAGCTCGGCCGCGATCGCGGCCCAGATACGCGGCCTTGAACTGGTGACGGCGGACGGCTCCTTGCTCACGTGCTCCGAGAAGGAGCACCCCGACGTGCTTGCCGCTGCGCGCATCGGGCTGGGTGCGCTCGGGGTTGTCAGTGCCATCACGTTCGCCGTGGAACCGCTGTTCCTTCTCACCGCGCACGACGAACCGATGACGTTCGACAAGGTCACCGCGACCTTCGACGAACTCCAGGCGGCCAACGAGCACTTCGAGTTCTACTGGTTCCCGCACACCGGAAACTGCAACACCCTGCGCAACAACCGCAGCACAGGTCCGCTCGCCCCGATGGGCCGGTTCAGAGGCTGGTTCGAGGACGAGTTCCTCTCCAACGGTGTTTTCCAGGCGGCCAACTCGCTGGGGCGGGCCGTGCCCGCCGCCGTCCCGGCCATAGCGAGGGTGTCGAGCCGGGCTCTTTCCGCCCGCACCTACACGGACATCCCGTACAAAGTCTTCACCTCCCCACGCCGCGTGAAGATGATCGAGATGGAGTACGCCCTCCCGCGCGAGGCACTGATCGACGCACTGCGCGAGTTGAAGGCCATCGTCGACCGTTCGGATCTGCGGATCACCTTTCCCGTCGAAGTGCGTACGGCACCCGCGGACGACATCACCCTCTCCACAGCGTCGGGCCGGGAGAGCGGATACATCGCCGTCCACACCTACCGGGGCATGCCCTTCCGTGAATACTTCGCAGCGGCGGAGCGCATTTTCACCGCGCACGGCGGACGCCCGCACTGGGGCAAGCTGCACACACGTGACGCCGACTACTTGGCGACGGCGTATCCACGCTTCGGCGAGTTCACCGCATTGCGCGAACGACTGGACCCTGACCGGCGTTTCGGCAACGAGTACCTGCGACGAGTCCTGGGCGACTGACCCAGCCTTCCCGTGACGCAACCCGAAGGTGGTAACACGTATGTCCTCCGCCCAACCGACGCCGGTGACGGACCTTCCCGCGCTTGACGACCTCATGTCTTTCGAGGACTTTTCCCGCGACTTCATCGAGACCGCCCGAGAGCTGATACGCCAAGACAGAACAGGACTTCTCAAGGGCCCGGAGAACAGCCTTGTCGTCCTGCGCAACAAGGACGTCAGGGCACTGGCGGCGAATCCGGCTATGGGCAACATGCCGGCAGAGGTTCTGTTCTGGATGGCGACCGAGATGGATCTCGGCTCCGGGCCCGGCGTGAAACCGGACCCCGAGCAGACCGCCGGCTTCGGGCAGTTCCTGCGGAATCAGGTGTTCACTTCCAACCCCCCGTTGCATCAGCCCAGCCGCAACATCCTCGTCCGGCAACTGACGCCCCGAAGCATCACGCGTTTCGTCCCGGCCGCGCAGCGCCTCGCAGAGGAACTCGTCAAAGAGTGCGCAGGACGGGAGCAGATCGACTTCTCCCATGAGTTCGCCGGGCGCTTCGTCACCCGCTTCTGGGCCGAGCAACTGGGCCTGAGCAGGGACCAGGCGGCACACGTCCAAGAACTCATGGAGGAGATGAACCTGACCTTCCTGCTCACCCGCTCCCCCGAGCAGTCCCAGCGGATGTTCTCCGCTGTGGCGACCTACATGGACGTGGTCGGGGACGCGGTTCGGAAAGCCTGGGCCAAGAGGGACAATGAGATGCTCCTCGGCATGGCAGCCGACCTCGCCGCGATCGACCTCGAGGGCGAGCCTGAGGACATCGGGACGCTGGTGGCCGCGAACTTCTTCGACGGCTTCCACACGGTCGGCGTGGCGATCGTGAACGTCGTCTACCGTTTGCTGGTCGATGCAGCGGCGCATACACAGGTCCGGGCCGACCAGTCGCTGGTCACCAACGCGTTCTTCGAGGGCACCCGTCTGGAATCGCCGCTGATGGTCAGTCAGCGGCTGGCCCTGCAGCACGTCGAGCACCAGGGCGTGTTCATCCCCGCCGGCACCCCGGTCGTCATGGTCTGGGCGGCGGCAAACCGTGACCCCGAGGTGTTCGCCGACCCCGACAGCTACCAGCTGACCCGGCCGATCCTGCACGGCACGACCTTCGGCGGCGGCGGCCATCTGTGTCCGGGCAGGAACGTGGCCCGGATGCTCACCGAGACCGTCGTGACCGCGCTGACCGCATCCGACATCGACATCACGCTGGCCAGTAACGAGCCCGCGTGGGTGCCTCACTCTCTGATGCGGCACATGGCGAAACTGCCGCTCACCCTCCGACGGGTGAGCAAATGAGCACCGTCGTCATCGTGGGGGCAGGTCAGGCGGGCTCGGAACTGGCCGTGGCGCTCCGGCAGACCGGCTTCAGCGACCGCATCGTCCTGGTCGGGGCCGAACGCCATCTGCCCTACCAGCGTCCGCCCCTGTCCAAAGCGTTCTTGCGCGGCAAGGTCGAGCAGGAGGCACTGCGGACTCGCGCCCTGGACGCCTACACCAACGCCGGCATCGAGGTCGAACTCGACACTGCCGCGGTCGGGATTGACCGCCGGACACGATCCGTCGCCCTGGCCGACGGGCGCACGCTGCGCTACGGCAAGCTGGCTCTCACCACCGGTGGCAGTCCGCGTCCCCTCCGATTCGGCTCCGGCCACGTCGCAGGCAGGACTCTGCATCACCTCGACGACGCGATCGCGCTGCGGCAGGAACTGCAGTCCGGTGGCACGATCCTGATCGTCGGTGGCGGATTCATCGGCCTGGAGACGGCGGCCGCCGCGACCGACATGGGGATCGCGGTGACGCTCGTAGAGGCCCAGCCGCGCGTCCTGGCCCGGACGTGCCCACCGGCCGTCTCCGCCTTCGTCGAACGCGAGCACCGCAATCATGGTGTCGATCTGCGCACAGGCGTGTCCGTCCGCAGCGTCGCCCGGCGCGACGGAGCCCTCCTTGCGGAGCTCAGCGATGACACCATGGTCAGAGCCGACCTGATCCTGACTGGCGTGGGGATCGCTCCGAACGACACCCTCGCCGCCACAGCGGAACTGGCCATCGACGACGGTGTCCTGGTCGACGCCGTGGCCCGGACCGAGGACCCCGACATCGTCGCCGCGGGCGACTGCACGCGACAGTGGCACGGGTTCCTCGGCCGCAGCGTACGCCTCGAATCCGTTCAGAACGCAACTGACCAGGCCAGAATCGCGGCCCGGACCTTGTGCGGAAAGCCGACCGAGCGCTTCACGGCGCCCTGGTTCTGGTCCGATCAGTACGACCACAAGATCCAGATGGCCGGCCTGCCGCAGACCGGCGACACAGATGTCGTCCGCGGCGACCCGTCATCGAACTCCTTCAGCGTGGTGTATCTGCGCAACGGCATCATCACCGGCCTGCACGCGGTCAACCGGCCGCGGGATTTCACGGCCGCCCGGCAACTCGTCACGGCGCGGGCCGCCATGACCGGGGATGAAGCCGCCTCCGAAGACCTCCCGCTGTCCGAACTGATGAAGCGACACCAATCCACCGCAGAAAGGCGTGCCTGACGTGCCAGTGATCAGGTTCATCGAGGCCGACGGAACACCGCACCCCGTGGAGGCCGTCGTCGGTCAGAGCCTCAAGCAAGCGGCACTCGACCATCTCGTGCCCGGCATCATCGGCGACTGCGGCGGCTGCGCTTCCTGCGGAACCTGTCACGCCTACATCGACGAGAAGTACCTGCCGCTCCTCCCTCCGGCTGATGAAAACGAGGAGATGATCCTCGAGGGGGTACCGGCGTCACGCACCTCCAACAGCCGCCTCACCTGTCAAATCCCTGTGACGGCCGACATGGCCGGGATGGAAGTACACATTCCTGACACTCAGTTCTAAGGAACGGGCCATGTCTTGAGTGCCAGGGTGGCTCGGCCGGCTCGGTGCCGGGCTCACCTGGCTGAGTAAGCAGCTCGACGAACGGCACGCCGACGTCGACCGGGAGAGTCGAGAGTCACAGGGCGGGCAAAAAGACGATACGGCCCCCGAAGAGTCCGGCGCGTACGAGCCCTCATCCCCTGCAGGCACGGACGAACCCGCCCCCGTTCCTGTCCCCAACCAGGGACAACGCGCGGGTACAGAGGTTGGCCCCTGCAAGAATCCGCGAACGCGCGCGTCTCCGACCGGGCGGCTCAGAAAATCCGCCGCCTGGAGCAGGGACACGAGTGCACCGCCGCCCAGCTCGTTGCGCTCGTCGCTCCGCGACCGCGGCCCGGCTGCGACCCGGCCCTTTGGCGCCCTGGCGCGCGGTCGGCGCCCGCAACATCCAGCACCGCGGCGCGCACCGGTTCTGCGGACGGTTGAAGTGTGTTGCCGACTCTGCGTCGAGCTACCGGAGAGAGTGAGCGCCAGGTTGCCGTGACGCCCACCTCGGATCAGCCGACGGGCAGGGTCCTGCCGCAGGCGGTGAACAAGGCCACCCCAGGCCCCTTGCTCCGGATGCCCACCGCATTCATGCCACGTTCCCCTGGCCTGTGAAGCTCACGTCGTCGGTCGCGGCGACGTGTTCGGCGGGCGCGGTGAGGTGCCTGGCGGCATCCAGGGTTCCCCGAATGCGCTGGGCGAGGGTGTGCTGGTCGGGGTCGTTGACCCACTGTTCGTAGGCGACCTTGAACGCGGCGATCCCGATTTCCGCGGCGAGCGCTGCGGTGGTGGTCTCCAGACCGCGTTCGCGCAGCGCCTGGGCGAGCGTGGCGGCGAGTGCGGCGAGTTTGGCCAGTTCGCGTTCCTGGAGTTCGGGATTGGCGGCGATGACGGCCTGGCGCTGCCGTACCAGGTCCTCGCGCTCTTCGTAGACGGGAGCGGCTTCGATCAGGGCGTGGGTGACCACCTCCAGTGGCGGGAGAGCGGCAGGGGCGGTGGCCGCGGCGTCCGCGAGGATGTCGGGGAGGGGGCTGGCGCTGGGGAAGAGGACTTCCCGTTTGTCGGCGAAGTGCCGGTAGAAGGTCCGTTCGGTGAGCCCGGCGCGGGCGGCGATCTCCGCGACGGTGGTGGCGTCGAAGCCCTTGTGGTTGTAGAGCTCCAGCGCCGCCTTCTCCAGGCGGCCTCGTGCGTCGGGTTTCCATCGGCTCATGCTCCGATCCTACACCGCGATGACAGAAGCTGACATCAGAGTGATGACAGGTCCTGACATCGGTGCTACGGTGATGTCACGAACTGACATCAGGACTCTCCGCCCCGGTGGGGAACCCGCAGCAGGAAGGCACGCACCATGCGCGTATTCGTCACCGGAGCCTCCGGACACATCGGCTCCGCCGTCGTCCCCGAACTCCTCGAAGCCGGGCACCAGGTCGTCGGCCTGGCCCGTTCGGACAAGTCCGCCGCCGCGTTGACGGCTGCCGGTGCCGAGGTGCACCGAGGCGACCTCGACGATCTCGACGGCCTCGCCGCGGCCGCCGCCGCGGCCGACGGCGTCGTCCACCTGGCCTTCAAGCACGACGCCATGTTCGCCGGCGACTTCGACGGCGCGGTCGTAGCGGATCTGCGCGCCATCGAGGCGCTCGGGGACGCGCTCGCCGGCACCGGCAAGCCTCTGGTGACCACGTCGGGAACAGTGCTGTTCGCCTTCGCGGGACTGCAGGACGCCCTCACCGAGGCCTACGCGCTCGACGCGGGGCCGCGGATCGACGCCGAGAACGCGGTGGTCGCACTCGCCGAACGCGGCGTCCGCTCGTCCGTCGTCCGGCTCACTCCGACCGTGCACAGCACGCTCGACCACAACGGCTTCATCCCGACCTTCATCTCCATCGCCCGGTCGAAGGGCGTCTCCGCCTACGTCGGCGACGGGGCCAACCGCTGGCCCGCCGTGCACACGCTGGATGCGGCACGCCTGTACCGGCTGGCGCTGGAATCCGCGCCGGCGGGGTCACGGCTGCACGCCGTCGACGACGAGGGGATCACCTTCCGCCAGATCGCCGAGGGCATCGGTCGCGGGCTGAACCTGCCCGTGGTCAGCATCCCGCCGACCGAGGCCGAGGCCCACTTCGGCTTCCTGAGCGCCCACGCCCAGGCCGACAACCCGTCCTCGAGCACGCTGACCCAGGACCTCCTCGGTTGGAAGCCCGTCCAGCCCGGCCTCCTCGACGACCTCGGCCAGGGCCACTACTTCGACGCCCCGGCCACCACCACAGCCTGAACCCGCCCCATCTCCATCCCGCCCCGCCCCGGCCTGCTCGAAAACCTGGAGTGCGGCAACCACCTCGCCGCACCGACGGCCTGACCACGCTCCCGTGCCCCTGACGCAGACCCCACCCCTCGAAGGAAGAACCATGCCCCGCTCCCGTCCCGCGATCGACAGCGAACTGGCCGCAGCACTCCAGGCCATGCCGATCGGCCCGAACGGCGTCTTCGACCTGACCGACATCCCCGCCACCCGCCAGGCCGTCCGCGCGCTCGCCGAATCCATCGCCGCCACCATCCCCGACGAGCCCACCGTCACCGCCAACGAGATCCAGGTGCCGCGCGCCGAAGGCCCCGACGTCCCCATCGTCCTGCTGCGTCCGCAGAACGCGCCCGGACCACTGCCGGTCCTCGTGTGGTTCCACGGCGGTGGGCAGGTGCTCGGCTTCGCCGCGCAGGACACACCCTGGCTCAAGCCGCTGTCCGCGGCACTCGGCTGCGCCATTGTCAGCGTCGACTACCGGCTGGCCCCGGAAACCCCCGCGCCCGGCGCCGCCGAGGACGGATACACGGCCTACCGGTGGATCAGCGACAACGCGACCGATCTCGGCCTCGACCCCACCCGCATCGGCCTGGCCGGCCAGAGCGGAGGCGGAGGCATCGCCGCCGCCACTGCCCTTCTGATCCGTGACCGCGGCGAGGCGACCCCCCTGTTCCAGTTGCTGATGTACCCCATGCTCGACGACCGCAACACCACCGACTCCAGCCGCGAGATAACCGACATCGGCATCTGGGACCCCTCGACCAACATCCTGGCCTGGCAAGCGATCCTCGGCGACCGCGCCGGCACCAAGGACGTCACGCCCTACTCCGCCCCCTCCCGGGCGACCGACCTCGCCGGTCTGCCCCCGACCTTCATCGGCGTCGGTGAACTCGACCTCTTCCGCGACGAGAACCTCGACTACGCCGCGCGCCTGCGCGCCCACGGCGTCCCCGTCGAGCTGCACCTCTACCCCGGCGCCTACCACGCCTTCGACATGTTCGCCCCGCAGTCCCACCTCGCAACGAGCTTCCACCACACCCTGAACGACTACCTCGTCCGGCACTTCACGAAGGCCCCGGCAACGCAGACCGCCTCGTAACAGGCAGGTCTGACGGCCTGCATCCTGTGCGGAATCCCACCAACGCCTCCGAGCCGACTGCCACCCCGCTCAGCTCGGAGGCGCATCCGAAACGTTCGGGCGAGACCTCGCGAGCCCCACCCGAATCAACAGAACGGCCGAAACTCCTTGAAGTCCGGCGTCGGGCGCGGATCGGGCAGCCGGTAGGCGCCGGTCCGCGCCCGGCCGCTGGCCGGGGCGGCGCTCCCGCCGGCCAGAGCGCCCGGTATCGGACGCCACCCCAGATTGGTCTCGAAGTACGCCACGGCAGCGCCGACCGATGGCCACCAGACATCGTCGAGCAGCACGACGCCGCCAGGTCGGACGATCTCGCCCAGGAAGTGGAGGTCGACGAACACGTTGTGGAAGTGGTGGCTGCCGTCGACGAACGCCGCGTCCGCGGCGAAGCCCGCGTCGGCCAACCGGGCAAGGAACCGCTGCGATGGTTCGGTCACCAGCTCGGCGATGTCCTCCAGGCCGGCGCTGCGCAGCAGCTCCCACCCGACACCGTCATACGCCGTGAACTGGAACGGGTCGATCACCACATGCCGCAGGTTGCGTGAACCGGTGCGCAGCAGCGCCTCGCTGATCGCCAGCGCCGAGCTGGCATAGGCGAGTCCAATCTCGACGACCGTGCCGACGCGCTCGGCCACCAGGAAGTCACGTACCTGATCACAGTCACGCTCCGGCAGCGTGACCGTGGCGAAGTCCGGACCGCCATCGGGACTCCGCGGCGGCCCGTACTCGGCAAGCTTGCGGCGTACGGCGGCCACTCGATCCGCCCACTCGCCTGCGACTCCGTCCGGTTGCACGATCGAGTTCACCAGGACACTCCTTCTGGCTGAGGACACGGAACGTGGCCAACTGTGACACTCAGAGCGGCCAACTCAAGCGCCCGACCACACGTGATCGGCGGCCCTTCGCAAGTACGGAGAGATGATCTCCCTGCCATCCGTCCTGTTCAGGGGGACGCCGCGGACCTGGCCTTTTCGGCGCAGTTCAGCGCGCACTACAGGCCAGTGCGGCGTACATGTTGCGGTGTGGTCCTGACCCCTCCGATCGTGCCGATGCTCGCCGAGTCCCGACGTGGGCTCCTGCCCGACGGTGCGCAAGGACATGCCGCCACGCGAAGAGCCGGACCCCTGCGCCTGGGCTACGACATGCGCCGTCAGCCGTTCGGCCGCACCCTGGAGACCGGCCCCTGATCGGCCCCAGGCCGACAGTCACGGGGAGGTCCCATGCTCGTCCTCGCGCTCGTGATGCCGATCCTGATGATGGCGGCCCTGTTCGCCCTGGATGCCCTCGAAGACCTTCTCTTCCCCCTCCCCACCCCTGCGGACGGCGAAAACCCTACCGCTGATATGCAAGATGGCTCATCCGTAGGATGACGGGCATGGACATGCGGGCGGTCATCGAGGCTCTTGCGGAGGAAGCCGAACGGTTGATCCGTGATCAGGTGTGGGTCCCCACGCCCGCCGACCGTACCGTCGCGGCGAAGGCCGCCGCCGACCTGCACGTCGCCGTGGGCACCCCTCAGTCCCAGCAGACCTTGTCCGAGGTCGACCGGTTGGAGCACCTGCGGGAGGCACTCGCTGCTGTGGCCATCGCGCTCGCCCACGTTCATGGACGCCTGGCCTGGTTCCTGGGCGCAGCTGCTACCGCACTCACGCCAGTCCTGCACTGGCGCGCCGTGCCGGCCGAAGGCGGCCCCACGTTCGGTGCCGTCGCACCGACTCCCCCGCAGTACGCGGAAGCCGAAGACGCGGTCCGCCGACTCCAAAGCGCCCTCGCCAGCATCACCACCGCCTGACACCATCCGGCCGGGAAGCGTTGATCCGCCGGAAGCGGCCCCCGGGCTCAGCGCCCCCTCCCCCGCCGGCGCGGGCAGGCCGAACAGGGCGCGCACCACGTGCGCGGCAGCCATGCCACCACCGAGCTTCTCCTCAAGGCCTGAGGCCGGGACGCCCCGTCGGCTGGATAGTTTGCGGACGGCGGACTTCATTGATCGACGGCAGCGTCGTACGAGGTTTCGGACAGCGCGATGCTGGCGGTGACGCGCTTGCCGACCGGTTCACGCCGGGCTTCGACGCTGTGCGACGCACGCTCCCATCGCGCGAGAAAGACACGGCGAGCCGCCTTGACCCGGCCAGCTACGATCGAGCCCAGGACAGGCAGGCAGCACCGGCTCCCGGCGTAGCCGCGGGTCAGGGTCCGCAGGTGAGCGACCGGTTCTGCTGGGGTCGCCATTCCGTCGAATCCGGTGCCCACGCCCTCGGGCATGAGCCAGTTCATCCTGACGGCCGCGTTGGGAAGCCGGTCAGGTCAGCAGGGTCACCGAGTAGTCAAAGGTGGTCCCGGTGACGGTGTACGTGGCCGTCTGAGCGTTGTCACAGTAGGAAACGTAGGAGCTGCCGAACTCCTTGGTCCCGCCGACCGCCTGGACGTACGGACGGACGTCGGTGCCCTCCGCAAATGAGGTGGTGGACAGGTCGATGACCCTGGTCTGGTTGATCGGGTACTTGTCGGTCGGGGCCGACTGTTCGCCGGTTCGGGCGGTGGCGGCCCAGGAGAGGACGAAGCCCGCGTTGTTGACGACGGCCACCTTCTGCACGCAGGGCTGGGCCTGTGCGGGCGCCGCCGCCGCGGTGACCGAGGGCAGGACGGCCATTGCCGTCGCGCTCGCCAGGACAGCGGCCGCCCGGCGACGTATCCGGGTCCGGTTCATGATCGAAACTCCTTCCGGGCCGGGGCCGTCCCGGCCAGCGGCCGCCGAGTTACCCGACGACCCGTCAGGAAACCTCTGTTGTCCAGGAGTTGCCAGCCGCCTTGAGTGATCAAGGAGTCCGAACTCATGCTGCTGGTGTCCTTGTTCTTCGTCCTGCGGCCAGGGCCCCTGGGGTGAGCGAGCGTCATGGCGGAGTTGCCAGCCAGTTCGACGCTTCATCGGCGACCGTCCACGCCGACCAGCGTCCTCGACCGCGTGGTCCTGCCGGACGTAGTGCAGGTTCGGCACGCCGATCCGGACCAGGCGCTGCGCGGCGGCCCCGTCTGGTCGAGTAGCCGCTCACTGTTGGATCGACGTGCTGAAGCGGATCGAGCAGGGTTGGATGCGTGCCGCGTTGGTATGCGTTCGAGGTGCCCTGAGGATCGTTTGGTGGCGGCGGACCGGGTGCTACATCGGCACCGTCAATACTCCAGTTCAGCATCGCAACGACAGTCCGTTAGCGTGAACATGACGGAGTTCTGACGTGCTTCGCAGCGGATCCGAGGGTCCTCCGGGTACGTTCCCCGGTACACCGATCATTCAGGGCAAGCGGTACGACCTGGGGGGATCCCATGGCAGTTCTGTTCAGCATCGTCCCCCTCCTTCTGATCGCCCTTGCGGTGTACGGCGCCGTCGTCGTGCTCCGCCGTTCTCGTCAAGTCAGCAGGGCCTGGTCCAGCGGAATCACGGCCGATGCACGGTGTATCAGGTCGTACACGACGACCAGCCGCAGCGGAGACAGCGTGAGAACAACGCTGCACCACGTCTACGAGTTCGCGACCCGGGACGGGCGCGGCATCCGGTTCGACGAGACGGGCGGGCCGTCAACCAGGGTCGAGGGGGACATCGTGACGGTGCACTATCTGCCGGAGCACCCCGAACGCGCCACCGCCAAGGTCCCTGCACCGGGGAAGCTCGCCGCGAGCACGGGCTGCGCACTGCTCTTCGTTACTGGGTTCATCGCCTTCGCCATCTTCCTCATCGTCGTTGCGAACTCGGACTCGATGCACTGACGCCCTCCGCATCTGAAGACCGGACTGCCCTCGCCACGAGTCCCTCGAGGCTCCCCCAGCCGAGCGAGCACCCACCACGCACAACTTGGCAAAGGAATCGTCGCTGACCAGGGCCCTGAACCTGGCGAGCTCCAGGACCTGCGTGGCGGGCCAGGTGCTCGCCACGTCGACTTGCCCGACCCGGCCGCGCCGATCAGGACGACCAGCGACGGGTCGGGGATAGTCGTGCTGACGAGCAGCGCGTTGTCCAGGCGGAAGGTCTTTGTTCGGCTTCTCCCTGCGGGTCAAGAGAACGGGTGCCGTAGTAGGTCTGCAGACCGGCGTTGTCGGTGATGAGCGCGGCGGCCTCGTGCAGCGGACAGGACATCTCGCCGTCGCGGTCCGGCTCGATCCGTCCGGCGGCCTGCGCTGCGACGGTGAGCAGCTGCGCGAGGGAGCCGAAGACGCCGTCCTGGCGGTGGTCCTCGTGGTGGAGCTCGCGCAGGATCTGCGCGAGCTCGCGGGCGTCGATCTCGCCCTGCGTTCGTCTTCGATCTGCTGGAGGGCGAGCTGGACGAGTCCGGCGGAGGCGCGGACGCGGTCGATTCGCATGCGGGACGCGGGGGCAACGCCGGCGGAGCGTGGTTCGGGCAGGGTTACGGTCAACGGGGTGCTCCTCTTCGCGAAGGTGTGTCAGGCGGCGAGCTCGTGCGCGGCCGGCGCCGGATTCATGACGGTGTCGGGGCTGGGCTCGAAGCCCCGTTCGCAGGGGTCGCATCGGCCCTCCGTCCGCAGCGGTACTGGCGCAGAGCACTTGTTCCGTGGCTGTCGTATTCCTGTGATGACGCCTGGAACCCCACCCCTTGCCTGGAGGTGGACAGACCGACGCGCTGAGATTCCCCAGCCACCGGTCGCCGTCACGCACACCCCCCTCGTGCGGTCCTGACCGGTGCGGCACAATCGCGGTCAACTGGGCAGGCAACGGGGGGGGTGGGAACGTGGAGCGTTTTGGCTGGCGAAGCCGACGTAACGACGTGGTGCACGACTGAGGTGGGAGCGTGCTGGCCTGGCGGGTTGGCTGTTGGGTGATTAGCGCAGGGCGGTGCGGTCGGAGACCAGGCC
>NZ_JBEXPK010000108.1:0-19873 GCF_040612015.1 Streptomyces sp. NPDC006476 | reverse complement strand
CCCGTACTCACCGCGCTCGGGTACACAGTCCCGGCCGGCGCCCTCACCGTGACCACGGCACAACAGCTCGCCGCGATCGCCGGGCACGACCTCACCCCCCGTAACCCTCACCAAGATCTAGGAGTTATTGATCGGCAGGTCCCTGGGCCCCCGGTGGTGTGGTGCCGGCACAACCTGAATGGGCACTGGTCAAGGAGCTCGCCAACTTCGCCGAGGAGCACCGGAACTGGTTACCGATCTTCCAGATGCCCTCCTACGCACCGGAGCTGAACCCGGCCGAGGGGATCTGGTCGCTCCTCAAGCGCCACCTGGCCGACTTCGCCGCCGCCGCCGACGTCACACACCTCACCCGCGTGATCAAGCGGAAGTTGAAGAAGATCCAGTACCGGCCCTACCTGGTCGACGGCTGTCCGCCACCCACCGGTCTGACCATCGACGACGACGCGATCAGACCGCCGGACTCCGCGAGTTCAACCTGAGTAACGCGACATCGCGGGCAAGTGCTCAAGCGGCCCCGGGCATGAAAGATCCAGGCTGGAGGGGCATTTGACTCTACGAGATTTCCTTCTCGGCCCATACCCTGGCGCTTCCAGACGTGCCCCACCGAAATTGTGCCGGGCCGCGACGATTTTTCCTCGAAATTTACAAGGCATGCATGTTCATCAAAATCGAGTTGTTCCCCAGATGATGGCGCCTGCGGGCGTGGGGGCGTCGAGCCCTCCAGTAGTAGCCCCGACGCAAGGCGAGGAGTTATTGCGCCTGGAACAGGATGCCTTGCTCGTCCTGATCAATGGTCAAATCGTCTTCGTGCGTGCTCATCGGGCTGTCCGTATCACGACGTCACCCACGTGGGAGGCGGTCGCCCAGGGTCTGATTGATGGCATGCGCACGGACCGCGTCCGGTTGCTCGCTGGGGAAGAATCGGACGCGTCCTCGACCGTGGAGCAACTCGTCGGCGCAGCCCATAACATTGGCGCGTTGGAGGCCCCGCCCCGGGAGACCACTCTGAGCGCGGCAACGCTTGAGCGTCACCGGCGGACGCTGCGCTTCGGCAGCAGCACTCTAAGGCGGACGGGCGCGGGGTGACCACCGGTGTCCTGGACATGGGCGTCGACCTTGCGGCTCCTGCGGTGCACAAAGCGACGACCGTTGAGTGCAAGGTTCGTCGACTGGGTGACCGCCACCGTCCCGATTATCGACGGTGACGGCACTTGGCGGCCGATGACCACCTCAGTCACCGGCCCCACCTTCACCTATGGCGGCAAGACCTGGAAGGCCCCTGCTGGCTCGTACCGGATGAACGTCTTGCGCGAAGATGTCACCGCTGATGGCAAGGTCACGGACGGTGACGCCGACGGTGACGTCAACCGCGACGGCGACACCACCGATGACCGGGGCGTCCTGTACGACCCGTCCGCCGGCATCGTTACCGTCGGTGTGAACGACAACGGCGACTTCACCGAGGGCACCCCTATGAAGCCGTACGAGGACGGCTTCCAGATCGGCCACTTCGGCATCGACGACCCTGCCACGGCCATCGCCGAGAGTCGGGACTTCGTCGTGCAGACCCGCAAAGACATAACGATGGATCCGCTCGGCGGCGACTGGGTCGGCAAGAAGGCCGACTTCGCCGACATCGGCCTCGTCTCCGGTGGGCACGGTACGCACCTGGTCGGCATCACCACCGCCAACAGCATGTTCGACGGCAGGATGAATGGAGCTGCCCCCGGCGCGAAGATCGTCTCCGAGCGGGCCTGCCTCTTCCGTGCCGACTGCACTAACGTCGCGATGACCGAGGGCATGATCGACCTCGTCAACATGTCGATCGGCGATATGCCTGCGCTGAACGACGGCAGCAGTGCCACCGCCCAGCTGTACAACCGCCTGATCGGCACCTACGGCGTCCAGTTCGTCATCGCCGTCGGCAACTCCGGCCCCGGCGCCAACACCATCGAAGACCGGGCCCGGCCGACAAGGTCGTCTCGGTCGGCGCCAGCATCTCCAAGCAGACCCTCGCCGCCAACTATGCTAGTGGCCGCGGTCAGCACGCTCCCGGCCTGGGTGCTTAGCGCGATGGACGGCCATACGGGCTGGACCCTGCCTCCTCGGCTACGCCATGTGGAACGGCACCTCGATGGCGTTTCTGCAGGCGGCGGGCGCGAGCGCGCTGCTTCTGCGTGCCGCAAAGCAGCCGGGCATCGAACTCACGCCCGCGAACCCGCGCACGGCGCTTACCTCGACCGCCCAGCACATCAAGGGAGTTCAGGCGTACGAGGAAGCCTTCGGCCGCATCGACGTCGTCGGCGCCTGGAAGGCGGTCAGGGCGGGCGTGACCGCCCACGACTACACGGTGAAGGCCCCTGTCGTCACCGCGCTCGACCAGCAGTTGAAGACGCCGGGCGTCGGCACGGGCGTCTACGACCGGGAGGACGGGCCGAAGGCCGGTCGGAAGAAGACGTATGGCATCACCCTCACCCGTACGTCCGGGCCGTCCGGCCCGCTGCCCCACCTCCTTCGCCTGGCGCACCTGCCGTGTCGCGTGTCTGGGCGCCCCGTCTGACCAGCCGTCCTGGTGTCCAGAGCTCAGGCCGGATGACCATGGCAAACCGAAGGAGACGGGGCAAACCTCAATGAAATCTCCATTCCGTATGACTCGTCCTTGACGGCAAGCGACTCCCGCAGCGCCGCCGCTTGGATGTACAAGACACAGAGGATCGATATGAACGTCGCAGGTACCGTCAGCGTGAAGATTTGCGCGGCTGATCCGCTGACCAGGCTCGGCCTGGTCAGCCACGTGCGCCAAGAGCCCAGGATGACCCCCGTGGACGACCAGAGTGCGGACGTGATCGTCCTGACCGTAGGGAACGCGGACGACCAAGCCCTTGATACGCTGCGACAGCTGACCTTTCCGGCCTGCGCGGGATTCCTGGTGATCGTTGCCGGCAGTTGGACAGTCGACATGCACGCCGCCATTGAGCTTGGCGTTCGTGGGGTTCTCTTTCGGTGTGGATTCAGCTGGGCCAGTTTCGACGAGGCCGTCTACGCGATCGCCAGGGGAGAAGGCGCCTTCAGTCCGGAACTGCAGGGCATGCTGCTCGACCAGATGGAGCGGACGATCAAGGATGTCCTCGCGCCACGTGGGCTGACCGCCTGCGGATTGACCACCCGGGAAATCGACATACTCCGGCTCGTCGCGAACGGCAGTGATCTCGAGGACATAGCCGAAAAGCTGCGTTATTCCGAACGGACGGTGAAGAACGTCCTTTACGGCCTGATGAAGCGTCTGAACCTCCGCAACCGCGCCCACGCCGTCTCCTACGCGATACGGGCCGGCGTCATATGACTCGCCGAGCCGGCCGACGGCCGGCCGTGCCCCCGGGAACGGACGGCGCCCGGGAGGCCGCCGAGAACAGGCGGGCACAGTTCGCTGTGCATCCGAACAGACGCCCGCTTCCCCCCATGACCTGCCGCGGGGCCTTCATACGATCGACGAAGAGCCGCTCTCGCACCACGGAAAGAGAACGCGATTGAGTACCAGGATCGCCAAGCGCTCGCCTCGTGCGGAGGGCCCTCCGATGCCCGAGGGGCAACTCGAGCTGGCCGAACCGCCCGTACTGGGCGAGCCGGCCGCGGCCGACTTCGGGTCCGCGCTCGCCTACCTGCCGATGGCGCTGGGCTCCGGCGCCATGGCGCTGATGTTCTCCGTCGGCAGTGCCACCCCGACCAGCTACGTGATGGGCGGGATGATGGGCATGGCCATGATCAGCATGGGCGTGGCCCAGATCGGCCGCCCCGGTGCGGACCGCAGGCGGAGGCTGCGCGCCGAACGCCGCGACTACCTGCGCTACCTCGCCCAGAAGCGCAAGCAGGCCCGGCAGGCTGCCGAGCAGCAGAGTGCCGCCGTGCTGTGGGACAACCCCGACCCCCGCGACCTGTGGTCACTCGCCCTCAGTGCCCGGTTGTGGGAGCGCCGGCCGGGGCACGAGGACTTCGCCCGGATTCGCATCGGCACCGGCAGCCGGCGCAGCGCCCTGGAGTTGCTGCCGCCGCACACCAAGCCGGTGGAGAACCTGGAACCGCTGTCGGCGGTGTCGCTGCGCCGGTTCAGCAAGGCCCACCAGACCGTCCCGGAGCTGCCGATACCCGTGGCGCTGCCGCGCTTCACGAGCGTGGAGTTCGTCGGCGACGGGCAGTGCGCCCTGGGGCTGATGCGGGCGATGATCGGGCAGCTCGCCGTCTTCCACTCGCCGGACGACCTGCGCGTCGCGATGCTGGGTGACCCGGCGGGGCAGGCCGAGTGGGACTGGCTGAAGTGGCTGCCCCACAACGCCCACCCGTACGCGGAGGATTCCGCCGGACCGGTGCGGCTCGCCGCCTCCGATCACGACACGCTGATGGAGCTGCTCGGATCGGAGTTCGGCGACCGGCCGGACTACGATCAGGACGCCTCCCCGAGCGCCGCCGAGCCGTTCGTGGTAATCGTCGCCCAGGGTGCGCGCATCCCCGAGAGCTCCCGGCTCCTCGGCACCGGACTGCGGAACGTGGTCCTGCTGGACGCCACCGGCACCATGACCGGCGGCCCGAAGGTACTGCGGCTGACGGCCTGGGACAGCCACGTCGAGTTCCTGTCCGGCGGCGACACCGCCACCGCGTGGGCCGACGCCCTCAGCCGCGACTCTGCACGGACGCTGGCCCGGGCGCTGGCGCCGGTGCGTACCAGCGGCACCGTTGACCTGGTCGACCGGCCGCTGGAGACCGACTTCGATCTGACGTCGCTGCTCGGCATACGCGACCCGCGCACCTTCGACGTGGCCGCCAAGTGGCGTAGCCGGGCACCGCAGAACGCTCGGCTGCGGGTGCCGATCGGCATGACCGAGGAGGGTGAGGTGGTCGAGCTGGACCTGAAGGAGTCCGCGCAAGCCGGCATGGGCCCGCACGGTCTCGTCATCGGCGCCACCGGCTCCGGCAAGAGCGAACTGCTGCGCACCCTCGTGATGGGACTGGCCGCCACGCACTCCTCCGAGGTGCTGAACATGGTGCTGGTCGACTTCAAGGGCGGCGCCACCTTCCTTGGCATGGACCGGCTGCCGCACACCTCGGCCGTGATCACCAACCTCGCCGACGAGCTCACCCTCGTCGATCGCATGCGGGACGCCATCAACGGCGAGATGATCCGCCGACAGGAGCTGCTGCGCGCCGCCGGCTACGCCTCGCTGTTCGACTACGAGAAGGCCCGGATCGGCGGCGCGGAGCTCACCCCGCTGCCGTCGCTGCTTTTCATCGTCGACGAGTTCTCCGAACTGCTCGCCACCAAGCCCGAGTTCGTCGACCTGTTCGTGTCGATCGGGCGTCTGGGCCGCAGCCTCGGCGTGCACCTGCTGCTCGCCTCCCAGCGACTCGACGAGAGCCGCATCAACCGCGTCGAGGGCCACCTGTCCTACCGGATCGCGCTGCGCACGTTCTCCTCGATGGAGTCCCGCAGCGTGATCGGGGTCTCCAGCGCCTACGAGCTGCCCTCCGCCCCCGGCAATGGCTATCTGAAGATCGACACCACCAACCTGGTGCGGTTCAAGGCCGCCTACGTGTCGGGCCCGGCGCCCGCCCCGCCGACCGCCGCCGAACAGGCGGCCCAGTCGGCCCGCGCCGCCCAGGCCGTGACAGTCTTCGGCCTGGAGCCGACTGCGTCCGCCCCCACCAGTGAGGAACTGCGCCAGACAGCCGAGGCGGCGGCGCTCGCCGCGGCCGAGGAGGAGCAGCCCGCCGAACGGCAGGACAGCAGCGAGTCCCTGATGGATGTGCTGATCGACCGGCTGGACGGCAAGGGCTCGGCGGCCCGCCAGATCTGGCTGCCGCCCCTCTCTGCCTCGCCCGGCCTGGACGACCTGCTGCCCGGCATCGTGCCCGACGCCGTCCGCGGCATGTGCGCCCCGGCGGACCTGCCCGGCCTCGGGTTCCTAAAGGTCCCCCTGGGCATAGTCGACCGGCCGTTCGAGCAGCTGCGCGAACTGCTGATGGTCGATCTGTCCGGGGCCGAGGGGCACGTCGGCGTCGCCGGCGCCCCGCAGACCGGCAAGTCCACGCTGCTGCGCACCCTGATCCTGGCGCTGGCGCTGACGCATACGGCGCAGGAGGTCCAGTTCTACTGCCTGGACTTCAGCGGCGGTCTGATGTCCGTCGCCGGCCTGCCTCACGTCGGCTCGGTCGCCACCCGCATGGAACGCGACCGGGTGCTGCGCACCGTCGAGGAGATGTCGCAGCTCCTCGAACGCCGCGAGCAAATATTCACGGACATGGGCCTGGAGTCGATGGCCGCCTACCGCGAACTTCGGACCGCCGGACGCGTCGACGACCCGTACGGCGACGTGTTCCTCGTCGTCGACGGCTGGTTCACCCTCCGCCAGGACTTCGAGGAACTGGAGGCCCGGGTCATGGACATCGCGGCCCGCGGCCTCGGCTTCGGCATCCACGTCATGGCCACCGCCACCCGTTGGTCGGAGCTGCACTCCCGGCTGCGCGACACGCTCGGCACCAAACTCGAACTGCGGCTCGGCGACCCGATCGAGTCCGAAGTCGGCTCCAGGAAGGCGGCCGGGGTGCCGCACCGTCCGGGCCGAGGCCTCGTCGCCTCCGGGCACCACTTCCTCACAGCCCTGCCCCGTCTGGACGGCTCCTCGGAGACCGCTGACCTCACCCGCGCCACCAAGGCGGCCGTCGCGGAGATCGCCACCTTCTGGACCGGCCGCTCCGCGCCCGGTGTCCGCCTGCTGCCTACCAGCCTGTTGGTAACCCAACTGCCGCCCGCCGAGGGCGACCTCCGTGTCTGCCTCGGCTGGGACGAGCAGCGGCTCGAACCCGTGTGGCACGACTTCTCCACCACCCCGCATCTGTTGGTCCTCGGCGATGACCAGACCGGCAAGACCAACGCGCTACGGCTCGCCATCCGGTCCATAACCAGCCGCTACACCCCCGGCGAGGCCCGCATCCTGCTGGCCGATCCCGGCCGCGGACTGCTGGCGGACGTGCCCGAGGCCTACCGGTCGGGTTACGTCGTGGACAGCGAAGCCATGGCCCAGGTCGCCGACGCCGCGGTGAACTCGGTCAGCCACCGGGTGCCCGGCCCCGACATCTCGCCCGAGCAGCTTCTCAGGCGCGACTGGTGGCAGGGGCCGCTGCTGTTCGTCGTGGTCGACGACTACGACCTCTTCACCGGCAGCCCGGGCATGGGCACGCCGCTCGCGCCGCTCGTCCCGCTCCTCGCCCAGGGCCACAACATCGGCATGTACATGGTGGTGGCGCGCAGCACCTCCGGCGCGATGCGGGCCATGATGGACCCGCTGGTGCGGCGCATGTGGGAGCTGGGCAACCCCGGTCTACTGTTCTCCTACCCGAAGGAAGAGGGCAAGTTCCTCGGCGAGGCCAAGCCACGCAACCTGCCCGCCGGCCGGGCGCAGCTCGTCACCCGCCGCGCCGTCAAGCTCATCCAAACGGGTCTGGTGACCCCGTCATGACCGGACCGAGACGCCCCGGACGCCCGCGCCTGGCCCGCCCGGCCCTTCCGGCCCTTCCGGCCCGCTCCGGCCCGGCGGTCCCCCTGCGGGCGGGTGCCGCACGCCCCGCGCACCCCGTCCGGTCCGCACGGTCGCACGCCGCCTCCCCGTCCCGCTCCACGCCCTCCGCCCCAGGAACGCTATGCCGACCTCACCGCCCGCACGCCCCCTGCCCCCCGTCGAACTCTGCCGTCTCACCGTGGACGGCCCGGCAGGCCGCGCCGACCTGGCCGTCCCCGTGTCCACACCGGTGTCGGAACTGCTGCCCGTGCTGCTGCGGCACGTCGCCGCTGGCCAGGACGAACAGGGCACCCCCTGGGTGCTGCAGCGGCTCGGCGAGGACCCGCTCGGCCCCGAAGGGACGCCCGAGTCGCTGGGCCTTCACCACGGCGACGTGCTCTACCTGCGCCCCGTCGACACGCCGCTGCCCCGGCTGGTGTTCGACGACGTCTCCGACGGCGTGGCCACCGTCATCTGCGACCGTCCCGACCGGTGGCGCCCGGAGATGACCCGCCAGCTCGCCCTCGTCCTGGCCTGGCTCGCCGTCGTCGGCCTCGCGGCCACGCTGCTCGGCGCGGGTCCCGGAGCGCCGGCCGCCGGCGGGTGCGCGGCCGCCGCCGTGATCCTCGCCGGCGTGTCCGTACTGCTCCAGCGGGCCGGCGCTGGCGTCGGCCTGGCCACCGGCGGCGGCGCGTGCCTGCTTGCGGCGCTCGCCGGCCTCGCCCTGCCCTTCGGCGGCACCCGTGACTACCACCTGGGGGTGCCGGGCCTGATTGCCGCCGCCTTCGGTGCGCTGATCATCGCGGGGGCACTACTGCTGTTGAGAGCGATGCCGCCCCTGCTGCCCGGAACGGTCCTGGTCACCGCGGTCGTCACGACCATCAGCGCGGTCCTCACCTCCCGAGCCGGGATGTCCCCGGCGCAGGCCGTCGCTGTGATGGCCTGCGCGATCTTCGTCGTCGGGCACCTGGCCCCCCGGATCGCGCTGCGCTCGGCCCGGCTGCGGGTGCCGCACCTGCCGCACAACGCGGAGGAGCTCCAGGAGGACATCGACCCGGTCGAGCCGGAGCAGGTCGCCCGAGGCGTCAACATCGCCGGCACCTTCCTGGACGTCCTCGCCCTGTCGTCCGCGCTGGTCCACGCGGTGGCCTTCTGGCTGCTGGTGCACGACCACGGATGGGCCGGCGAGTGGCTCGCCCTGCTGCTCAGCGGCGCCGTGCTGCTGAGCGTCCGCCAGCCAACTGGGGCGCGACAGCGGGTGCCGCTCGTCGTGGCGGGCGCCTTCGGCCCGGCCCTGCTCCTGATCGTGCGTGGCGCCGACACGGGCCCGGCCGGTCGGGTCGCGGTGGCAGTCGCGCTGCTGGCCGGCGTGGTGCTCCTGGCCGTGGGCGCCTGGCGGCTGCCCCACAGCAGGCTCCGCCCGTTGTGGGGCCATCTCGGCGACATCCTGGAGGTGGTCATCGCCGTGGTCCTCCTGCCGCTGCTGCTCCAGCTGCTGCACGTGTACGCGTACTTTCGCGCCCTGGCCGGCTGAGGGGGCGGCGGCGGTGCAGACGCGACGCGACCATGTGCAGGCCTATCAGTTCGCCATGGCCCGGCTGTCTACGGCGCTGGTCACCGGCGACCCCGGCCGCGGCGAGCCGCCGGCCCAGCGGTCCCGCCTCGGCATGTTCTTCGGCGCAGGCCTCGCGGTGCTGCTGTGCGCGGGATTCGGCGTGTTCGGGCTCATCTCGCCCGGCGGCAACACATCCTGGCGGCAACCCCACGCGGTCATCGTCGAGAAGGAGACCGGCAACCGCTACCTCTACCTCGGCGGGGAACTGCGCCCCGTCCGCAACTACGCCTCCGCCTTGCTGATCGCGGGCGAAGGCGCCACCGTGCGGACGGTGTCCCGCAACTCCCTCGCCGGCGTGCCGCACGGGACGCCCGTCGGCATCCCCAACGCGCCCGACACCCTGCCGCCGGCCACGCAGCTGCTGTTCGGCGCCTGGACCCGGTGCGTACGCGACGACCTGCCGAACGGCCTGCTGCTGGACTTCGACCCGGCCGGGCGCACCCGGCCCTTCCCCGCCGACCGGCAGGTCGTGCTGTCCTCTACGAGCGGCGACCTGTACTTGCTGTGGCACGGGACCAAGTACCCGCTGCCCGACGACGCCTCCCGGATCGCCCTCGGCCTGGACACCCAGCAGCCGCTGGTGGCGCCCCGCTCGTGGCTGTCCGCCGTGCCCACCGGCACCCGGCTCGTTCCCGCCTCCGTGCCTGGCACCGGCCGCCCGGGCCGAACCGTCGGCGGACGCCCCGCCCGGATCGGGCAGGTGTTCACCGCCATATCGGGCACCGGCGGGCACTCCTACGTGCTGCGCGCCGACGGCCTCGAACCCGTCAGCGCCACCGAGGGGGCCCTGCTCGCCGCGCGGCGCGGCGCACCGGCCACGCGGCGAGTCGACCAGTCCGACATCGCCGCTGCGCCGGTCTCCAAGGACCACGCCCTGATGACAACCGTGCCCGACGTGCTCGGCACCCGCCAGCAGCCGCTCACCACCGAGGCGCTGTGCCTCAGGGAGCAGCCGACGAGGGGGGTCATGCACATTCAGGTGGTGTTGGAGGGCGGCCAGGCGGCCATCGGTAAACGGTTCGTCCTCGTCCCGCCCGGCCGCGGTGTCGTCGCCTTGGACAACAGCGACACCGCGAACCTGGGCACCCCTCAGCGGTACCTGATCACCGAGCAGGGCAGGCTCTACCTCATCGGCCGCGGGAACTCCGCGATGTACCTCGGACTCCCCCAGATGGGGGGCCTTCCGCTGCCGAGGGACGTCCTGGGCCTGCTGCCGAAGGGGCCCGACCTGGACGCGTCGGCCGCGTTGGCCACGGTGAGAGGCGGATAGCCCGTGGCACTCGCGGTCATGCAGCGGCGCGGCCCGGGGCGGCCTCTGAGATGCCGGCCCGTCGGCAATGCCCTTCTGATCCACCCGAAGGGCGAACCGGCCGAGCAGACCATGCGGTTCGTGGAGGGCCTGGCCCCGGACTCCCGCAACATCCTGGTCGTCCTCGACCTGCCCTCCCATTCCTCCCTGGACCTGGAATGGGACGCGGTGGCCAGGTTCCTGGCGAGCCGCTCCGGCAACGTGCGCCTGGTCTTCCAACGCGGCCGACACTACGAGGTCCGCGACGCCGGGCAGCGGATCGCCGACCGGCTCGGCCGGGCCGTGCTCGCCCCGGACGGCGCCTCGCTGTCCACCGTGGGCGGTGGCCTGTTCGTGCCGACTGAGAACGGCGCCGGCTGGCTGTTGTTCCGCCCCGGCCGGGTCGCGCAGATCGACTCGCGCCGGTTCCCTAAGCCGAACTGGGAGTTCTCCGTCCCCGACCGGCCGTGGCGGATCAGTGAGAAAGCCATCGCGGAGCCTCTGCCCGGCGGCGTGTGGGTGCACAGCAGCGACCACCAGCCGCTGAGTTCCCACCGGCAGCGGTTGATCCGGGTGGTGCCGTGTCACCCGGACATCCTCGCCGTAGTCGTCGGCGCCCCCGGCGAACCGGAGGTGCCGCTGGAGGATGTGGCCCGCTTGTGGGAGAACGTCCTGGCCACGGCCCGGCCGTTGGTCCGGTTCGTCCACTACGGTCCGGTCGAGCTGCCGAACGGCCGCGCGTTCGGCCAGGAACTGGCGGACCGGCTGGAGCAGCAGATCGGGGTCTACGCGGGCTTGCCGACGGCGATCGCCCCCGGGCTGTCCTCGCCGGACGTCGTTGGGGTGCGCTCCGACGGGTGGCCCGCCTGGCGCCCCTTCGTAAGTGAACTGGTGTACTTCCCGAGCGGGGACGGCGAGTCTGCCCCGCCCGCGCTGCTAGGTGTGCGGGCCCCCTTCCCGGAGATCCGCGAAGTTGCCCCAGGGGTGTACGACTACGCCCCCGACAGCGTCCTGGAGGTCGTCCAAAGCGGCCTGTGGGTGCGGCCCCACGAGGCCGGCGCCGACGGCGAGGAGGTGCGTCGTGTTCCCGCCCGGCCCGGGAACCCACTGATCCTGTTCGACCGCGCCACGCCTTGGGCCGCCGAGCGCATGCGGGCCCTCGCCAAGGACGTGCTGTGGCGGCTGGACCCCGCGGTGCGCGCCGCGTTCCGGCTGGCGCCCGCCGACGACCCGGAAGCGGCCGTGCAGACCAAGCCCGCCGAGATGGTCCGGCAGCCCGAGCGCCCGGCCACCGCCCGCCGCCTGGCGGCGGCGGGGTCCGTGGACGTGTCGGAGTCTGCGGTCCCTCCGGCACGCCGGGCTGCGGGTTCGGCCGGGGCGGCCACGCCGCCGACGCCGTCCGCCCCGAACCGGGCGCGGGTGGAGTCGCCGGGGCTCACTGACCCGTTCGAACCGGCCACCGTGGTCGAGTCGGCGGGCCCCGCGCTTGCCCCGGCCCCAGACGGTGCGGCCGGAACGGACACGTCCGCCCTCGCGGCGGCCGGCTCCGCGAACGCGCCGGCGACGGCGGGGGACGCGGGAGCAGTGTCCAAGGCCACGGATACTCGGACGGACACCGTAACCGGGGCCGAGGATTCCGGTGGCACGCCCCGCCAGGACGCCGCTGACCCGGCGCAGGGCCCGGCACCCGCGCCGAAGGCCGGGCGGTGGCCGGGCCCCCGGGACGGCTCCTGGCGTGCGGCGTCGCCGCCCCCGGTCACAGAGGCGGGCGCCGGCCCGGCGCCCGGGTCCGAGGCGGGTACCGACGCCGGGCCCGAGGCGGCGAAGTCGCGGCCGGGGGCTTCGGACGGCGCGGCGTCGCCGCGCCCGGTCACGGGGGCGGGGCCCGGTCGGGAGGCCAGCGCAACGCCCAAGGCCTGGGCTGCACCCTGGGCCGCGCCCGACCCAGCGCCCGGAGCCGCGCCCGCGCCCGTACCCACACCCGGGCGCGTCAGGAGCGCGGCGCCGCGTGTCCGGCTGGAGTCAGGGCCGCCGGACGGGCCCGCGCTCGCGCCGCCGCCTGCTGTGTCCCCGACCCCGGCCGCTGCTCCCGCACCCGCCCCACAGGGACCCGTCCAGGCGCGGCCCCAGGCCGCGCGCCAGCGGGATTCGGTCCGGGTGCAGCCCGTTCCCAAGTCCGGCGCCTGCGCGGTGCCGCCGGAGCGCGGGCTCGGCCAGGAGCGGGCGTGGGTCCGCCGCGCGTTGAGCGAGCAGTACAACGCGGCGATCGGCACCGTGTCCGGCATCATGGCTGAGTCGCCTGCCCTGCGCGGCGGCGCCCGAGGGCCTGACGAGGACGCGCTGACCGATCTCGTCGCGCTGCGGCTGTACCTCACCGGGGACAGCCGCGCACTGGACATGGCCGTGCGCAGCGCCACCGCAGGTCCGCACGTACCGCTGGCCCGCTGCGTGGCCTCCGGGCTGGACCGCCTGCCCTCCTATCGGGGGCCGGCGCTGCTGCACTCCGTGCTCACCTCGGGGGAGCGGGCCTGGTACGGTCCGGGCAGGCTGCTCACCGAGTGGGCGTTCTGCACCGCGCACTCCTCCCCGGGCGCCGGGCCCGACGGGGTCACCGACATCCTCATCTGGTCGATGACGGCCCGGCGGACGAACCTGCTCGACCCCTCAGCCCCCGACCGGGTGATCTTCCTGCCCGGTACCAGTTTCGAGGTCCTCAAGACCGTCACCGGCGACGGCGGCCGCACCGCGGTACTCCTGCGCGAGCTGTCGAAGTCGGAGATCTCGGCGGACGGGCGGGTCGGCGTCCACCGAACCCCGCTCGACGAGATCGCCGTGAACAGCCTCGAACAGACCCTCCGGGTCCTGGCGGGGTCGGCCGCCGGCGGGGCCGGGGCCAAGGGCCCGGTCAAATACGGCACCGCGGCCCCGCCGGGCCTGCTCAGCTCCGCCATGCTCCCGCGGCGCGGCGCATCCGGTCGTGCGGCCCAGGCGGCAACGAGAAAGGCACCCCTATGAGCCGACAAATCCTGCTGGTCGCCCCGGACCGCCCGGGCGCGTACCGTTCCCTCACCCAAGCGCTGGCCGAGGCCGCCGAAGGCGCGCTCATCACCGTCGCGCCGGGGCGTTACGAGGAGACGCTTGACATCAC
The DNA here is from genome assembly GCF_040612015.1 of Streptomyces sp. NPDC006476. Taxonomy (NCBI): domain Bacteria; kingdom Bacillati; phylum Actinomycetota; class Actinomycetes; order Kitasatosporales; family Streptomycetaceae; genus Streptomyces; species Streptomyces sp. NPDC006476. The sequence continues at coordinate 6,275 of NZ_JBEXPK010000108.1, read as the reverse complement.
GCGGGCCGTCAGCGTGGCCGCCGAGGGCGACTCGGGCACGGTCCACGTCCACTGCGCCTCCGGCAGCACCGTGGTCGTGGACGCCGAGGCGGTTCAGCTGTCCGGCCTCACCTTGTCCGGCAGCGACCGGGAGGCGCCGGTGCTCGACGTGCGGCGCGGTCAGGCCGCCCTGGACGACTGCCAGGTCGCCGGCGAAGGGTGGACCGCCGTCCTCGCCTGGCATCAGGGCATCCTGGCCATGCGGGGCTGCAAGGTCACCAACCCGAACGGCGCCGGCGTCGTTGTGACATCCGGCGGCGGGAACGCCCTGGAAGGCTCCGAGGTCGCCGATGCAGGCTCCTCCGCTGTGGTCGTCGCAGAGAGCGGGCGGCTGACCGTCCGGGAGTGCATCTTCGGCGGGGCCAAGGGCAACGGCGTCTGCGCCAACGGACGCGGCACGGTCACTGTCGAGAACAGCCGGATCAGCGGTAGCGGCAAGCCCGGTATCGCCGTGGAGGACGAGGCCAGGGCACAGCTGCGGAATGTGTCGGTCAGCGGCAGCGCGGCTCTCGACGCCTATCTGACCAGCCGGGGCGAGACCGCGCTCATCGAGTGCGCGTTCAGCGGCTCCGGGGGGCAGGGCGTGCACATCAGCGGCGGGGCCGCGCCGGTGCTGCAGTCGTGTTCCGTCGCCGGAGCGGCCCGTACCGGCGTGCACGTCACTGGCGGCTCCCGGCCGCATCTGGAGAACTGCGAGGTCAGCGGAGCCCCACTGGGGGTCGTCGCCGAGGCCGGCAGCGAGGCGGTGTTCGACGGGCTGACCGTCAAGGACGCCTCGACGGCCGCCGTCCAGGTCACCGGCGGCGCGTCCGCGCGGATCGGGCGCCTGGCCGTCACCGACACCTCCGGCGCGGGGGCGCGGGTGGTGGGTCAGGACAGCAGGCTGGAGCTGGGCGGCGCTGACATTGCCCTCGGCGGCGGCATCGGCATCGAACTCGACGAGAAGGGTGGCGGCACCTTCACCGGGCTGCGGCTGACGGCCACCGGCGGCACCGGTGTCAGCCTGGCCGGCGGCGCCCGCGCCGTCCTGGAATCTGCCACGGTCCGCGGCTGCGAGATACTGGTCGGGGCCGACGCCGAGCTGATGGCCGGCGACACCGACTTCACCGGCTCGGGCGGCGACGGCCTGCGGGTCACGCACGGTGGCTCGGTCAGCGCCACCAACTGCCGGATCAGCGGCGCCCGCGGCCATGGCGTCAACATCCAGGCGTCCGCCCGCGCCGACCTCACCGGCTGCACCGTCTTCGACAACGCGGGCGACGGCATCCGCGCCAACACCGACCAGCCGGTCAGTGTCCAGGACTGCCAGATCCGCGACAACGGCGGCAAGGCCGTCCACCGGCTCCAGGCTGGTGGCCTGGTGGACGTCGTGGGCGTGGACACCGGGGGGCGGTCCGGCGGGCCGGCCGGGGACGACCAGCCGCCGGCCGCCGGTGAGCAGCAGGCTCGCGGCACCGGTGTCGGCCCGCTCGCCGAGCTCGAGTCATTGGTCGGCCTGGGGAGCGTGAAGAAGGAGGTCACCGGGCTGATCAACCTGAACCGGATGGCCCAGCGCAGGCAGGAGATGGGCCTGCCGATGCCTCCCATGAGCCGCCACCTGGTCTTCGCCGGCCCGCCCGGCACCGGCAAGACCACCGTCGCGCGACTGTACGGCGCCGTCCTGGCCGAGCTGGGCATCCTCGCCCAGGGCCACATCGTCGAGGTGGCTCGCGCCGACCTTGTCGCCCAGATCATCGGTGGCACCGCCATAAAGACCACCGAGGTGTTCAACAGGGCACTCGGCGGCGTGCTGTTCATCGACGAGGCCTACACGCTGACCAACCAGTCCAAGGGCACGGGCCCGGACTTCGGTCAGGAGGCCGTCGAGACGCTGATGAAGCTGATGGAGGACCACCGCGACGAGATCGTCGTCATCGCCGCGGGCTACTCCGAGCAGATGGACCAGTTCCTCGCCTCCAACCCGGGCATGGCGTCCCGTTTCGCGCGCACCATCGAGTTCCCCAACTACAGCCCGGAGGAGCTTGTCACCATCGTCAGGGGCCTGGGCGCCAAGCACTACTATGAGCTGACCGGCGGGGCGTTGGACGGCCTGACGCGGTACTTCGAGGAGGTGCCCAAGACCGCGACGTTCGGCAATGGGCGCGTCGCCCGGCAGGTCTTCGAGTCGATGATCAACAACCAGGCGACCAGGCTGGCCAGCCTTCCGCCCAGTGACGATTCCGATCTGAACAGGCTCACCGAGGCCGACCTGGCCACGCTCGTCCTGGATGGCGGCAAGGCCGGCGGGCCGGCGGGTGGGGGAGGGGGCGCGCCGGCTGCCAGAAACGGTGCTGACAGCCCCTCCGCCCGGAGGGTGGCGTTCATGGTCGGCCTGGAGCCCGTGCGCGAGGCCCTGCGAGTCCGCCTGGAGGGCCTGGCGGAGCTGCGACGGCGAAACCAGCCGACCACCGGACTGGTCAACATCGTCCTCGACGGAGCCCTGGGCAGCGGCCGCCGCTCCGTGGCGCGCCTGTACGGGCGGTGCCTCGCCGAACTGGGCCTGCTGCCCACCGGCGTGACCTGCTACCTGCCGCTGTCCGTCGTCCCCGCCCGCTGGCCCGGACAGCCGCGCGCCTACCTGGCGTCCGTCGTCGAGGAGGCCGCGGGCGGAGTGTTCATCCCCGATGTGGACGCCGCCTTCGTCCGACGGTCGGCGGAGGACCGCGCGGCGGTGATTGAGGCCCTCGTGACGACGGCCGGCGCACCCGGTGCCTCGGCTCTGGTGCTATGCGGAGAGGGGCCGCCGCTGACCAACCTGCTGCGGGAACGGGCCGATCTGGCCCGGCTGTTCGCGGAGTATCTGACGTTGCCCCCGTACTACCCGGCCCAACTGGCCGAGCTGACGGCACGTCACCTCGGCCGCCTCGGACACACCGTGCCCGACGAGGTCACGGCGACGCTCGCCGACGTCTACGCCCAGACCACCCCTGCGGTCGGCGCCCACGGAGCCCATCGGGTGGCGGCACGTATCGCTTCCCGGGCGCGCTCCACGGAGATATCCACGGCCGACCTGCCCCGGCCGGCCCCGGCCGAACCGGCGCAGGCACCGGCCGCGCCCGCGGCCACACCGGGGGCACCATCTGGACCTGTCCCGACACCTGAGCATGTCGCGGTGGGCACGCATGGGTAATCCTGCCGGGACTGCCGGGCACGATCCCGGATTCCCCATTTCCCGTCCGTCGAAGCGCGCCCAACAATGACGCTACGCGCGTCAGCGACGCGCGACGAATCCCCTACATATCACCGAGAGGAAACTCGAACATGGCTGGCGGCTCTGGTCCCCTTTCCACCACAGTGGACCTCGCGGGAATGTCCCGCGCCTACTCGGCCTTCCAGGACCGGGTCGCGCACTGCACCCGCTCCGGGAGCAACATGGAGCAGCAGCATGCCATGCTCGGCATCGTCTGGGAGGGTCCGGCTTCCAAGACCTTCTGCAGCGCCTTGCAGGAATGGCTCACCAACTTCCAGACCGTCACCAACGAACTCAACAAGATGGCGGGCGTCCTGGAACAGAACACCGCCACGTACCGGTCGACCCACCAGAGCACCATCGACGAGGCCAGCCAGGTCAAGAGCGCCGTGGCCCAGAGCCTCCCCGGCTTCGGGCACTGACGGACGAATCGACCACCCCCCACTTTCTTCCCGCCACAAGGAGTGAATTCTCATGTCCGTGACGTATGGCGTCGACATGTCCCAGGTTCAGGCCATCGCAGGTGAGATGGAATCGATCACCCACCACATCCGGCAGCTGATCCTGAGCCTGGAGGAGGAGGCCAGCAGCAGCCTCCAGCACTGGACCGGCGACGCCAAGGCGACCTACGCGGAATGCAAGGCCAAGTGGGACAACGCCGCCCACAACATGGCCACGGCGGCGGCTAAGGCCACGACGAGTCTCGTCCAGATTAACCAGGCGTACAACACGGGCGAGCGGCAGGGCGTCGGCATGTGGCAGGGCGCCTGACCGGCGAACGGGTGCGGCGGCTCCCCCCTCGGCCGCACCGGTTCGGTTGCCCACACCGGTTCCGCGCGGCTTTCGTGGCCGCGCCCGGACTGACCGAGGAGACCGATGCCCGACGCAACAGCTGACTCGTCCACCCACATGTACCACGACACGCCCGCCTCGGCGCCGTACCAGCCCGAGGAGTGGGACGGCGGCACGAACGTCCCGGACGTGCACGGGTCCTACACGAATCACGACCCGATCCGGAAGCCGAACGTGCCGGGAGGTTCCGGCGGCGGCAAGAAGACGCAGGTCAACACAGCGGCGATGGAGCATTTCGCGAGCAACATCGAAACCCTGGTCCCGTACGTCCAGCGTGCGTCCAGCGCACTGGGCCATGTGTCGCCCGCTCCCGGCGCCTTCTACCATGCGAACGTCATGCGCGGAAAGGTGTCCGGGAACGGTGGTGACGGCGGCCTCAGGGACGCCTATCTGAAGGTCCTCACCGACCTGGCCAACGGTCTCACCGACCTGTGCCACGGGGTCCGGCTGATGAGCAAGAAGTACCAGTCGATGGAAGAGGCCAACAAGATGTCGGCCAAGGACTTGCAGGACTACATGTACGACGCCAGCACTGACCTGAACACCCTCAGCTCGAACGCTGGGGGCGTCCACTGATCGACGGACCGGCCACGACCGGTCCGGACAATCGAGGCCGCAGCCGTCGGCCGTCGTACTGCGGACAGCGACGACGGGACGCCGGTCGGCGGCTCGGCCGATGTTCTGGCAGCAGGCGAAATCCCCCTCCTCGCCTGTCTTCGGCGAGGAGGGGCACCACGGTGACCGGGGCCACGGCTCCGACGGGAGAGTGCGAGCGGGGATGGGCGACGAGGACAAGTACAACCAAGGCCCCTTCAAGAAGGGGGGGAGGGGGATCGACAACGCGGTCTTCGCCAGCCCCGACGGCACCGTGGGCCAGGTCTCGGATTACGACTCGTGGGACTGGAAGCAGATCGAAGCTGCCATCAACGGATTCTCCGCGGGCACCAACAACAGCAGCAACGCGAGCCGCGCCCGGGGCGCCTCCGACCCGCAGTCCCTCCAGGACGCGGCGGACGCCTTCTACCAGGTGCAGGTAGCTCTGCAGTCGGTAGCCGAGGTCCTGCAGGAGCAGGGCAAGGCGCTGGCCGGTGGCGGGGGGGCCTGGAAGGGTGACGCGGCGGACGCGTTCCTCGACATGATCGTCGGCTTCTCCCGGCAGGTTCAGGCCACCGCGAACGTCCTGTCGGGCGGTGCCACGGGAAGCCACTCGGTCCCGCAGCAGCTCGCCAACAACGCGGTCAACCTGCGCAACGCCCAGCAGCTCATCACGGAGATCGACCAGTGGTACGCACGCCAGGCGCAGCTGGCCGGTGCCTCGACGATGAAGAACGGACTGATCAGGGTCAGTGAACAGCCGCAGATCGTCGAAATGATGACGAACGACATGCGTAAGGTCCTGAAAAGCCTGGCGAGCGAGTATCAGGTCACGATCGACTCGGTCCACACCCCGAGCCCCGTCACCCCCCCGGGCGGCGGGGGAGATATGAACCAGCCTGGCACGGGAGACGGCCCCGGGACGGGCAGTCCTGGCACGGGAGACGGCCCCGGGACGGGCAGTCCTGGCACGGGAGACGGCCCCGGGACGGGCAGGCCTGGCACGGGAGACGGCCCCGGGACGGGCGTGGGCGGGGGCGGTGCGCCGGATCCGGGTATTGGGTCGGGCGCGGGTGGTGATTCTCCGTTCACGGGCGGTACCCGCGTTGGAGGCGCGGACGGAGGTTTGGGCGGCATGTCGGCCGTGCCGATGATGCCGGGCATCGGAGGCGGTGCTCCCGGGGTCGGTGGTGAGCCCACGGACTCCTCCGGGCTGTTGGACTCGAGCGCCGAGCCGTGGAAGGGCGGCACCAGCCTGGGCAACGGCGACCTCTTGCCCACCGGCGGCCAGAACAATCCGGTCGGCGGCTTGAGGCGGCCGGAGGAGTTCACCGGGCCCACGGATGTGGGCGCTCCGGAAGCGGGTGCCGGTGGTCTGGGCGGTCTCGGTGTTATGCCGATGATGCCGGGGATGAGTGGCGGTGCTCCGGGTGTGTCGGGCAGTGAGCCGTCGGATGCGTCGGGTCTGTTGGATCCGAGTGTGGATCCGTGGAAGGGCGACACGGGTGTGGCCGGTGAGGACCCGTTGCCGGCGGCCGAGGTGTCGGGTGGCGGCAGCGGC